>JBDLHX010000033.1:0-22525 GCA_039715165.1 Actinomycetota bacterium
TCTGTGGATGGCCAGGTGGCTGCTCTATCGGATCGCCGAGGACTACGACATCTCTGCGCATCTCAACCCGAAGCCGGTCGAGGGCGACTGGAACGGCGCTGGCATGCACACGAACTTCTCCACGAAGGCGATGCGCGAGTCCTACGACCCGATCATCGCCGCCTGTGAAGCCCTCGGCACCAAGGCCGACGAGCACATCGAGAAATACGGCGCCGGGATCCAACGCCGCCTCACGGGCCTGCACGAGACGGCACCGTGGACGGAGTACTCATACGGCGTGTCGGACCGGGGGGCTTCGGTGCGGATCCCGTGGCAGACGGCGAAGGACCAGAAGGGCTACATCGAGGATCGTCGTCCGAACGCGAACGCCGATCCGTATGTCGTGGCCGCTCTCATGACCGAGACGATCTGCTCTGTCCTCGCCGAGGGGTAGAACCAGGCCTCGCCCATCTGCATCGTTTGTGTCTAGAACCACATCTGTTGTGGTTCTAGACACAAACGTTCGCGTTTTCCTCACAAGCGGACCGCCGGACCGGACATACTTGAGGTAGGGCGGAAGGAAGGGGGGTGCAGTGAGCACCCCGGCCCGCGAGTTGAGGTTCCGGCGTCTTTACGACTGCCATCACCCCGACGTGCTCGCCTACTTCGCCCGCCGCATCGGGCGAGACGACGCCCCCGACGCCGCTGACGAGGTCTTCGCCGTTGCGTGGCGCCGGATCGACGTCGTGCCGCCGGACGACGAGGCGATCCTCTGGCTCTACGGCGTGGCTCACGGCGTGCTGCGCAACCGCAATCGCAGCGCCCGGCGCTTCGGTCGTCTCGTTGCGCGATTGGGACGCCAACGACACACAGGACCCGAGCAGCCGGAGACCGTCGTCTTGCGGAACCTCGATGAGCAGGCCGCGCTCGACGCTCTCGCCACGCTGCGCCTCAAGGACCAGGAACTCCTCCGTCTCGCCTACTGGGAGGACCTCACCCATTCGGAGATTGGCTCAATGCTCGACTGCTCCAAGTCTGCCGTTGATGCCCGGGTCCATCGAGCTCTCCAACGAATGCGACAAGCGCTGCGTGCGACCGGACATATGCCTGATAGGAGGTCCGGAACGGAGACCGCCACAAGGGAGCCGAAGTGTTGAACGAACACCACATCGAGGACCTGCTCCGGCGATCCAACCCCGAACCGGACGCGGAAGCGCTTCGGATGGAGCCGCACGTTGTGAAGGCTTCCACCGCCTCGATCGTGGAGAGGAGGGAAACCATGAGTACCTCACTCAGCCAACCCAAGCCGCTGGGGAAGCCGCGTTGGTCTCGCGCAGTCGCGATCGCTGCAAGCGCAGCGGTGGTCATGCTCGCAGCAGTTGGTTCCGTCGTTTGGCTGGCAAGAGGCACCATTGGCGAGACGATCGACAGTGCGCCCAGGATCCCTGAATCGTGGACAACCTGGACGGGTGCCGACGGACTCGTGAGTGACTGTCTCTGTCAGATGGTGATGTTGGATGACGGTTCGATCTGGGTGGTGGGGTTCGACGGGATCTCTCGCTTCGACGGGACGCAGTGGGGACGGCTCGATCCTCCGCGCCCGTTCGCCGGCGAAGGATGGCCCAACGTCGTACCCGCTGAGGACGGTTCGGTGTGGATCTCGGGCATGGACTATGTGGCCCAGTACGCCGACGGAGCCTGGGGGCCGGTCATCGAGGCAGGCTACGGAATGGACGAGGGTGACCCCCTGGCATTCCAAGGGCTCTGGATCGATGATGACGGGCGCGTGTGGACGAATCTCAACGACGAAGACGGTGTGCTCAAGGACGGTGCCTTCGTGCCGATGCCCGTTCCCGAAGTACCCAAAGACAGCGGCTTCACGCCGCCGGAGGGCGTCGGCATCCTTGCGACGGCGCCCAACGGTTCGATATGGATGAGCATGGGCGACTCAATCGCCGGCATCGACGGTGCCCTCATCGAGTACGACGGTGAACAGTTCGTCTCCTACGACCTCGGCGGGGTGAGAGAGGCGGTCTTCGAAGCCGACGGAACTGGGTGGTTCCTCGTCAACGAAGTCAGCGAGGATGCATGGATGTTCGGTCAAGCTCAATGGTCGGATCCCGGTCTGTATCGCTTCGAGGACGGTGCTTGGTATCGGATCACTACGGACGACGGGCTGGCCGGCTACCGACTCGGCGGCATGCTGCACGCATCGGATGGTTCGCTCTGGCTGTCCACTGTCGACGGCACGGTGACCCGCTACCAGCCTGGTACCGACCCCAAATCGGGTAGCGCCGTCAGCATCGACAACTGGTCGTTGACGGATGCCGATTGGCCTCCACCGACGATCTATCCGCCAACGACAAACGCGTAGACCTGCTGCGCTCAAGAGCTCCCGCGGGTGTGGACGCCGTAGCTCCGTCCGATCGCTCGTAGCTCTTCGAAGCGTGCTGCGAAGAGCTACGCGTCGGTCTGTGGCTATGAGTTCGCTTCAGCTTCGAGGAGGAGTGCATCGATCAACGGGAGGGCGCCGCGGATCAACTCAGGGTCGATGCCCTCGCCGGCGTCCTCCCAACTCATGAGCCGGAACGCTGTCATCGGATTCCCGGTGAGCATGTACACCTCGATGATCGCTCCCTCGAACTCGTCGCCGGTCCGTAGTTCCGTGTAGGAGCGGACCGCCGGCGCGCCACCGAGGGTGAAGCGACGGAAGTCGGTCATCGCGCTGTCGTCGTTCCATACGTCCTCGGTGATCCACGTTTCGAGCGCTTCCTCCGGCCCGAGTCCCCTGTCGAACCCTCCCCAGGGGATCTCGGTGTTCAGATCGAAGCCCGTGACGTCCCGACCGTTGAGGCGCACCAGGCTGCATCGACCGGGCATCCAGCCATCGCACGGCTCGACGCTCCACCCGGCCATCTCGTAGCTGGTGGGGATTCCCAGTTCGGCGAAGGTCGGCGCCGCTCCGGAGAAGACGAGCCAGGGAAGAGGCTGAGGATCACGAGACGGACGCGGCGTCGGGTTCTCCACCAGTTCACCGAACCGGGACGCACGATCGGCAACAACTGAGGCCACTTCGACGATCTCCCCTTGCCCCAGGTCGTCGTTGCTGTGCATCGCGGTGACGACGACCACTCGGTCGAGGCGCTGTGCGACGAGGAGGGTCTGATCGAGGCCTTGGAACGGGACGTAGAGGGGATCCTCTTCCGCCTCCGGTTCGATCACGAACGCCTCATCCGCGTACCGATCAAGGACGACACCGAAACCCCCAACTTCCGCGGCACGATCGATCGGTGCGGCTACCAGGGATGCGTTGGTGAACCGTCGATCAGCGGAAATCGACTCGACTGCAGCCTGTGCCTGCTCCGGTGTCTCGAATACGCCGAACTGGAACGCCACGTCGGGTGTCACGTTGCCGCGCATCGTTGCGTGGCCTGCACCCCATCGGGCCGCCGTCCACCATTCATCCATACCGACGAACCACGGGCTATCGGTGTCCCACCACAAATGGGCGGGTTCGCTCATGCCCGTGACGTCGGCGATCTCCTCGCGAGTCGGCATGAGGAGCCAGAGGTTGTTCGCAATTGTCGCGAGGTCCGTGTCTTCCAGGGACGCCGGCATCGCCACGGTTGTGGTCGGCAAGGTCGTTGCCGGCAGTGTGACATACGTTGCGGGTGGCCACTCCTCCGGGACCTCGACGCCTTCGATCGTTCCCACCCACAATTCGATGTGCTGCCCTGAGCCGAGACCCGGTGCAACGATCGTGTCGCCGCTCGACGCCACTTCGCCCCAGCGGGGCTCGCCGCCGAACACGTCGGATGCTCGCCACGTCTCCCACGTCTCGGCGTCGGTGCTGAACATCACGGTCGTGGGGCCCTCCACTCCGCCGGCGAGGGCGACGATGCCGGAGTGCGCGCCGACGAACGTGACCGGCGACAGCCCCGTGAACGGTGTCGCATCCACCTCATGCCAATTGAGCGTGTCGGGCGAGTGCCAGACGCGAGCCGTTCCGACCTCGGTTGTGTGGTCCCAGGTGTCCCCAGCGACGATGATGCCGCCCCCCCAGCCGACCGGCTCCGACATCCCGGCGATGAACTCGTCGGTGATCGGAAGTTCCTCCCACACCAGATCGTGGGTCAGAATCCAGGTGAGCATCCCCGGATTCGGCCGATCGGGAGAATCGGCCTCGGCGGTCAAGAGGATCCCGAACGGTGTGCTCGCGAGTTCGCTGATGAAGATGGCTTCGGCGGGTTTGGGGATGATCTGCCATGTCTCGCCCTCGCCGCTGAACAGGATGAACTCGCCTTCGACGGGGTCGAGGCCCATCTCGTGATAGACGGCGACGATCCCGGGGTCTCCGATGGCGAGGCTCTTGAGCTCGAGTTGGCCCTGCGGCAATCCGGGCGCAGTTCTCGGGTCGGAGCGAACGAAGGAGGAGCCATCGCGCGTGAGGATGATGCCGGCGTGGTCTGGATCGAGCACTTCGGCGACCGCGCCCGATTCTCCTCCGGCTCTCCAGAGAAGCTCCTCGCTGTCGGAGAGAGGTACGTTCTCGACCGACGACCAGACGATGCCGTCCGGTGAGGTGACGATCTCGGCGGTGTCGGGCCCGACCTGCGTTCCGATGAATCCGCCTCCGAGAGCGACGACATGGGGGATAGCGGCGTCCCCGAGATCCGCCTTCAACCACGTGACCGGGCCCATCTGGACGGTTCCCTCTGGCTGTTCGACGACCGGGCCGCCGCTACTGCGCAACAAGAGCGTCGCTGTGCCGATGCCGAGAAGGACCACGACGAACGCTGCAACGAAGGTCCACGCCCGTTGCCAACGGACGCCCGACCGGTGGAGCTGCTGAGGTGTATGTGTAGAGGTCATGGGGTCCCTCCCCTCCCTGACGAGGAGCATGACCGCTGACGACTCTTCGGAACCGACGAGATCGGCCGGCTGCGGCACCGGGTTGGCGCTGCGCACCGCCGCCTCCAGTCGGGTCACGTCGTCACTCTTCACGGGTTCGCTCCTGTCGATGCAGGGTCTCTTGTGCCCTGCTCACCCCTACATGTCCGGCCCGTCGGCACGCGCTGCGCAACCGCTTCAGCGCTGCGGCATAGCGCTGCTCTGCGGCGTGGCGGGAGCAGCCGAGGAGTTCCCCGATCTGTGCGAACCTCATCTCCTCCCACAGGCGGAGCGTGATGATCTCGCGATCCTGAGGGCGGAGCCGATCGAGCGCCTCGAGCGTCTTGCGGTCCTCTTCGCGGCGAACGACCACCGTCTCCGGTAGCGGGTCGGGCTCGGACCACGGCACTGTCATCAACTTGGCGGCGAGACGAAGGAGTCGTCGGTTCGTACGCTGCCGATTACGCAACACGTTGTGGGCCACGCCGAAGATCCAGAGACGCGTTTCGGGCTCCGGCGGAACGTCGTCGAGTCGGTTCCAGATAGTCAGGAAGACGTCGGCCGTGGCCTCGATGGCGTCATCGCGACTCAGACGGCGAAGGAAGTACGCGAGCACATCTGGTTGATGTCTCTCGTACGACGCCTGGAACTGTGTCTCGCCGTCCACGGCACCCCCCGCCGTCACCGGACACCCTCACATGTCCGGCTCGGGGCGAACGCTCTGCACCAATTCTCGTCCACCGTCTGTGCGATCGGTAGGGGCCTTCGCCGTCGGGGTCACACCGTTCTTGCGTAGCTATCGGCCTTGCCCGCCGCCACTATCTACGCAAGAACGGGAGAGAACGGGAGAGAGGGGGAGGGGTTAGGGGGTTGCGGCTCGCACCGCGTCGAGGCTGTCGATGAGCGCAGTCGTCAAGGCTTCATAGGCGGCGACGGCCTCGCGGCGAGCCGTGCCGTCATCCGGCGCATTCAGTCCGTCGATGATCGCATCGACGCCGGCCGGCAAGGCAGCGGCGGCCGCCACGGCGTCCGGCCAGACATCCGCGTAGGCGTCGGGCTCGTTCGTTGCGGCGACCGAGTCGCTCAGGGTCTGAGCCTCGACCTTGGCCGCTTCGAATGCTGAGCGCGTATCCCCGATCGAGGGGTCCCCGTCCTCACGGTTCTCCCATGCGGTGTTCGCCTCGTCGATGTCGCTTTCGACGGCCTTCGCGGCATCCTCGTATTCGGTGACGAGGGCAAGGAATGCCTCGATCTCCGGCGGCAGCGTTGTCGTCGTCGTGGTCTCCGCGACGGTCGTGGTCGTGCCGCCATCGGCAAGCGTCGTCGTGGTGGTCCCCACCGGGATCTCAGCCGGGGGGAGTGCGTTCACGAAGAGGTACGTGAAACCTATGAGTGCGACGATGACGACCGGGAGGATCCAGCGTCCGTGCTTCGGGTCTTCCTTGCTCACGGCGGCCAGGATAGGCGGTCGCTGGGCAACGCAGGGGAATGCAGTGGTCTGCGTGTGGTTACGCTCATTGAGATGGAGTTGCAGGGAAGGATCGGCATCATCACCGGCGGCGGCGTCCGTGTCGGGCGCGCAATCGCCCTCGGCCTCGCTCGCTCCGGTGTCGACGTGTTCATCCACTACAACCGTTCCGCAGAACCGGCGGAGCAGGTTGCCGACGAGGCACGAGCCATCGGCGTGCGTGCAGCGACCGGATCGGTCAATCTCGGAGATCCGGCCTCCGCCGGCGACCTCATCGTTGCCGCGAGCGAGGCCCTCGGACCGCCCTCGATCCTCGTCAACAGCGCGTCCGGTTTCCCTGCCGACACGATCACCGACGTCAATGTGGACGACTGGCGAGCCACGATCGACCTCACGCTGTCTTCACCCGTCTTCGCCACCCAGGCGTTTGCGAGAGCGCTTCCCGAGGGGGTCGACGGGGCCGTTGTCAACATCGCCGACGTGCGGACGCTCTCCCCGTACAGGGAGCACTTCAGCTACATCGTCGCGAAGGGCGGCATCGACACGTTCACGAGAGCCGCGGCCCTCCAGCTCGCACCCCGGATCCGGGTCAACGCCGTTGCCCTCGGCGTCATCCTCCCTCCCGCATCGGAAGACGACGACTACGCACTCCGACTCGCTGGTGAACTCCCCCTCGGGCGTGTCGGAGGGACCGAACCGGTCGTCGCCGCGGTCCTCTCCCTCCTCGAGAACGACTTCATCACCGGGGAGATCGTGCGGGTCGACGGAGGGGGGCATCTGATATGAATAGCAAGACACAAGACACAAGACACAGGAACCTGGATGCAATCCACATCAGGGATCTCCTGGTTCCGGGGATTCTCGGCATCAACCCGGAAGAGCGGATCAACCACCAGGACGTTCTCGTCAACGCCACGCTCTGGGCCGACACCCGAGCTGCTGCCGCAAGCGACGACATCGACGACGCCGTGAACTACCGGACGATCACGAAGCGGCTCATCACCCACATCGAAGAGGGGTCGCCGATGCTCGTCGAGCGGCTCGTGGCCGAACTCGTCGAGATCTGCTTCGACGCCGATGAGCGGGTGGCGGCCGTTGAGATGACCGTCGAGAAACCGGGCGCGCTACGCCATGCCCGATCAGTGGGCATCACGATCCACCGAACCAGGGGAGGAGAGACAACAGATGCGTGACGGAACAGCCCATGCGATCGTCGTGCTCGGCTCCAACATCGAGAAGGAGCGCAACCTCCCGGAAGCGGTCCGGCTACTGAGACGCGCCCCTCACATCACGATCGAGCAGGTGAGCCGTTTCTACGAGAGCTCCTCCGTCGGTGGACCTCCCGACGCTCCCGAGTTTTTCAACGCCGCCGCACTCATCTGCACGGAGCTCAGCCCGACCGACCTGCGCGCCGCTCTTCGGGACATCGAAGCCGAGCTCGGCCGGCAACGTGGCGACGACCCGAACGCCCCGAGGCGCATCGACGTCGACATCGCCTACTACGGCGATCTCGAACTCGACTTCGACGGATGGGTGCTCCCGGACCCACTGGCGGGGACCGCACCACACGTCGCCATCCCGATCGCCGAGGTGGCCCCCGACTGGATCCACCCGTCCGATGGGCGGACCGCTGCGGAGATAGCGGAACAAATCGGGCCGGGGGACGTTCGACCTGTCATGGCGATTCAACTCAGCACCCCATACGTGCCCCGGGCGCCGGAGGACTTCGACGACGTCGCGGACGTGTACGCACCGAAGCTCGAGGGCCTCGTGCGCGAGCAGCTCCTCGAGATCGGTGAGGACCCCGACCGTGAAGGCCTCGTCCGCACCCCGCTGCGGGTGGCGAAAGCAATGGACTTCCTCACGAGCGGCTACTCGACCTCGCTCGAAGAGGTCGTGAACGATGCGGTCTTCGACGCCGAAGGCGCCGAAGAAATGGTCCTTGTGAAGGACATCGAGTTCTACTCGATGTGCGAGCACCACATGCTTCCGTTCTTCGGCAAAGTGGCGGTGGCCTATCTCCCCAAGGGGAAGATCATCGGACTGTCGAAGGTCGCACGGATCGTCGACGTCTACGCCCGCAGACTGCAGGTCCAAGAGCGTCTCACGAATCAGGTCGCGGACGCGCTCCTCGACATCCTCGACCCTCACGGGGTTGCCGTGGTGATGGAGGGGCGGCACCTGTGCATGATGATGCGCGGAGTCCAGAAGCAGGAGAGCGCGATGGTGACGAGCGCCATGCGGGGCACCTTCAAGGACGATCCCCGAACCCGCAACGAGTTCCTCGACCTCGTCCGGTAGGCGTATCCGGAGCAACGGGGGTTTCGGTAGCCTCGCGTCATGCTTCGCGATGTCCACGGAAGGCCGCTGCGGGACCTGCGGGTCTCCGTTACCGACCGGTGCAACTTCCGGTGCGCCTACTGCATGCCGCGCGATGTCTTCGATCGCCACCACGTCTTTCTTCCGCATAGCGAGATCCTCACGTTTGAGGAGATCGAGCGGCTGGTCAACGTGTTCACCGGCCTCGGTGTCGAGAAGCTGCGGCTGACCGGCGGAGAACCGCTGCTTCGGCACGACCTCGCCGATCTCGTCGCGAAAGTGAGCGCCGTCGAGGGCATCTCCGACGTTGCAATGACGTCGAACGGCAGCACGCTCGCCCGTCACGCCCAATCCCTCGCCGACGCCGGACTCGATCGGGTCACCGTCAGCCTCGACGCCATCGACGATGCCAAGTTCCGCCACGCGGCGGACATCGACTTTCCGGTCGCCAGAGTTCTCGAGGGGATCGATGCGGCGAAGAGCGCCGGGCTCACGCCGATCAAGATCAATACCGTCGTCCGTAAGGGCCTCAATGACGGCGACATCGTCGAGATCGCCGGCGCGTTCCGGGGAACCGGTCACGTCGTGCGGTTCATCGAGTACATGGACGTCGGATCGTCCAATGGCTGGCGGCTCGCCGATGTGGTCACCGCCGAGCAGATCCTGTCGACGATCGCCGCCGAGTGGCCCCTCGAGCCGGTCGAGCCGAACTACGTCGGTGAAGTCGTGAATCGGTGGCGCTACCGCGACGGTGAGGGGGAGATCGGCGTTATCGCGTCGGTGTCGATGCCGTTCTGCGGCGACTGCAACAGGCTGCGGCTCTCCGCTGACGGCTCGATCTACACCTGCCTCTTCTCGGCAGACGGCACGGATCTGCGCGGCCCGCTGCGATCCGGGGCGAGCGATGACGATCTCGATGCGATCATCTCAGGCGTCTGGGAGCGGCGGACGGATCGCTACAGCGAGGAGCGGACCGGCGTCTCGGTCGGGCTCCCCAAGGTGGAGATGTCGTACATCGGCGGCTGACGATCGCTCCTTCAACGTAGCGCTTGCTAAATCACACCTATTGAGGTCACCTGTGGTTCGCGGTACGTTCGCCCCATGGAGCCTGCCATCGCCCTCTGCGCCTGCATCGCCGCCGTCTCTCTGACGGTCGGCGCTCTGGGCGCCGCAGCACCGGTCGCTCAGCGACTCTCGGCAGTGAGGATCCCGATGCCGGTTCGGAGTGTCGCGGCGATGGTCATGATGGTGAGCCTGTTCGCGGTCATGTCTCGCCCCCGGCCTGCGAAGGCATCCGTCGATCCTCCGATCGTTCGGCTCGCCGACACCCCCGGGCCCGAGTCCGACGACGGGGTACTGGAACTCCATCGAGGTAATGAGATCTCGGGCCGTCGCTCCATGTCAATCGGGCAGCAACAGGTTGTCTCCGGATCCACATACGTCGTCCGGCCGGGCGACTGTCTCTGGCGTATCGCTCGGGCGCTGCTCACCGAGCGCAACGGAAGCACACCTTCGAGCGTCGAGATCGCTCGTCTCTGGCCCGCGATCTATGTCGCAAATCGGGCCGTCATCGGAGACGACCCGAACCTCATCTTCCCCGGCCAACACCTCGAGATCCCGGAGGGATGACATGGACGAATACGAGGAGATCCCGTGGAGCACCCTGCTCACCGAAGACCGCCAGGGTCGTGCCAAGACGCTCTACTTCGCCGCTGCGCTCATCGCGGCAGTCATCGTTGGCTTCGTCGGTGTGCGATGGCTCACGAATCCGGGCCATGGTGAGCCGCAGGCGCTCGCAGCCCCGCTCGACACGACGACGTCGACGGCGTTGCCGGCCGAGCCGGAACCGGAACCGGTGACGACGTCGGTCTTGTCCGAAGCGGATCTCCAGGCTGTCCAAGCCGTCGAGCCCGTCGTGGCCGAACTCGCAGCCATTGCTCGTGCCGAGTGGTTCGTCACGGACTACTTCACCGTTGACGGACCGATGCCGGAGGAACTCTTCACGGCCTTCGTGGGCGATGCGGTTCTTCCCGAGATGCCGATCCTGCAGGACACCGGGATCACGTACGTTGAATGGGCACGGGCGTTCGACGTCCGCGCCACACCGAATGGCTACGGCGTGTCGGTGGTCTTCCGCAGCCTCACCGAAGAGGCAGACGGCACGTTCGTCCGAAGCCCGGTCCGCGCCGTCGAAATACTCGTCGCCGTTCAAGAGGGAGAGACGGCGGTCGCCGAGCTGCCGGTCCCGATCCTCCCGCCGGTCTATCACAGAGTCGACGGGTGGATGGAGACGATGGGCGACGCCGATGAGAAGGCGATCGCTGCGACGCTCGACTACGCAGGCATGTTCGACGACACCGTCGAGATCGTCGAGAGCGGGGTCGCTGGACCCGAGTGGCGAGTCGTCTTCACGATCGGGGATCGGTCCGGGAACCGTTGGCCGGTCGTCATGCGCTCCGACACCATCCCCGGATCCTGAGTTCGCGCTTGCTGCCCGGCGCTACGCTGGCCGGCATGCAAGAGAACCGCACGCTGCGTGAGGCCTGGCAGACAACGATCTCCGGTCTCGGCGCCACCGCCGGTGGCGAGACGATCATCCTCGGTCCTCATGCGGAGATCCTCGCCGATCAGTTGCCCGGTCCCACGGCCGCGTCGACGATCGGCGTCGCTTCACTGGGAGGGGGCCTGATCCCGGAGGGAGCCGCCCCGGTCTCTACCGGCCTGGCCGATGGGTCCTTCGACACGGCCGTCGCGCTCTCTGCCTGGGACTCGCCTGCCGAGGTCGGCGACGTCGTCGATGAGGCACTTCGCGTGACCCGTTCCGATGGCACTGTGTGGCTCGGGGAGATCGACGCCCGGACCCTCACGGGCGCGATGCCCGCAGCGAAGCCGTACGGTCTGCTCTACCGCTACGAGCGGAGCGCCGCCGTCGACGCCCGCTCTCGATTCCGGGCGGCAACCGGTCTTGGCGTCGAAGCGGTCCGATCGGGTCTGCGGTCCGTTACCGAGACGAGGGCGGAGCTCCCAGCGGCGATTGTCGAATCGGTGGAGGAGGGTGTGGAGGCGGTGCGCTCCGGACTGTGGCCGGGAACGATGGGACTCGACACGACGGCACGCGACCGACTCCTCGTGCGCGTTGCGGAGTCACTCCAACGATCGGCGCGCTTTCCGCTCGTGCTCACGCTTCCGTGGACGCTCGTACGCGGGCGGCGTGCCTAGGTTCGCAGGGATGAGCTACGCGCCGAAGCGCCCTTCGAGGATGCTCGTCGCCGGATCGGCGATCATGTCCCAAGACGCCTCGGGCGTCTTCGAGAGCGTCACGAAGTCGGCGGTCATGAACACGCTCGTCACGCCGGGGAGCTCGAGGAGCGCGGCGAACGCCGGGTCCTCGACTTCACGGCCCGCGACGAAGGTCGCGGGACCTCCCACGTCGACACCGACGGTGAACTTGAGGGCGTTGGGGTTTGGGGTGTTGGAGATCTGCACAGCCATATCGCTGCCCGACACTAGTGCCTGGCGAGCCCAGGGATCCCAGGCGCACATAGCTGCCTCTTTGGCCCACAGTTCGGGGAGATCAGGGCGATGATCCTCGGGGTCGACGTCGGCGGGACCTTCACGGACCTCTTCTCGTGGGACGGAAGGCAGGTCCGGACGGCGAAGCTCCCCACGACGCCGGACCAGAGCGAAGCGGTCCTCGACGGTGCGTCCGAGATCGCTGACCGCGTCGAGTCGTTCCTCCACGGCACCACGACGGCGACGAACGCCTTGCTCGAACGGACCGGTGCTCGCACCCTCCTCGTGACCTCGCCCGGATTCGAAGACGTGATCGAGATCGGACGACAGGACCGACCGAGTCTCTACGACCCCGAGGTCGACCGACCGGAGCCCCTCGTCGCTCGGGCCGACCGAGTCTCCGACCTCTCGACCGCCGATCCGGGCGAGTACGAGGCCATCGCTGTGAGCCTCCTCCACTCGTACGAGGACTCAACAGGCGAACGCATCCTGCGAACCTCGCTGGAAGAGGCAGCACCGAACGCGGCCATCTCGATCTCGAGCGACGTGGTCGCCGAATTTCGCGAGTTCGAGCGAACGTCGACGACCGTTCTCAACGCCTACCTCACACCGGTCGTCGCCGACTACCTCGGTCGCCTCGAAGCCGGAGTCCGCTCCGCCGGACTGGCCGACAGCATCTCGGTCATGCGCTCGTCCGGCGGGCTCATCGGCGGATCCGACGCCGGGCGGCTGCCTGCTTCGATCCTGCTCTCCGGACCTGCCGGCGGCGCTGTGGCTGCTGCATCGATCGGCACCGTGCTCGGCCGGGATCGCGTCATCGCCTTCGACATGGGCGGCACCTCGACGGACGTGTCGCGGATAGAAGACGGCCGACCCGAGATCGCCTACGAACGGTCCGTCGACGGGTACGCCTGCCGCATGCCGTCGGTGGCGATTCACACGGTCGGTGCCGGCGGGGGCAGCATCGGATGGGTCGACCCGGGCGGATCGTTGCGCGTCGGGCCTCGAAGCGCCGGGGCTGAGCCGGGTCCCGCCTGCTACGGAAGGGGAGGAATGACGGCGACGGTGACCGACGCCAACGTCTACCTCGGCCGAATCGCGCCGGACGCCTCGCTTGGGGGCCGTCTCAGAATCGACCGCGGCTTGGCCGTGGCGGCGCTCTCCGAACTCGCCGACACGACCGGTCTGACGATCGAGGAGACGGCGCTCGGGATCCTTCGCGTCGTCGAGGAGGTCATGGCCGGTGCGATCCGGACCGTCTCGATCGAACAGGGTGCCGACCCGAGGGATGCCTGGCTCGTGGCCTTCGGCGGTGCGGGAGGACTCCATGCCACTGCGCTCGCCCGCTCGCTCGGCATGGCCGGCGTGATCGTTCCACCGCATGGTGGCGTCTTCTCTGCGGCGGGTCTCCTGCTCAGTCCGCCCCGGGTCGACGTGGCGCGCAGTGTGCTGCTGAACGACGACGCGACGCTCGACGAGGCCGTCGGCGGCGTCGCCTCCGATGCCGGGAGGAGGCTGCCCGGCGGTGCGGTCGAGACGCTCGCCGACGTTCGCTACTTCGGACAGTCCCACGAGGTCACCGTTCCTTACCTCACGGGAGAAGGTTGGGAGGCTCTCGCCAATCGGTTCCACGACCTCCATCGAGAGCGCAACGGTTTCGCCCGACCCGACGATCCGATCGAGGTCGTCACGATTCGCGCCACCGCTACGGGGAGCCCTGCGATCGAACCGGAGACCGTGTTCACATGGACCCCATCGGGTGATGCCGACCCGGGCCACCGGCGGGTCGTCACGAGCGACGGGCCAGTTGAAGCGCGGGTCTGGTTCCGCGACGGTCTCGGCATTGGCGAGGACATCAATGGGCCGGCAGTAGTCGAGGAACGCGAGGCAACCACCTGGATCGCTCCCGGCGAGCGTGCTGTGGTCTCGGAGACCGGTGCACTGGAGGTGACGTGGTGAGCGTCGATCCCGTCACCCTCGAGGTCGCCCGCAACCGGCTCGAGGCGGTCGCCGACGACATGGGCGTCGTGCTCCGCCGCACCGCCTACTCCCCGAACATCAAGGAGCGCGCCGATTGCTCCGCGGCTCTCTTCAACCCGGAGGGGGAGATGCTCGCCCAGGCCGAGCACATCCCGGTTCATCTCGGCTCAATGCCGGCCTCGGTCGCCGCCGTGCTCGAACTGTTCGGAACCGACGTGGAGCCCGGA
The DNA here is from genome assembly GCA_039715165.1 of Actinomycetota bacterium. Lineage (GTDB taxonomy): Bacteria > Actinomycetota > Acidimicrobiia > Spongiisociales > UBA5794 > JAHEEL01. Next base: position 14,377 of record JBDLHX010000033.1, read on the forward strand.
ACGCAGTTCGCCGTTAACGATCCATATGAAGGTGGCACGCACCTCAACGACCTGACCCTCGTCCGGCCCGTGTACGTCGGCAGCCGGCTCGCCGCATGGGTCGCCAACCGTGCCCATCACGCCGACGTCGGAGGTGAGGCACCGGGTTCGATGCCGGCACACGCGACCCGGGTCGATCAGGAGGGGCACATCGTGCCTCCGATGCCGGCCGTCCGCGAAGGAGAATGGCTCGAAGGTTTCATCGAACCGTTCCTCGCAGCGACCCGCACCCCGGCAGAGCGGCTCGGCGATCTCTCCGCTCAGATGGGAGCGAACGAAGCCGGTGCCCGGCGGATCGAGCGCCTCGTCGAGTCCGAAGGCGTTGAAGGCTGGCGCAGGGTCACATCGGCACTGCTCTCGTACGGCGAGCGGCGCACTGAGGCGGCGATCGCAGATCTCCCGGATGGCTCCTACCGGTTCACCGATTACCTCGAGTGGGGCGACGACGACGTGCCGATTACTGCCACGGTAACGATCGACGGAGCCCATCTCCACGCCGACTTCGCCGGCAGCGCGAGCCAGGTTGCCGGAAACATCAACGCCGTCGAGGCCGTCACCCGCTCCTGTCTCTACTACGCAGTTCGCGTGGCCACCGACCCCACGATCCCTGCGAACGGAGGCTGCTACCGGCCGGTGACGCTGTCGACCGAGCACGGGACGATCGTCGACGCTGCGAGACCGGCAGCCGTGGCGGCCGGGAACGTGGAGACGAGCCAGCGGATCGCGGACACGCTGCTCGGCGCCCTCGCCCAGGCCGCACCGGACCGGGTCCCGGCTGCCGGACAGGGCACGATGAACAACGTCCTCATCGGCAACGACGAGTTCGCCTATTACGAGACGGTTGGCGGTGGCCAGGGTGGGCGCCCCGGCCGTGCGGGCATGTCGGGGATCCACACCGGGATGACGAACACGAAGAACACTCCGATCGAATCGCTCGAGGCGCACTACCCGTTCCGCATCGTCACCTACCGCCTCCGATCCGGGTCGGGCGGTGCCGGCCTGCACCTCGGTGGTGAGGGGATCGAGCGGGAGATCGAGTTCCTCACCGGTGCAACGGTCTCGCTCATGGGGGAGCGTCGGCGGCTCCAGCCGTGGGGGCTCCAGGGCGGCGAGCCGGGGGCGAGCGGCGAGGACTGGCTGATCCGTGCCGGCGGGATGGAACGGCTCCCCGGGAAGTGCACGATCGACGTCGAAGCAGGTGACCGGCTTCGGGTCCTCACCCCGGGCGGCGGCGGTTGGGGCACGCTTGCCGAGGGCGCGCGCTCCTAGGACGCGTTGCCGACCTCGAGATCAACGGGCCGGCCCGAGATCGGTATCGAGATCTCGTACCCGTGTTCGGTGTCGAGGATGAAGAGTGCCGACGTCTCGACCATGGACATCTCGTATTGAATGCTGGCGATCACGAACCGTCCGTCCTCGGACCAGAGGAGATCCTCGACGAGCCCCGGATCGCCGAATTCGGTTTCGCGATGGCCGACTCCGAGATGCTGATCTCCGGGGGTGACGACGAAGAGCTGTGATCCGCCTCCATCAGGGCTTGCAGCGAGGGCTAATCGGGTTGCGGTGGGAGACCATGCCAGGCCGTCGATCGAGGATCCGGGCACCGGAACATCTGTTGCGAACACTCCGGTCGCCGTTTCGACGATCCGCATCCGTAGAGCCTCCGGGGGAGAGCCCACGAGTTCTGCCAGGTACCGACCGTCCGTCGATTGCAGGGCGTTCGGCGGTGATTCGTCGTCGGCCGCGCCGAGTGATGTCAGACCATCACCCGGCATTCGGGTGAGCGTTTCGGGCATCGCCTTCGAAGGGTGCCATTGCACGATGTCGACGCTCGAGTTCGTGCGGATCGTGAGCGTGATGGTGTCCGAGAATCCGGGGACTGCAGCTCCGAGCGCCATGTCGAGGCTGGCGACGGCGGTCGGCGATTCCGTCGCTGTGGATCTGGGGATCGTCGTGGGCGCTGCGGGGGCTGTCGAAGGGGTGACGGGAGGGGCTGCATCGTCGGGCAGGTCGGCCGTGATCGAAGCCGACCCGTAGATCCATCCGAATGCGAAGGCAGCGATGCCGATCATCGCGATGACCGAGCGCGCCGAATGTCGTTTGCGTTGCTCACCGGCGTACGTCCGCGACGAAGCGAACGTAGGGTCGATCCGCACACTGCCGTTCGTCATGGCACCCCCCGGTGCAGCCCCAATTCTCCCGAACGATTGTGCTCGGGGCAAGGGGCACTTGCGGGAGATGTCGCGGGGAGTGGCACTGCCTCAGGTTCGGCCGTCGATCCTTGTCTCGATGAGACGACCGGAGACCGGTATCGAGACTTCGAATCCCCGGTCCGTGTCCAGGATCGTCAGCGTCGACGTCGCGGACAGCGGGTGCCAAACAGGAGCGACGACAAAGCGGCCATCGGTGCTCCAGAGCAGGGCTTGGGTGCATCCCGGATCGCCGAACCGCGGCTCGCTATGCCCCATCCCGAGGCTTTGGTTCCCCAGCTCGGCGATGAAGATCTGCGAACCGCTGCCCTTCGATCGCGCAGCGAGTGCCACGCGAGCCCCATCGGGGGACCACGCCAGGGCGCAGCAGCTCTCCATGAGGATCGGAGCGTCGAACACGCTCTCTCCGCTTGCCGACTCGACGATGCGCAGGCTCGGGCCGTTCGACGATCGCCTGAGGCTCATCGCGAGCCGCTCGCCGCTCGGCGACCATGCCGCCCTGCACACGCGCTCATCGCTCCCGAGGTAGGAGAGTTCGACACATCGCCGACCGTCCAGGGAGAGAAGGAACGGGTCACGCTCCGCGCCGGACGTCGCTGCCGTCGGAGACCAGAGCGTTGTCCCGTCGGGTGCTTGGGCGATGCACTCAAGGCCCGACATGCGAGCGACCTCGGTGCCGTTGTCGAAGATCACGCACCCGGCCGGCTCGCCCACTCCGGAGGAGCGTTCGAGCACGATTCCTGGGGCGATCCACGACGTGATCCCATCCCACTCCTCGATCGCCAGGCCGTCGGCGACGACCTCTGTTGCCAAGTCCTCCACGCCTGGAGCTTCGGGGGTGCGGAGTGTCACCAGCGATGCGCCGGCGTCGGGCTGGGATTCGAGCCACACGAGCTTGCCCGGCTCGGTTGAGTGCCAGGTCGGCGTCTCGATCCTCACACCGGCGGGCCGGGCGATCGTTTTCGTCGCTCCCCAATCTCGCTGCTCGGCGCCGATGATCGGGAGCAGCCCGACCTCGAGCGTTCCGCCGTCGAGGGCTAGTGCGTACCAGCGACCGGACGCATCCAGACACGTGGATGATGCGTCATCCGGCCCGGTCTGCTCCGGGAACCCGGCGCGGTCGATCGACACGAGCGTCTCCGGCTCCGGCTTCGTGGGAAGCCACCGGACGATCTCAACGGAGTCGTCGGCCTCGATGACCAGCGTGATCGCGTCGGAGAAGCCCGGCACTGCTGCCCCGAGTGCCGAGGGGAGTTGCGCCATTACGGCAGGCAATGCCGTTCTGGCGGCAGCGATCGTGGTCGTCGATGTCGTGTCCTGTGATGGAGGAGTGCTGGGGGGCGTGTCCGGCGCGGCGACCTCTTCGGATATGGTTGACGACCCGAAGATCCAGCCGAGGGCGAAGACTGCAATGCCGATCGCTACTCCAGTGATCCGGACATTGCTTGGGCCCTGGCGTTCATGGACGTAGGTGCGCGGCGACGCGAACTCGGGGTCGATCCGCACGTTGCCGTCCGTCATTGCACCTTTCTGGTCCTCTCCCAATTCTCCCGACGAGGTCGGGACGCGACCAGGGGAAGTGTCCTCTCTCGGTCTCGCGTCGATCTCAGCCGGTCTGGCGGAGATCCCTGCGGTTGAAGAGCAGCACCGAGAGCGCCAACAGCACCACGAACAGTCCGGCCAAGGCCGCACCGTGGCCCCAGTGCATCCCATTCATGAGCGGGTCGCTGCTCAGGTAGTAGTAGAACGGCTGCCACTTCACGAGACCCGAGAGGTTCTCGCTGTAGGGAAGGAGACCGTTCGCCACGAACGTGATGAGGGCGAGTCCGGTGGTTCCGAACGTGGCGATCCTCGTTCGGCCGGTGGCGGCGCCGAGGGCGAGAGCGAGCCCGCCGTAGGCGAGTCCCAGCAGCGTCACGAGCAGAGACGTCGCGGCGATGTTGCCGATCGACATGCCGAGGTTGCCGAGGAGCGACCCGCCGACGACGCCGGCGAATGTTGCGAAGCCGACGGTGAAGGCGAAGATCGCCATCGCTACGGTCTTCTGGTAGATCACCGTCGAGCGCTTGACCGGGTTGGCGAGAAGAAGGCCCATCGTGTTGCGCGCTTCCTCCCCAGCGAGTGCGCGTGCGCCGACGGCGACCGTGACGACCATGACGGCGATCGGCGCCATCATGCCGAACGTCTCGATCTGGTACCAGCCCTCGGGTGTGCTCATGTCTCCACCGCCGAACAGGGAGAGGAGTTCGGGCGAGAATGCCTCGGCGAGGGTGGCCATCGCATCGTCGATGAGTAGGTACATGGGGCCGAGCATGACGCCCATGAACCCGAACATCAGCAAGGCGACTACGAAGAGCAGTCCCTGATGCTCCGAGGCCGTCTTGATCCAGATGCGTGAGACCCGGGTCGAGCCGGCGAGCCGGTCGGCGACCTTGTGCGTCAGCGGGTGATCGCGCAACCGGTCGATCAGCGAGACACCGGCCGCCTGGTCCTTGAGATCGCGCCGATTGACGCCGACGACCGCCGCTCCGCTGAAGACGCCGATGCCTGCGGCGAGGACACCGATGTGGCCCCAGTCGATGCCGTTGGATTCCGGTTTGCTCGCATTGAAGTAGTACCAGGGAAACGCCTTCGCCAGATCCTCGAAGCCCTCGACGAGCGGGAAGAGCCCGGCCCCCATGAAGGAAACGAACAGAACCCCGGCCGTCGCCCCGGCTGCCACCCCGGGGCTCCCCGTCCATGCCCCGATCGCCAGCGCGAGGAACCCGAAGAAGAGCGAGATGGCGAGCAGGTGGAACATGAGGGCACCGACATGCATCCCCGCGATGGAGACGTCGAGGATCTCCGGGGTCACGAGCCCGACGACCCACAGAACCAGCGTCATCGCCGCGGTGAGAACCACCATCGCCGCGGCCTTCGAGATGAGTACGGACGTTCTGCTCTTCGGATTGCCGAGCAACAGGCCGATGGTTCGGTCCCGTTCCTCGCCGGCGAACGTCGCAGCACCCATCGTCAGCGCGATCGCCGTCACGGTGAGCGCTCCGTAGCCGCTGAGGATCGCCCCGTAGGCGAGGCTGGCAACGTCGGCATCGTCGGAGATGCCGAAGAGCTGCTTGAAGTAGTCGGGGAGATTCGTGTAGACGGAGAGGTCGATGTCCCGGTACGTCATCATTCCGAAGAGGAAGAGGAGCGCGAGGCTGGCGACGGCGATTACCGGTGCTTTCCATCGATCCCGCGTCGTCTTCGTGAAGACGTTGGCGAGCATCATGCCTGCGCCTCCTCCTCGTCCCGGTAGAACGTGAGGAAGATCTCTTCGAGATCGGCTTCCTGAGTCGTGATGTCGAGCAGGCGGTACTTCTCCGTCACGACCTTGAGCAGTGTCTCCATCTGGCCGCTGAACGACAGCGTGACATGGTGGTTCTCCACCGTGACGTCACGGACGCCGGGGAGGGGCCCGAAGACCTCGGCGTCGACCGGCTCGTCGAAGAAGAGGTCGACCTTGCGGATCCCCTTCGACCGCAGCGACGTCACCGCCTCGAGGGCGATGAGGTGCCCGTGCCGGATGATCCCGACTCGGTCGGCAACACGCTGGACCTCGGAGAGCGTGTGGCTGGACAGGAAGATCGTGCTCCCGTTCGCGGCGACTCCACGCATCAAGGATTGGAACTCGCGCTGCATGAGCGGGTCGAGGCCGTTGCTCGGCTCGTCCATGATCAGGGTTTCGGGACGGTTCATGAACGCCTGGATGATCCCGATCTTCTGACGGTTCCCGGATGAGAGATCGCCGACCTTCTTCGATAGGTCAGCGTCGAATCGCTCGGCCAACTCGTCGACGTACGACCAGTCGACTCCACCGCGCAGGTTGGCGAAGTAGGTGAGCGTGTCGCGCCCTGTGAGGTTCGGGTACATGGCGAGGTCTCCGGGTACGTACCCGATGTGCCTGCGGATCTCGACCGACTGCTTGTGGGAGTCCATTCCGAGGATCGACGCCGTCCCCGCCGTCGGGCGGATCTCGTCGAGGATGGTCCGGATCATCGTCGTCTTCCCGGCTCCATTCGGGCCGAGGAAGCCGAAGATCTCCCCGGAACGGATGTCAAGGTCGAGATCGACGAGCGCGTGCACGTCGCCGTAGTGCTTCGTCAGTCCTTCGGTATGGATGGCGATCTGGTCGGTCATGACGTCCCTTCGTTCTCGGGTGCTTGAGCGAGGTCTTGCGCCTCGGCGATTGATCGCCGGAGGTTGGTGGCAAACGGTTCAGCGAGGAAGCCGTCGGTGTAGACCTCGTAGAGAGGCCCGGCGTACGCTGCGAACGAGGGGTCCTTGCCGAAGCCAGGGCTGGTGGGGTCGACGTCGAGCATCCTCTTCAGATGCCGGTGGAGGACGAGCGCCCCGAGGCTCCAGATCGTGAGTACGACCGCTCGGCCCCGCGGGTCTGAACTCGGCAGAACCATTCCCGCTTCGACGCCCTGTTCGATGTATGCCTCCGCGTCCGCGACGAGTTCGTCGACCAGTCGTGCCACCGTGGGGGAGTCCTCATTGAGTACCTCCGCGAGATAGGCGGCGAGGGGCCCTACGTCAGCGTTTCTCAACGCCGCCAGCACGTCGATGTTGGGGCCGCCGGCGATGGCGTCCTCCTTGTAGCTCCGGATGGTCGTGGCAACGAAGTGATCACATGCTTCGCGCAAGCCCTCCATCGATCCGAAGTGATGGATCACGAGCCCGGCAGATACGCCGGCCTCGGCTGCGACCTTCCTGGCAGTGGTGTCGGCAACGCCGTGCTCGGCGATGCAGGTGATGGCGGCGTCGCGGATGCGGGACTTGGTTGTTCGATCATCAACTGAACGCATGTTCAATAGTCTATACGCGCGTTCAGTCCGTGTCTAGGCCGAGATTGACGCTGGTCGGCCGTTTCTCTTCCTCCCTCCCCACAGCGCATGTCCCCCCGGCGTGCGACCATCTTCCTCCCCATCCGGGGGAGGTGGCCCGGGCGAAGCGAGGAACGGAGGGGGTCAAGGAGATCCAATCGAAGACGTAGAGATCCATCTCGACGCAGGGGGTTTTGGGAATTCGCACATGAAGATGAGTCATCGCGCGACGCTCTGCTGCCCTCTCTGACCTGCCGGCCATCTACCCCAGCCTGCGGCAGGGGGAGAATTCCTATTGGCCTGCCCCGCCCATGTCAACGCCTCCCCACAGCGCATGTCCCCCCGGACCGAAGGGACGGGGGGACGCGGGATCGCTCTGCGATCCCGCAGGGGGGACAGTGGAGGCTCAGGCGACGCGTTCCACAGTTCGCGTGTTGGGCGTCGCTCTCATGTGGAACGCTCCCCCCTGCGCATCGGCTGTGCCAATGCGCGTCCCCCCCCACCGTTCCGGCGGGGGGACGGGTGTTGTGGGGTGGTCCTCGACGGAGGTTCCTAGAGCAGGATGATGTGGAGTTCCCTGGGGCCATGGACGCCGAGGTTGATCTGCTGCTCGATGTCGGCGGTCAGGCTTGGTCCCGTGATGCAGCCGACGTTGGCCGCACCCAATCGGACAAGCGTCGACAGAGTGACGGAGCCCCGGCTGGTGCCGAGGCTCCGTTGGGTATGTCCCCGTACCCGTTGCGGGTCCCCCCGATCGCTGGGGACTCACCCAATTCATGTCCGCTCGGATGGATTCCCCGCAGAATCGTCGAAGGGAATCGTGCGGGCAATCCGGGGATGTGGACATAGGGTTGGTGAGGAGTCGTTCTGGAGAAGCCCGTGAACCAGTCTCCGTCTCAAGACGCAAGGTTCCAGCGGATGTTCACCGCCCATCGTGATGTGATGTGGGTGTACTGCTACCGGCGACTCCACCGTGACGACGTTCAGGATGCGGTGGCGGAAGTGTTTCTCGTGGCATGGCGCAGAATCGATCAA
>JBDLHX010000034.1:0-22009 GCA_039715165.1 Actinomycetota bacterium
GGGGGACATGGCCATGATCGAACATATGTTTGGTTCACCGGCCGATCTCCGCTAGCGTGAGCCCACGCGAACGAGAGGCCACTGTGAACGATCGGCATGACCTCACCGACCGACAACGCCAGATCCTCGACGTGATCACTCAGACCGTTCGTGATCGCGGCTATCCCCCGTCGGTTCGGGAGATCGGTGACACCGTGGGTCTCTCGTCACCGTCGACGGTGCACAGCCATCTCTCCGCCCTCGAACGCACCGGCTATCTGCGTCGCGATCCCAGCAAGCCGCGAGCCATCGAGGTGATCGACGATGGCGGTGGATCCATGTCGCTCGTTCGTGCGCCGGTTCGTGACGTCCCCCTCGTCGGAAGGATCGCGGCCGGATCGCCGATCCTGGCCGAAGAAGACATCCAGGAGATCTACCCCCTGCCGACCGAACTGGTCGGAAACGATCCGGTCTTCATGCTCGACGTTCGCGGCGACTCGATGATCGATGCCGGCATCTTCGACGGGGATTACGTCGTAGTTCGCCGCCAGCCGACCGCCAACAACGGACAACTCGTGGCGGCCCTCGTCTCCGAGGAGGAAGCGACCGTGAAGCGGCTTCGCCGGAAGGACGGTCGTGTCATCCTCGAGGCGGAGAACCCCGACTACGCGCCGATGGTCTTCACCGAAGGCGTCGAGATTCTCGGGGTCGTCGTCGCCGTGCTGCGGCGGGTGGAGTAGCCCGCTCTTCCGTCCGCGAATGGACGAGACACCTACTCGTCGATCGAGCCTGTGTAGACGATGCTGGCCGGTCCGGTCATCCATGCGCCGGCCTCGTCGAGTTCGATGAGCATCTCGCCACCCGGGAGCTCCACCGTGACTGAATCCGAGAGCTCCGTCACGGCGCGCGCTGCGTAGGCCGCTGCGGTTGAGCCGGTGCCGGAGGCCTCGGTCTCACCGACGCCGCGCTCCCAGATCCTGGCCTTGATGCGGTCGCCGTCGCCGAGTTCAACGAACTCAACGTTCGTGCCGTCCGGGAAGATCGGATCGCGTTCGATCACCGCCCCGATGCCCGCAACGTCGGCCAGCTCGACATCGTCGACGAAGAGGACTGCGTGGGGATTGCCGACCCCCACGGGGCGCACGGTGTGCCCCGCAACGGTGAGCTCTTCTGTGCGGAATGCGTGGGGCACACCCACGAAGGCGCGAACGACGCCGTCGGGCAGCACCATTGCCGGGTGCTCTGTCACCTCAGACCGCACGGTGAGATCTCTGCCCTCGACGATGCCCTGCTCCACGGCGATGAGGGCGACGCACCGCAGTCCGTTGCCGCACATCTCGGCCGCTCCCCCGTCGGCGTTCCAGTACCGCATCGCCACCGTCGATCCATCAACCGGCGTGATTTCGAGTATGCCGTCGGCTCCGATGCCCGTCTTGCGCTCGCACAGTTCGGCCATCCGCTCCGGAGACAGGTCGATCGGTTCGGTGACGACGATGAAATCATTGCCGAGCCCTTCGGCCTTCACGAACTCCATCACTCGCTCCCTTCGACGTACTCGAGCGCCGTCGCGACGAGCTCCTCGGGGTCATGGTGCCACGGAATCCACCGGATGCGCGGATCCCGCCGGAAGAACGTGCGCTGACGCTTCGCGAGGGATGAGGTCGCCGTGATGGCGTCCACGCGCGCAGGGGGAAGAGGCCGTCCGTTCTCCACGACCGGCAGTAGCTCCCGGTACCCGACGGCCTGGCGTGCGGTTCTCCCCATCCGAGGGGCCAGTGCCGCCACCTCGTCGACCAGTCCAATCTCGAGCATGCGATCGAAACGCGACTCGATGCGCTCGTTCAGCATCTCGCCGGGATCGAGACCTATCGCGACGAAGCCCCGCGCCGGCCGGTAGGACCGAACTGCGTCGGCATCATCCGTCGCGGCTCGCGTCGACGGTGTGGCACCGGTGAGCCGCTTGATCTCCACCGCTCGAAGCACGCGCCGGGGATTCGCGAGATCGACGACGCCGCCTGCCTCCGGATCCGCATCGAGGAGCTCGTTCCTCAGTTCTTCGATCGGCATTGCCTCGAGTTCGGCGCGGAGCTCATCATCCGTCGGGGGGAACTCGAGCGGATCAACGAGCGAGCGGAAGTGCAGTCCGGAACCACCCGCCACAACGATCGTGTCTCCGCTCTCTTCGGCGCGATCGAGAACGGCCACACCGGCCTTCTGGAACTGAGCAACCGTGTAGTCCTCCGACGGGTCCGCGACATCAACGAGGTGATAGGCGAATCGCCGGCGGGTCGGCTCCTCCGGCTTCGCCGTCCCGATGTCCATCCCGCGGAAGACCTGCATCGAGTCGACCGACAGGATCTCTGCACCCACCTCGGCAGCAATCCTCTCGGCGAGATCGGACTTGCCCGATGCTGTCGGCCCGACAACGGCGATGATGCTCAGAGCAGTGTCCCTTCGAGGTAGTGCGGGGCCGCTCGGGTGACGCGAACGTCGAAGAACCGGCCGGGATCGTAGACGCCCGGCACGTGGACGATGCGATTCCCCTCAGTGCGGGTCGTCGCGACCTCCGGGTTGCGCCGTGATGGCCCTTCGGTCAGCACGCGTTCCACACGGCCGACGCGCGTCTCGTTCTGCTCGTAGGTGATGCGATTCTGCGTCTCGACGAGCCGGTCGAACCGCTCCCGAACGGCGTCGATGGGAACATGGTCGTCCATCTCCGCCGCAGGCGTCCCCGGCCGTGGCGAGAACTGGAACATGAACGCGTTGTCGAAGCGAGCAGCTTCGACGACCGCAAGCGTCTGCTCGAAGTCATCGTCGGTCTCTCCCGGGAACCCAACGATGATGTCCGTAGAGACGGAGAGATCGGGCACGAGCTCTCTCGCCATCGTGAGCTTCTCGAGGAACCGCGTGCCGGTGTACCCGCGGTGCATCGCTGCGAGGACGCGGTCGCTGCCGGACTGCAGCGGAAGGTGGAGTTGTGAGGCCACCGCGGGCGTCTCCGCCATTGCGAGGGCGACATCCTCCCGGAGGTCCTTCGGGTGAGGACTCGTATACCGAATGCGGCCGATTCCTTCGACCTCCCCGGCCCTGCGCAGCAGATCGGCAAAGAGCGGCTGGCGTCCATTGAGGTCGAGATCGCGCCCGAACGAGTTCACGTTCTGGCCGAGCAGAGTGACCTCGACCACGCCTTCGTCTGCGAGTTGCTGAACCTCACGGATGATGTCGCCCGGTCTCCTGCTGATCTCCGGACCGCGCACGATCGGCACGATGCAGAACGTGCAGCTGTTGTTGCAGCCGGTCGTGATCGTCACCCATGCCGAGTGGTCCGACTCGCGCCGCGCTGGCAGCGACGACGGCGCATCCTCCGGGTCGGCGGTCTCTTCCCAGATCTCCGTGACCGGCCCCCACTCGTCGACATGGTCGAGCAGGTCGACGACGCGATGCGTGTTGTGCGTGCCGAACACGACGTCTACCCACGCAGCTCGCTGTCGAACGGCGTCCTTGTCCTTCTGTGCCGAGCAGCCCCCAACGGCGATCTTCATGTCCGGGTTGTCTCGCTTGGCGGCTTTGAGCGAGCCGAGGTAACCGTAGAGACGCTCGTCGGCATTCTCGCGAATCGTGCACGTGTTGACGACGACGACGTCGGCCCCTGCCGGGGTGTCGCTGCGCAGCATGCCATCCGCCTCGAGCAGACCGGCGATCCGCTCCGAGTCGTGCTCGTTCATCTGGCACCCGAATGTGCGTATGAAGTAGGTACCCCCGTCGCGACGCGGCACGCGCGACTCGCGCACGGTCGGAGCATCGAGGATCGTTGTATCGCTCATGATCGCTCGGGTGTCTACCGGGTCAGCGGGCGTAATCGCGTGCCCGGAACTCGCGAATCACCGTGACCTCGATCTGACCGGGGTACTGGAGATCCTCCTCGAGCTTGCGAGCAATGCGCCGCGCGAGGTCGCTCGCTTGAAGGTCGTCCACGTTCCCAGGATCCACGACAACCCGAATCTCCCGGCCGGCCTGGAGGGCGAAGACCTTCGCGACACCGGAGAACGCTCCTGCGATCTCTTCGAGCTTCTCGAGACGCCGAACGTACGACTCCAGCGCCTCTCTCCTGGCACCCGGGCGGGCGGCCGACACCGCATCCGAAGCCTGGACGATCACAGCCGTCAATGTCCGCGGTTCGACCTCGTTGTGGTGCGCCTCGATTGCATGAACGATGGCGGGATCCTCACCGAACCGCCGGGCGATCTCTGCACCGATGAGGGCGTGAGAACCTCCGACTTCGTGGGACACGGCCTTGCCGATGTCGTGGAGGAACGCCGCTCGCTTCGCTTCCTTCTCATCGACGCCGAGCTCCGCGGCGAGCATCCCGGCGACGTGCGCCGCCTCGACGAGGTGATTGAGCACGTTCTGCCCATAGCTCGTGCGGTAGTGGAGGCGCCCGAGCAGCGTGATGAGCTCGGGATGCATCTTCGTGAGACCAACTTCGAGGAGCGCCCACTCGCCGGCATCGCGAATCGACTGTTCAACTTCCTCGCGCGATTTCTCGTAGGCCTCTTCGATCGACGACGGATGGATACGGCCCCCCTCGACGAGCCTCTCGAGCGCCCGTCGCGCTACTTCGCGCCGAACAGGGTCGAACGTGGAGACCGACACGGCTTCCGGGGTGTCGTCGACGATCAGGTTCACACCCGCGACGGCTTCGAAGGTTCGAATGTTCCGACCGTCTCGCCCGATGATTCGACCCTTCATGTCGTCCGACGGCAACGGAACGACCGACACGGTCGACTCTGAGACAACCTCGGCTGCGAGCCGCTGGATCGCCGTGCCGAGGATGCGACGAGCTCTCCGCTCGGACTCCTCCCGGGCGCGCACTTCGAGGTCGCGCACGAGCACCATCGCATCGCGTCGCGCCTCTGTCTCGACCTGCTCGAGGAGCTCGGCCTTGGCCGCTTTCGAGTCGAAACCTGCAGCGCGTTCGAGCGTGCTGCGAGCCTCTTCCTTCACGGTTTCGGCGTCCGCGACGGCGGTCTCGGCCGCTGCCTCTCGGGCGAGAATGAGCTCTTCTCTTTGGGCGAGGTTCCCCGCCCTCTGTTCGAGCGTTGCCTCACGTTGCGTGAGGCGCGATTCCTGAGCGCCCATCTCGACACGCCGGTGTCCGAGAGTTGCATCCTCACGGTCGCGATACGCCTCTGCCTTCGATCGGGCCTCTTCTTCCGCCCGGGCGAGGATGCGCTGCGCCTCGAGGCGCGCATCTCCAAGGGTCTCATCAGGAGTCGCCTGACGGGAGCCGCGGCGGGAGAGGACGTAGCCGGCCAGGAAGGCAAGGGCGACGACGGCAAGCACAAGGGCTGCCACGAGCCACTGCATCATCATGTCCCCGTTCCGAGAACCGGAACGCAGCGTGCCGAGCCGAAAAGGCCCGGCACATACCGGCGGCAGCGCGAAGGAGGGGGCGTCTAGCCCCGTTGTGTTCTTCCGCTCGCTGTTCTCCGCGTCGACATTTGCGTTCTAGTCCGCTCTGTTAATCGTGTTTGGTATGTGTCAAAGGTGATGGTACCGCACATTGGCCTCGCGCGGAACGCGAAATCTCAGATACCTACCCAGCGGAGTCTTCCTGAACGTCGACCTGCTCGGCATCCGCCTCCGCCTCGTCGACGATGAGGCCGACCGCACGGAGCACCTGATCCTGAAGTTGAAGCGCGAGTTGAGGGTTCTCGCGCAGGAACAGCTTCGCCTTCTCCCGTCCCTGACCGAGCTGGTCCCCGTCGTACGTGTACCAGGCACCGGCCTTCTTGACGATCCCTTGCTCGACGGCGACGTCGAGGAGGCTGCCCTCCCGGGATATGCCTTCTCCGAACATGATGTCGAACTCAGCGAGACGAAACGGCGGAGCTACCTTGTTCTTCGCTATCTTCGCCCGAACCCGGTTTCCGACGTTGTCGGTCCCCATCTTGATCGCTTCGATGCGTCGGACATCGACCCGAACACTCGCGTAGAACTTGAGGGCACGCCCACCGGGGGTCGTTTCGGGACTTCCGAACATGACTCCTATCTTCTCGCGGAGCTGGTTGATGAAGATCACGGTGGTCTGGGATCGGTTGATCGTGCCTGCGAGCTTGCGCAGTGCCTGAGACATCAGCCTGGCTTGGAGACCGACGTGGGTGTCTCCCATGTCGCCCTCGAGTTCGGCGCGAGGCACAAGCGCTGCGACCGAGTCGACCACGATCACGTCGAGTGCTCCCGACCGGATCAGCATGTCGGTGATCTCGAGCGCCTGCTCCCCCGTGTCGGGCTGTGAGATCAGAAGCTCGTCGACATCGACACCAATCGCCCGCGCGTAGACGGGGTCGAGCGCGTGCTCGGCGTCAACGAATGCGGCGAGGCCGCCGGTGCGCTGCGCCTCTGCCACGACGTGGAGCGCCAGCGTCGTCTTGCCGGAGCTTTCAGGCCCGTAGATCTCGACGATTCTGCCGCGCGGTACGCCGCCGATACCGAGAGCGAGATCGAGAGAGAGTGCACCGGTGGAGATCGCATCGATCTTCCGGATCTCCTCGTCGCCCATTCTCATGATGGCGCCCTTGCCGAACTGGCGCTCGATCTGGGACATAGCCATCTCAATGTTCTTGTCGCGGTCGCCCTGGTTGTCGGCCACGTTGTCTCCTTCTTCGACGTTCCCGTAACGTACCGGGCGCCTGTGACAGATTCCGTTCCGTGAATGACACGGATGGTATTCGATGATCGAGCCGTAGCATAGGCGAACGTGTGTTCGGTGTCGAGGATGGCGGTCGTTTGTGTCTACGACCACAACTGTTGTGGTTCTAGACACGAACGACGGTCAGGTCAGAACGCGAGGTAGGTCTCGATCTCGCCTTCGTCCTCTTCTCCGGTATCGGTGAAGCCGAGGGACTTGTAGAACCCCTCCGGCCCACCTGAGATCGGGACGTAGCTCGTGTACAGCCCTTCGGCTCCCGGCCGGCCTTTCACGTAGTCGATGACAAGACCCATTGCAGCAGCCCCGAGCCCTCTCCCCTGGTGGCACCGATCGATCATGAATCGCCAGAGGTAGTAGCGGCGCTTCTCGTCATCATCGGAGAGCAGCACATACCCAACCGGCGTGTCACCGGCATAGACCGCCCTCGTCCACGCCTTCGTCGTGACACCGTACTGGGCAAGCGAAATGGCGTTCGGAGCGACGAAAGCCTTCTGGTGGGGTGCCACGTCGAGCTTGATGATGTCCCGAACGTTCTCGCCGGTGATCTCACGCAGCGTGACGGGCGCGTCCGCCTCGACATCTGGCTCGATGACTTCGTCCTCGGCAATGCTCTTGTGGAAGCGAGCAACGGCGCGGAGCTCCTCGAAGCCTCTCGCTGGGTGAACAGCTCTCGATACATCGTCGGAGGCGTAGGCGTCGGAGGCCAGCTCCACTGCACCGCGTTCACGTGCCCACTCCTCGGTTGCCGCGAGGAGCGCACTCCCGACCCCGGAGCGTCGATAGTCCGCTTCGACCCACCAACCTTCGAGATAGCCGACAGGGGAGGTCGTGCATCCCGGCGCTCGGTCGTGCATCGTCACCTCAGCGAAGCCGACGAGGTCGCCACCGCTGTCGGCGACGAAGACCCCGGTCTTGCCACGAGCCCAAGCCAGTGCTTCGCCGACGAGTTCCTGCCGCTCGTACTGCGGCCAGAACCGGTGACGCATGTCGATCCAGACCTCGATGTCGTCCTTGCCGAGCGATCGAATATCCATACCCGGAGAGGCTACGCGATCGTTTGTGCGTACGTCCATGACAATCCTGGTCGTAGGCACAAGCGACAGGTCAGAGGAGGACTTCGTCGGCGATCTCGTAGCGGGCGCCGTCCCGCCCCAGGTCGCTCCGGTAGAGCGTGACCCGGTCGACCACCATCGTCAGCGGGAATCGCGGCACCGTTTCGATCAACCCCCGCACGTCGATGGGAGGCCGCATGCGCGCCAGCGTGAGATGCGGATGGAACGGCCGCTCCTCCGGTTCGAATCCCACAGACTGTGCGGCGGCCTCGGCAATCTCGGCGACCGCCGTCAGCTTCGCTGCTCCCCGTTCGATCCCGAGCCACAGCACGGATGCCCGCGAGGCCTTCGGGAACGCTCCGAGCCCCCCAAAGGCGAGCGTGAACGGCTCGACGACGAGATGGTCGTCGAGAAACTCCAGGACTCGGTCTCTGTCGGAGGCGGTCGTCGGACCGAGGAAGCGCAGCGTGACGTGCCAGTTCGCCGGTGGGGCCGGTCGACCCGGAAGCCTCGTCGTCTCGTCGGTGAGGAACGCCGCAAGCCCATGGCGGACATCGTCACTGAGCGCCGCCGCCAGGAAGAGGCGCTCCGTCACCGCGTTCCCCAGTCGACTCCCTGCAGCGACATACGGGTGAGGTGCAACGCCGCCGTCGTGGCGAAGGTGCGGACACGCTCCCGGTCACCGGGCATCGAGAGCGTCCTGACGCGCGTTCCGTCCGGCGTGGCTACGGCGATGACGACCGTGCCGACGGGCCGCTCGAGAGGGTCCGGACCTGCCGAGCCGGTTGTGGACACGACGACATCGGCGCCGAGCCGCTCCCGTCCCCCTTCGGCCATCGCGACGGCGACCGGCTCACTCACGACGCCTTCACTCTCGATGATCTCGGGATCGACTCCCAGCGTCGGCTCCTTGAGATCGGTCGCGTACGCGACCACGGAGCCCCGGAACACTCTGCTCGATCCCGGCACCGACGTGACCCGCCCGGAGACGAGCCCGCCCGTCACCGACTCCGCCGTCGCAAACGTCCATCCCCGCTCCTCCAGCATCCGAAGAATGACCACCTCAACGGTGTCGTCGTCGGCTCCGAAGATTCGCTTGCCGAGGCGGTCGCGCACCGCCGCCTCCATGGGGGCGATGAGTGTCGCCGCTTCCTCTTCGGTTGCGGCCTTCGCCGTGATCCTGATCTTGATCTCGCCCCCGGAGGCGAGGAAGGCGATCGTCGGATTCGTCGAGGCGTCGTAGAGATCCCCGAGCCGTTCCCCGATCGCCGACTCGGCCTCCCCCCAGGTTCGAAGCAATCGGCTGACAACAACCGAGTCCTCGCTCCCCCGCAGGAACGGGATCACGTCGCGCTCGAGCATCGGGACCATCTCCGCGGGTACACCCGGCAGCGCGAATACCCACGAGCCATCGACCTCGCAGCGGATCCCGGGCGCAGTGCCCTTGGGATTCTCGATGAGCGTGCATCCCTCGGGATGCTCGGCCTGTTGGAGATTCGACTCGGGCATGTCCCATCCCCGCTGCCGCCATCGCTCCCTCAGCCGATCGGCTTGCACCTCGTCGAAGACCAGGCCGACGCCGGCGGCGCGGGCGATCGCCTCTCGCGTCAGATCGTCCTTCGTCGGGCCCAGCCCCCCGGTGATGATGACGGCATCGGATCGGGCGCAGGCAGCGGTGATCGCGGCTGCGACCCTCTCCTCGTTGTCGCCGACAACCGTCTGCTGGTAGTGGTCGAGGCCTGCTTCGGCGAGGCGCTCGGCGATGCGGGAGGCGTTCGAGTTGACGATCTGGCCGAGAAGCAACTCGGTGCCGATGGCGAGAATCTCGACGATCATGCCGGCCCCCTGACGACGGCCTCGAGATCGGTTCCGTAGCCCCCTGTGATCTCGACCTCGAGCCAGTCCCCCGGCTCGCCCTCGTCGAGCAGGATGACGCCGTCGATCTCGGGCGCCTCCCGATACGAGCGCGCCACGGGCTGTCCCTCTTCCACCTGGTCGACGACGACCGTGAGCGTCCGTCCGATCTGGTCGGTCGAGTGGGTCGCCGTGACGTCGTCCTGGATCGCCTGGAGATGTCGGAGCCGCTCCTGGACCTCCTCGTCCGGGATCCGGCCCTCCATCGTTGCGGCGATCGTGCCTTCCTCAGGAGAGAACGGGAAGAGGCCCACCCAGTCGATACGCGCGTCACTGATGAACTCGGCAAGCTCGTCCACATCGTCGTCCGTCTCGCCTGGGAAGCCGACAATGAACGACGATCGGAGCGCAGCTCCAGGAGCGGCATCACGGATCTGCTCGATGAGGGTGCGGTGCGCTTCGCCGGAGCCCGGCCGCTTCATCGCCCGCAGCAGGCGTTCGGACGTGTGCTGGAGTGACAGATCGAAGTAGTCGGCGACAAGGGGGTTCCCGGCGATCTCCTCGATGAGGCTGGGACGGATCTCCCTCGGGTACAGGTAGTAGAGCCGGAGCCGGCGGAGCCCCGGGACATCCGAGACGCTGCGGACGAGGTCGACGATCCCCGGGCCGCCGGTATCGCGTTCGTAGGCCGCGAGATCCTGGGCGACGAGACCGATCTCGCCGACTCCTGCTGCCGCCAGCTCGGCGACCTCGTCCCGTATGTTCTCAGGGCTCCGGGAGCGCTGCTTGCCCCGGAACTGCGGGATGGCGCAGAAGGTGCAGACCTTGTCGCACCCCTCGGCGACCTTGACGTAGGCGTACGGCGTCGTCGGGGTCGGGCGGCGGGTCTCGTACAGGATGTCCATGTGGGAGCGGCGCGCCGGGCCGATCGTGATCGGCGTCCAGGAGCGGAGGACGTCAAGCCGATCGACCAGTTCGGCGTAGCGGGCGAGTCCGATGACGGCGTCGGCTTCCGGGAGCGCCTCGGCGAGCTCCTTCTCGTAGCGCTGCGCCATGCATCCAACAACGACGAGGCTCGCGTCGTCCCGCTTCGACCCTGCCAGGTCGAGGATCGTGTCGATGGACTCACGGCGTGCGGGCTCGATGAACCCACACGTGTTGACCATCACGACATCTGCCGACTCGGGCGAGGCGGCGTTGGCGTATCCGGCCGAACCGAGCACGCCGGTGATCTTCTCGGAATCGACCTGATTCTTGGCACAACCGAGCGTGGTCAGCCACACGGAAGGAGCGTTGGGAGTCATCGGTGATCAGCGTACCTTCGCATCCAGGCGAAGCGCCTACTCCTCCAGGCCGCGGTAGCGGCCGCGGAAGTAGACGAGTGGATCGGAGAGATCGGAGATCTCGGCGCGGTCGACCGTCGCTATCACAAGAAGGGAATGTCCGTGCCCGGATGCCGATGCCCCGCTGCAGAATGCGCGGTCCGGGATCGTGTCGATGACCGGGCCCCATTCGGTCGATGTCGTTTCGACCTCTGCGAATGGCCCACCGGGGCTCGGTCGCCTCCCTGCGAAGACCTCGGAGAGATCGCGATGTCGCCGTGCCAGCACGTGCATGACGAAACGGTCCGTCTCTCGAATCGCGTCGAAGACGTCGGCGGTCGGCCCGACGGTGAAATGCACGGTCCCCGGCTCCCCTTGGACGAACTCGAGGGATGACACCGTCAGCCCGGCGCGTCCGTCGCCGCTCCCGGCCGTGACGATGGCGACCGGCGCCACGAGCCGGCCGCGCAGGCTGCGAATGGCGTCGCGCGCTTCTTCAGGAGCGAAGAAGGGGTTCTCGCCTTCGTGGATCTCGCCGGTCATCGCCCTTCCTTCACCTCGGCGCGTCCGGGACGTCGACACCCCGGTCGACGAGTATCCCCTTGATGCGACCGATACGCGCCGTGATCTCCCCCGCACCGGCGGCCTCGTCCATCTTCAGGTTCAGTCCCTCTTCGGGCGTGAATGCGCCCACTCCGCCGCCGCTCCCCCCGGCCTGGGAGACCATGTCGACGCGTTGTCTCTCGATCTCAACGAGCCGGGATCTTTGGCCTGCCAGCTCCGACAACAGATCGTCCGTCGAGCGCTCAGCGTCGAAGTCCACCCGGAACGAGGCCATCTCGTCGCGCAGCTCGTCCTGGCGACAGCGAAGTTCGTAGCGCTCCGCGAACGCATCGCTGGGCAAGGCGATGAGGCGGTCCTGGATGTCGGAGAGCTCTTGCAGCATGGCATCGAGACTTGTATCGCTCATAGCTTCACCCTATCCGAACGCGAGCCGCCCAGCCGCTATCACGGCGGCTGCGACGAGCACCCATCTGATCCAAGCAGCGCCCTTGAGCACGGCGAGACGCGAACCGATCCACGCCCCAGACATTTGACCACCGGCGAGGACGACTCCCACGGCAAGGTCCACCTGCGACGCCGAGGCGAACAGCACAATCGCGATCGGCGAGTAGGCCGCTATGAGCACGACCTTCGCAGCGTTGCCGTTGACGAGGTTCATCCCGGCACCGAGGACGAGACCCGCAAGGAGCAGGAAGCCCACGCCGGCTTGCACGAAGCCTCCGTAGAAACCGATGCCGAAGAACACGAGCGATCGCCACGGCTCATGGAGGACAGCGTCGCGCTCTTCGAGCCAGCGCGATGGCCTGAGGAGCACCGATGCGGCGACGAGAAGCAGCACTCCGGCGAACACCTTCCTCAGCACGTCGGGCGGGGTCACGGTCGAGAGCCAGGCCCCGATGGCCGCTCCGGCAATGGTCGGAAGGATGAGCACGCCGAGGCGCCGCCACGGGATCGCCTTCCCCTTCTCGTAGCCGGCGATCGCGGTGAGGTTCGCGAGGAGGATGGCAATCCGGTTCGTGCCGTTCGCCGTGTTGATCCCGACCATCTCGGTGAGGATCGGGATCGTGATCGCCGAACCACCGCCGGCGAGCGCATTGATGAAGCCTGCCGCCGCGCCTGCGACGATGAGGAGAAGTGCTTCGAGAAGGGTCACGTCACTCGCCTGTTGGGCATCCGGCGAGAGGCTACCGTCGGACTACCCGGGCGGGTCTCCATCCGTCGACTGAGCTGAGAAGCGCGATGCCCTCCACGCCGTTCAGGTCGTCGACCATCACGACCTCTTCTTCGAGGGCGCCCTCAGCAATGAGCACCTGGCGGAGAATCCCGGGCAGGCATCCCGATGCGAGCGGCGGCGTGATCCACGCCTCGCCACACTTCACCGCAACATTGTGGGTCGAACCACCGACGAGTTCCCCACGTTGGTTCACCATGAGGACCTCGTCAACGCCGCCGTGGGCGCTGCGCCGATCCTCGTACGGTCGTCGCGCCGTTGTGCTGTGGAATCGATAGACACTGTCTGATGCGACGGCTTCGTCATTGAGTTCGCACGTCACATTGACATGAGACGGATGCGGCCACCAGCGCACCGAACCAGCCAGGACGGGTTGTATCTCTACGTCCGTCTCACCGAATCGGTCCACCCTGAGGCTGACCCTTCTCGCGCCCTCCTCGTTGCCGACCGCTGCGTTGAGAGCCCGGACGGACGCGGACTCGTCGAACTCGAAGCCGAAGTACGCCGCCGAAGCCGCCATGCGCTCCATGTGCCGGTCGAGCCACCAGAAGCCGTGGTCGTCCTCCCATCGCAGCGTCTCGAGGAGTTGCATCTCCGGCCTGCGCTGCACGAGTACCCGAGTCTTCGCGAACGCCTCGTCGTACTCCCCACGAGGGAGAGAGCGAGCCGTGATACCGGCCCCGACCCCGTACTCCGCAACGCCCTCGTCGACCTCGACCGTGAGGGTCCTGATTGCGACGCTGAACCTCGCGTGAGGACGGCCCGAACTCGTCGGGGCCATGGCTCCGATCGCCCCTGCATACAGCCCGCGCGAACGCCCCTCAAAGGCGGCGATCGCTTCCATCGCTTCGGCCTTCGGGTCCCCGGTGACCGCCGAGGATGGGAACAGCGCCCGGAAGACGTCGGAGATCGTGACATCCTCCGGGAGTTCGGCGGACATGGACGAAGCGAGTTGCCACACGGTCTCGAGGCGCTCCAGCTCCATGAGACTGTCGAGCCGAATTGAATCGGGCTCGGCGACGACTCCGAGATCCTCGGTCACGCGGTCGACGATGACCTGATGCTCTGCCCGGTCCTTCTCGGACTTCGCGAGTTCCTCAGCCCTGCCCCGGTCCTCTTCCGACCACCGCCCGCGAGGATTCGTCCCCTTCACGGGGCGCACCGTGATCGCCGAATCCCGGATCGCGAAGAACTGCTCCGGGGAGGCACTGAGGATCCGGAATCGCCCGAGGTCGAGGTACGCACCGTACCCGCCGCGTTGCGAGAGCACGAGATCGCGATAGAACTCGCGTAGATCGCCGCTGATGGCGGCGTCGAGCCGCATCGCATAGTTGGCCTGGGTGAGGTCACCGGCGTTGATGAGCCGCCGGATCTTCGCGACGTTCTCCTCGTATCGCTCCTCTTCGATCGTGGGAAGCCAGGGCGAGACCGTGTATGGCGACGCGTCGAGCCTCGGTTCCCCGACGAACGGCGCTACGTTCTCCCGCCGCTCGAAGAGACCGAACCACACGAGTGGCAACCCCGCGAGCGGTTCGTCCGGCCTGCGCCGCAGCACCTCATATCGAGGGTTGAATGCGGGTGCCGCTTCGTACGAGACGAACCCGACTGCCCAGAGTCCCTCTCGCGTCGCAGCTTCGGCTTCGTCGAGAGCGGCCACGACGTCCTCGACCCGATCCGTCTCCACGATCCGCACCGGATCGAAAAACTCCATCGATCGTCCGTCCGACGGAGTGAATTGGTCGAGTCTCGCTTGGGTCATCGGTCCCAGGCTACGCGCGGAATCTGTCGCAGGGGGGACAGGACGTCTCGAGAGCGCGAATAGGCCGGGGATCTACGCACCGACGTGGACGCCGAGTTCCTCTTCGGTCACGAGCACGGCACGTGCCTTCGACCCTTCGGACGGGCCGACGATGCCCTTGTTCTCCAAGATGTCCATCACCCTGCCGGCACGGGCGAAGCCGATTCGCAGTTTGCGCTGCAGCATCGACGTCGACCCCAGCTGGCTTCTGACCACGAGCTCGATCGCCTGTCGCATGATCTCGGGATCCTCTCCCTCGAACTCGTCCTCCACCTGGGTGGCCTTCTCCGCAACTTCGAACACCTCGACGTCGCGGTACTTGGTGTCTTGCTGTTCCCGTACGAAGTCAACGACTCTGTGGACCTCGGCTTCCGACACCCAGGCACCCTGGATGCGCTCGGGCTTCGGCTCCCTCGCGGTCACGACGAGCATGTCGCCGAGCCCAACGAGCTTCTCCGCACCCGCCTGGTCGATGATGACGCGGGAGTCGGTCTGGGAGGCGACGGAGAAGGCGAGACGAGAGGGGACGTTTGCCTTGATCACACCGGTGATGACGTTCACCGATGGGCGCTGGGTCGCAAGTACGAGGTGGATGCCGACGGCTCGCGCCATCTGGGCGATGCGCACGATCGAGTCTTCGACGATGCGCCCGGCCACCATCATGAGATCGTTCAGCTCATCGACGACGACCACGATGAACGGGAAGCGGTCGAACATCTCTTCTTCGAGGCCCCCGGCGTCGTGCTTCTCCCGGTACGACTCGAAGTCGCGGACACCGGCATCGGCGAGGAGGTCGTAGCGCCGGTCCATCTCGGCGACCGCCCACTGGAGCGCGTCTGCGGCCTTCTTCGGGCTCGTGATGACGCGGGTGAGGAGATGCGGGACGTCGTTGTACTGGCCGAGCTCGACCCGCTTCGGGTCGACGAGGATCATCCGCACCTCGTCCGGGCGGGCTCGCATGAGGATCGAAGTGAGTAATGCGTTGATGCACGACGACTTGCCCGCACCCGTCGCGCCGGCGATGAGGACGTGAGGGAGTTCGGTGAGGCGCAGCATCCTGGCCGTGCCGCTCACGTCTTTTCCGAGTGCCACGAGCATCGGGTCGTGGTCCTCGGTGGCCGCAGGACTCACGAGGATGTCACCGAGCGTCACCACTTGGCGGTGCCGGTTCGGCACCTCGATGCCGATGGCGCTCTTGCCCGGAATAGGTGCGAGGATCCGCACGTCCGGCGATGCGAGGGCGTACGCGATGTCGTGGGAGAGGTTCGTGACACGCGAGACCTTCACGCCCGGGGCGAGCTCGATCTCGTAGCGCGTGACGGTGGGACCGGGAACGATGCGCGTGAGGCGGGCGTCGACGCCGTGTTGGCGAAGCGCTTCCTGTAGCTCGGCCGCCGTCTGCTCGAGACCGCCCCGGTTCGGGCCTTCGGCGGACGATCCTTCGAGGAGTTCAACCGGCGGGAGCTGGTAGCCGTCGACGTTCACCGGCTTCGGAGCGGCGATCCGCTTCGGCTTGCGCTTCTTCGGTTCGGTCGCTTCGGCTTGCTGCTCGTTCGCCGACACCTGCTGCTGGACCGGCTCGTGGAACTCGACCGACTGTTGGACATGGATCTCCGGGGAAGGAGTGCGTCCATCTTTCCCGAAGCCGATCCATGCCCGGAGACCGGTGAAGGACCTCGCGATCGTCGATGCCACGTCGCGGATCGTCGCTCCCGTGAGAACGAGCGCCGAGAGACCGATCGCTGCGAACAGGACGAGGAAGGCTCCCCAGAACCCGATGGTGCGCCGCAGCGGGAAGGCGATGAGCGCTCCAACGGCTCCCCCGCTCTCTCTCACCTGGTCGACGTTCCCTGCGAGTGCGACGGATCCGGTGAGGAGGTGGAACATCGCGAGAGACGAGATGAAGAGGGAGAGAAGGCCGGCCACCAGCCGCCTCCGGTCTTCACGGCAGCAGATGCCGATGAGTGAGAGGCCGATAGCTACGACAAAGAATGGGAATGCGTACGCCCACACGCCGAAGAGGAAGCGCAGCGCACCGGAGAGCCCTGCTCCGATCGGTCCGGACAGGCCGAAGAACGACAGGCCGACGATTGCGGCGAGCACAATGAGAATGACGCCCCACACGTCATCGCTCTGACGTGCGAGCCGTTCGCGGATCCGCTCCCGGCCCGTCCTCAGCGTTTGGACGATCCTGGCCCGGCGGGAGACCCGCTTGGTCTTTTTCGGGGTCGCTTTGCTCCGCCCCGTTGCCCCGCGGCTCTTGGTCCGCGTTGCCATTACCCGAACCATACCTGAGGTTTCGCCTGAGATAAACCACCCTTCGCGCGATCGGTCGCGCGATGAGTTACATCGGTGTGGTTCTCACACTTCGATGACGACGGGGAACACGACGGGACGGCGCTTGATGTGCGCCTTGACCGCTCTCCTGGCGGCATTGCGCACCCTGCGTCTCAAGGCATCGGGATCGATGGGCCGTTCGAGCGTGGCGATGCCCTGCTCGACTCGGGCCTGGACCGCATCGTGGAGCTCCTGCGAATCGCCGGTCACTCCGTGGCTGTCGACGTCGGGGCCGAAGATGATGTCTCCCTTGCGGGCATCGACGCCGACCGTGATGAGGATCACACCGTCGTCGGCGAGATGCCTGCGGTCTCGCAGCACGCCTTCGTGCTCGCCTACTTCGAGGCCGTCGACGTAGACGTAGCCGGCCGAGACCGCTCCTCGCTCGACCCGGATATCCCCGTCTTCGAGTACGACGGCGTCGCCGTCCTCACACAGCTCGACCTCAGGCACGCCGACAGAGCGTGCGATTCCGGCGTTGGCGAGCATGTGGCGATGCTCGCCATGGACCGGCACCACCGCCTGCGGCTTCACGACGTTGTAGAGGACCTTGAGCTCCTCCGCTGCCGCGTGACCGGAGACGTGGACGTGGGTGTTGAGCCCGTGATGGATCTTCACACCAACCCGGGACAGGTTGTTGATCACCCGAGAGACGCGTTTCTCATTGCCGGGGATCGGCGTCGCCGAGATGATGACGGTGTCGGTCGGATCCAGAGCGATCGACGGATGCTCCCCCGCCGCCATGCGGGAGAGGGCCGCAAACGGCTCGCCCTGACTCCCCGTGGAAATCACTGCCACCTTCTCCGGTGGCAACGCCAGGAGCTCGTTGAATTCGACGAGGCTCCCATCCGGAATGTCGAGCACGCCGGTTCCGGTGGCGATCTCGCTGTTGCGCAGCATCGAGCGACCGATGAACGCGAACTTCCTGCCGTCGGCGACCGCGGCGTCGATCGATTGCTGAACGCGATGGAGGTGGCTCGCGAAACACGCGATGAGGACGCGCCCCTCCGCGTCGTGAACAATCTCTGCGATCCTTGCACCGACGGTCTTCTCCGACTCGACGACTCCCGGTCGCTCCGCGTTCGTGGAGTCGACGAGGAAGAGTCGGACACCGCGGCGCCCGAACCCTGCGAACGTCTGGAGGTCGGTCGTACGGCCGTCGATCGGTGTCGGGTCGAGCTTGATGTCCCCGGTGTGGAGAATGATCCCTTCGGGTGTCTCGAAAGCAATGGCCGTCGCGTCGGGTACCGAGTGGGTCACCGGGATGAAAGCGAACCGGAACGGCCCATGTTCGATCCAGGTGCCGGTCTCGACCACGCGAAGGTCGGCTTCGACACCGAGCTCTTCGACCCGGGCGCCGGCGAGAGCGAGCGTGAGTGCCGTCCCGTAGATCGGTACGTTGGCCTCTCGGAGGAGGTAGCCGAGCGCGCCGATGTGGTCCTCGTGACCGTGAGTCAGCGCCACGAGGTCCAGATCCCCGGCGCGTTCGATGACGGAGGAGAAGTCGGGCAGCACGAGGTCGACACCGAGCATGTCTTCCTCGGGGAACATGAGGCCGGCGTCGATCATTGCGAGCCGACCGTCGATCTCGAGTGTGGCGCAGTTCCTTCCGATCTCACCGAGACCGCCGTGGAATGCGACGCGGACGCTCACGCTTCGTTGAGCGAGGCGAGGGCGCTCTCGAGAGCGAACCGAGTCTCGTTCGAGGCCGGAATGAGCGGCAATCGCGGCACACCGACCGGGTCCCAGGCCATGTCGAGGCCGGCCTTGAGGGGCATTGGATTCGGCTCGAGGAAGAGCGCCTCGTTGAGCGGGCCCAGCAGCCCGTTGAGACGGTCTGCCTCTTCGTCGTCCCCGGACACAGCGGCCTGAACCATCGCCTTGATCTGTTCGCCGGCGAGGTGGGCAGCAACCGAAACGACGCCGACGCCACCGGCGCGAACGATGTCGAGGGTGTGGCCGTCCGAGCCCGAGTAGACGGCGAAGCCTTCAGGGAGCGCCCCGATCTGCCGGCGTGTGAAGTCGATGTCGTCGACGGCGTCCTTCACAGCGACGATGCGCGGATGCTCCGCGAGCCGAACGAGTGTGTCGATCTCGATGAGCCGGCACGTGCGACCGGGGATGTTGTAGAGGAGGACCGGCGCGTCGGTGGCGTCGGCGATCGCGGTGAAGTGCTGGAAGATCCCCTCTTGCGGCGGCTTCGAGTAATACGGGGTGACGGCCATGACGCCGTGCACACCCGACTCCGCCGCCCGCTCCGTGAGCTCAACGGACTCACGAGTGTCGTAGGTCCCGGTGCCGGCGAGCACCGTGATCCTGTCCCCGACCGCGTCGACCGCGGCTTTGAAGAGGGCGACCTTCTCGACCTTCGAGAGCGTCGGCGACTCTCCGGTCGTGCCGCCCACGACGATGCCGTCGGAGCCGTGATCCGCAAGGAAACGGGTCAGTCTCCAGAACGTTCCGTAGTCGATGGATCCGTCCTCGCCGAAGGGGGTGATCACGGCGGTGAGGACCTGGCCGAAGGGTGCGTCTGGTCTGCTCTCCATGAGTGCGACGGTAGCAGGAGACCCCTCTGTAGTCTGACCTCTATGACCCCTCCGAGCGAATTCGTCAAGGATGTCGACACGACGAACTTCCCGCAGGAAGTGCTCCAGCGGAGCCGTGAGGTACCGGTCGTCGTCGACTTCTGGGCCGAGTGGTGCCAGCCCTGTCGAATCCTCGGCCCAACCCTCGAAAAGGTCGCAGCAGAGGCCGGCGGTGCGTTCGAACTCGTGAAGATCGACGTCGACGCCAACCAGGAACTCGCGGCTCAGTACCGGGTTCAGGGCATCCCGATGGTCGTGGCGTTTCGCGACGGCAAGATCGTCGACACGTTCACGGGAGCACTCCCGGAGCCGGCGATCCGTCAATGGATCAATGGGCTCCTTCCCACCGAGCTGGACCTCATGGTCGACCAGGCTCGGACCGCTCTGCTCTCCGACGACAACACCACAGCCGAACACATCCTCCGCCAGGTGCTCGACCAGAAGGTGGACCATGCCGAAGCGGGGACGAGCCTCGCCGCGATGCTCATCGATCAAGGCGAGACCGACGAGGCACTCATCGTGCTCGGGCGGCTCGCTCCCGACGCCGAGGTGGATCGCCTCCAGTCCGCCGCCCGGCTCAAGGCGTCGAGCGGCGAGGATCTCTCGGACCTCGAAGCCCGGGTCGCCGCCGATCCGTCCGACGGGGATGCCAAGCTCGAGCTCGCGAAGGCGCTCGCGGCACACAGCGAATTCGAGCCGGCGCTCGACAACCTCCTGAGCGTCGTCAGGGCAAAGGGACCGCGGAAGGATGAAGCGAGGATCGCCGTCCTCGACATCTTCGGCGTGCTCGGCGACGAGCACCCCCTCACCCAGACCTACCGGAGACAGCTCGCAAGCGCTCTGTTCTGACCAGAACAGAGACATGAGTAGAGAGTCGAGAGACCCGTTCGACGCTCTCGGGCCCTGTCTCTCTTCTCTTGTCTCTCTACTCTCTACTTGAGCCCGAGG
Source organism: Actinomycetota bacterium (assembly GCA_039715165.1). Taxonomy (GTDB): domain Bacteria; phylum Actinomycetota; class Acidimicrobiia; order Spongiisociales; family UBA5794; genus JAHEEL01. Next base: position 20,383 of record JBDLHX010000034.1, read on the forward strand.
ATCGACTCGAGACCCACTGTCACCGGCGATCCCAGATCCGCGACGGAGCGTATGGCCATCAGGACTCCGGGCATGAACGCCGATCGGTCCGTGGTGTCGTGGCGAATCGTGAGCGTCTCACCGGTCGCGCCGAAGAGCACTTCCTGGTGCGCGACGAGTCCGGGGAGCCGCACGGAGTGGACCGGTACTCCCGAAGCATCGGCGCCGCGAGCACCTGCGACGAGCTCTACTGACTCAACAGACCGGTGCTGTTCGGCGGCGTCTGCGATGCGCTGCGCGGTGGCGAGCGCCGTGCCGGACGGCGCGTCGGCCTTGCGGTCGTGATGGAGTTCGATCACTTCGGCGGCCGCGAAATTCGGCGCGGCGATCTCAGCGAGGCGCATCATGACGATGGCCCCGATCGAGAAGTTCGGAACGATCAGACAGTTGGGCGGTCCGCTCCCCCACAGTCGTTCCACCTCTTCGAGTCGGGCCGCGTCGAACCCGGACGTTCCGACGACCGTGTGCAGCCCGAGCGACCTCCAGGTAGCGAGGTTCGCCATCACGACGTCGGGCTCGGTGAACTCCACGACGGCGTCGGCGACGGCCATCTGGTCGGCGCCGCTCACAATGATCTCCCCGGCGACTTCCGATCCTGCGTGGTTGGGGTCGTAGAGCGGGCCGAGTTCGAGGTCGTCGGCGTCGCTGATCGTCTCTGCGACGAGACGGCCCATTCGACCTCCCGCTCCGCTCACACCAATGATCATTGGATGAACTCCTCCAGGTCGGCGGCGTCGAAGGGCCCGGTCGCTCCGATCACATACGGTCCGGAGTATGCGGCGTTCGCGACGTCGATGACGTCTGCAGCCGTGACGGCGTCGACTTCCGCGACGATCTCGTCGACGGACCGGTGCTCGAGCCCGGTGATCTCGTTCCTTCCGAGGCGGTTCATGCGCCCGTCGGCGTCTTCGAGAGAGATCGCGAGTGCACCCTGGATGTGGCCCTTGGCCCTCGCGAGCTCCGCGTCGGTGAGGCCGCTCTCCATGACCTTGTCGAGTTCGCCCCGAACGAGCTTGAGGACCTCCGCGGTCTGCGTCGGCGTAGTGCCGACGTAGACGGCGTTCGCTCCCGCGTCTGCGAAGGGCAGGCGGAAGGCGTGAACGGCGTATGCGAGGCCGCGCATCTCTCTGATCTCGTGGAAGAGGCGGCTCGACATGCCCCCGCCGAGGACATGGTCGGCGACGATGAGGGCGTAGCGCCGGTCGTCGTCACGCGTGATGCTCGGACCGCCGAAGATGAGGTGTGCCTGTTCGGTGTCGCGGTGACGGACCCCGACACGCGGAGTCGGCGCCGGGACGGTGAGCGTGCGGTCGGTCTCACCGCCGGACCAGCCGCCGAATGCGTTGCCGATGACCTCGACGAGCCGATCGTGGTCGACACGCCCGGCGACGGCCATGACGGTCGTCGCAGGCGTGTAGCGCCGCTCCCAGTAGCCGTGGATCGTGTCACGCGTCATCGTCGTGATCGAGTCCCGGGTTCCGAGGATCGGCGGCGCGAGTGGGTGTGTCCCCCATAGAGCGTTGATGAACTGCTCGTGTGCGACGTCGGTCGGATCGTCCTCGTTCATGTTGATCTCTTCGAGTACGAC
>JBDLHX010000035.1:0-21865 GCA_039715165.1 Actinomycetota bacterium
CCTGACGCTCGCGAATCCCCGAGCCATAGCTGCGGAGGCTTTGCCCGCAGCAATCACGATGAGGCGACCGGCTCCGTCGAGGTCGAGCGCTGCAGCAGCCTCGGCCGTTGCAGACTCGGGTTCGACGCCCGCGATTGCGGCGCGGAACGCGTCGAGGAGCAAGGTGCGGTCATCCATGAGATGAGTATCAAGTAGCAAGTATCAAGTAGCAAGTACTCGCGACTGGGATCAAGCCTCAGCGGATCTGTCCGCCGGCAGGGTGAAGCCGACAATGGCCCCACCGCCGTCCGCGGGCTCGGCGAAGACCGTGCCGCCGTGGGCCTCAACGATCTGCTGCACGATCGACAAACCGAGCCCGGAACCCGGCATCGCACGAGCAGAAGGTGACCGGTAGAAGCGGTCAAAGATCCGTTCCCGCTCGACCTTGTCGATCCCCGGGCCGTGGTCGCGCACAGCCACGCGCCCGCCGGCAACGGAGATCTCGACTCTTCCGTCGGCGGGGCCCCATTTCACAGCATTGTCGAGGAGATTGTCGATGGCGCGGGCGAGAGCGGCCCGCCGTCCTCGGACCGGACTCGGCTCGTCGAGAAGAATGATCTCGACTCCGGTTCTTCTGTCGGCGCGTTCGATGCTCGACGCAGCGATCTCCTCGAGAAACAGGTCCTCGATCGGTTCCTCCGTGTAACGATCCGATGCGAGATCGATCACTTCCCCGACCAGTACGGAGAGCTCCTTCACTTCCGCTCCGGCCGCTTCGATGAGCTCAGCTCGCTGCTCATCGGTCATCTCATAGCCGAGTCCGAGGAGCTCGATGTTCGTACGCAGCGCCGTGATCGGGGTTCTCAGCTCATGTCCGGCATCGCGTACGAGCCGTCGCTGTTCGGCTCGGCTCTCTTCGAGGGCGGCAAGCATGTCGTTGAATCGCGCCGCCAGCTGCCCGACTTCGTCGTTCGTCTGGATGTTGATCCGAGCACCGAGATCCTGCGTCTCCGCAACGTGTTCGGCTGCGTCCGCGAGTTCGTCGATCGGCTTCAACGCGCTCTTTGCGACGAGCAATCCGACACCCGCTGCGAGCAGGACTCCGACAAGTCCGAACATCGACAGGCCGAAGGCGAGACCGGCGAGCGTGGCGTCGACTTCCGTGAGCGGCCGGGCGATCTGGAAGACGCCGAGAGCATCGGAGGAGAACGTGACCATCCGCACGTGCACGCCATCCACATGCTCGTCGCTCAGCACGGGATCGACCAAGTCCACACCGGTCGCAACGGCGGGGAGCTGAGCCTGGTCCGGGGGGTAGAGGACCTCGCCGGTGGGGAGCGTCACCTGGTAGTAGACGGTGTCAAACGACGCCCCGCGTTCGGGGAAGAGCGGGATCGTGGCGTGGACAGGACCGGCGGGCTCGAAGAGACCGACCGGGTCGTCGATGATCCTCTGCATGCGTTGGGCGCGAGTCGTGAGGCTTTCGTCGACCTCACCCCGAAGATTGCTCCGTGCGGCGAAGTACGCCGCAGTCGAAACGAGAACCACCGCGACTGCGACGGCGACCGCCGAGACGAGAGCGATCCTGCTCCTGAGCTTCATCAGGTTTCGTCTCTCAGGGCGTAGCCGACGCCGCGCACGGTGTGAATGAGCCTGGACCGACCACCCTCTTCGGTCTTGCGCCGCAGGTACCCCACGTAGACGTCGAGCGAATTCGATGACGTCTCGAAGTCGAACCCCCATACGTCGCGATAGATCTGGTCTCTGGTTGCGACCCGGCCGCTGGACCGCAGGAGGACCTCGAGGAGGTCGAACTCGGTCTTCGTAAGATCGATCGGATCACCGGACCGCGTCACCTCTCGGGTTGCGAGGTTCATCTCGACATCCGCGAATGTAAGCGCCTCGGATACGTCGCCCGCCGATCTCCTGAGCAACGCTCTGATGCGTGCCAACAACTCGTCGAGGGCGAACGGCTTGATGAGATAGTCGTCGGCGCCTGCGTCGAGCCCGTCGACGCGGTCCGAAACCTCCCCGAGAGCAGTCAACATGAGAACCGGTGTGTCATTCCCCCGCGCTCTCAGGCGGCGACACATCTCGAGCCCATCGACGAACGGCATCATCACATCGAGGACGATGACGTCCGGCGGGTTCTGGGCAACGGCTTCGAGGCCGCGGCCGCCGTCGCTGGCGGTGGCCACGTCATAGCCCTCAAACGCCAGCGCGCGCCTCAGAGCATCGCGAACATCCGGGTCGTCCTCGACGATGAGTGCCTTCGTGGTTTCCATTGCGCCCCTGAAGATACGCCGCGAGCCTGAGAACGGCGTGAATCGGACCTAAGAGATGAATGAGATGCAAGTAGCAAGACCGAAGGCTGTCTTGTGTCTTCCCACTTGTGTCTTGCTACTGACCTCTTCTCAGGGTCTTCTTAGACGCCACTCAACTCGGATTCATGATTCTCTGATTGACTACGCAATGAGATTTGACCGAACCACCGCAGAAAGGGACACAATGAAACGCATGAGCCTCCTCGCTGTGCTGCTTGCCTTTGGCTTGCTCGCCGCAGCGTGCTCGAGCGGAGATGCCGATTCGGGCATCGCCACGCTCGACGACGAGACGCCCATCGAGCAGGACTCCGAACAGGCAACCTCAGACGCTCCGTCTCAGGAAGAGGCGGTCCTGGCATTCACCGTATGCCTCCGTGACGAGGGCCTCGACGTCGACGATCCGACGGTTGATGACCAGGGCAACCTCCGGCCCCCACGCCTCCGTGACCTCGACAGTGTGGATCGGGAGGTCGCGGGCGCTGCGTTCGAGGCGTGCGGCACCTACCTCGAGAACGTGACCTTCGGCCTCGACAACGAGGACCGCACGGAGCGCGAGGACGAGCTCTTCGCGTTCGCTGCCTGCATGCGCGACAACGGATACGACATGCCGGATCCCGACTTCTCGACCCGCGGCACGCCCGGTCAGGGTGGCGGTGGCCCCTTCGGCGGAGCGCTCGAGACCGATGACCCCGCCTTCCAAACAGCGCTCGAAGCTTGCGGGAGCATGTTCGGCGGCGAACGCCCGATCCCGGGAACCGGCGGAGGGCAGGGCTGATGACCAGCGAGACAAGCAACAACGCCCCAGAGCTGGAATCGGAGCAGGAGCCGGTGGCAGACGCGCAAGGCGAGAATCGTCGAGCGCCCTGGTGGCGCAGGTGGACGACCTGGACCGTCGCAGTGGTTCTCGTGGCCGTCGCCGCAATCGCCATCTGGACGACGTCGGGCAGCGAGTCCTCGGCGACGAGCAGCACCGTCGCCGCTCTGACCACGGTTGAAATCGAACGCACGACGCTCGAAGAGATCACGACACTCGACGGCACACTCGGCTTCGTCGCAGGGGACCCGCTCGTCTATGCCGGATCTCAAGACGGCATCGTGACCGTCGCCGCCGGGACCGGAGGAACGATCACATCGCTCCCGGAAGAGGGATCCTCGGTCGTGGAGGGCGAAGTCCTCTACACCGTCGACGAGCGTCCGGTCATTGTCTTCTACGGGTCGGTGCCGGCCTACCGAACGCTCAACACACGCACAAGCGACGGCACAGACGTCCTCCAACTCGAAGAAGCACTCTCGCGCCTCGGCCACAACGAGGACGAAGACATGACCGTCGACGGCGATTTCACAACCTCCACCCGCGACGCCATCAAGGCCCTTCAGGAGGATCTCGATATCGACGACACGGGATCCCTCCAGCTCGGCTCCTACGTCTTCGTTGACGACCCGGTCTTCGTGGCAGATGTGCTCACCGATCTTGGATCCAGCGTCAACCCCGGCGCTCCGATCGTTGCGACGTCGACGACGCCCAGCGGAACCGTCACGGCACTCGCAGACGAGGGCGACATCCTGGATCACGGCGACACGCTCCTCACCATCGAAGGCGATCCCGTGACGCTGTTCGTCACTGAGGTTCCGTTCTACCGGACCCTGAGCGCCGGGTCGGTCGGCGAGGATGTGCGCGTTCTCGAAGAGACGCTCGCTGCGGCCGGTTTCGACGCAGACGGTCAACTCGTTGTCGATGACGTCTTCGACGACACGACCACCGCTGCTCTCTCCGCCTGGCAGACATCGATCGGCGCCCCTGTCGACGGCGTCTTGAACATCGGCGAAGTCATCGTCTCCGACAGCCCGATCCGGATTGCCACGGCACACGTGAGCATCGGCAGCAACGTCTCGCCCGGCACGCAGCTGTTCACCCCGTCCACATCGACGTCGGTTGTGTCGGTGCGGCTGCCCGCCGAGGATCAGGACCTCATCGTCGTCGGCGACCCGGTCACCGTGGTCATGCCGAACGGTGACGAGGAACCGGCAACCGTGACCTCGGTTGGAACCGTCGCCATCCGTTCGCAGGACACCGGGACGTACTTCGAAGTTGAGATCACGCTCGACCGCGAGGGAGCGGGAACCGGTCTCGATGAAGCTCCGGTGGACGTCGACATCGTCGACGACACGGCCGTCAACGTCCTCGCCGTGCCCGTCTCTGCGCTGCTGGCGCTGTCCGAGGGCGGCTATGCCGTCGAAGTCGACACCGGTGGCTCCACAAGGCTCGTCGGCGTCGAGGTGGGCATGTATGCAGACGGCAAGGTCGAGATCACTTCAGGTGAGATCGAGGCCGGCATGCTGGTGGTCGCCCCATGACCGGCGCCTCGCCCACAGCGGCGTCTGCGGCGATCGCGCCGAATGACGGCCAGACGGTTCTGGCTCTGTCCGGCGTGACAAAGACGTACCCCGGAACTCCACCCGTTCACGCCCTCGACGGAATCGACCTCGACATCCGCTCAGGAGAGCTCGTTGCGATCGTCGGACCATCCGGGTCCGGCAAATCGACGCTCCTTCACGTGATCGGCACGCTCGACCGGGCCACCAGCGGAACGGTCTCCGTCGCCGGATACGACGTCGATGATCTCAACGATCGACAGCTCTCCTCGCTGCGATCCCGCCACATCGGATTCGTGTTCCAGCAGTTCTTCCTCCTGGCGGGGGAGACGGCGCTCGACAACGTTGCCGACGGCCTGCTCTACACGGGCATGGCGCTGAGCGAGCGGCGCAGGCTCGCCGAGCACGCCCTCGGGCAAGTCGGGCTCGCCCATCGCATGCAGCACGACGCCACGAAGCTCTCGGGCGGTGAGCGCCAGCGCGTCGCCATCGCTCGAGCGCTCGTTGGATCGCCGTCGATCATCCTCGCCGACGAGCCGACCGGGAACCTCGACAGTCGTTCGGGGGAGGACGTCGTGCGCCTCATCGAAGACTTGAACAAGACGGGGACGACGATCGCCGTCATCACCCACGACCACGACATCGCCGCCCGCTTCCCACGCCGTGTCTCACTCCTCGACGGCAGGATCGTCGAAGACACCCGGAACCACGGGCATGGGGGTGCGCAATGACCACCCGCCTCGAACCGTCACGGCTCGCACCGGCGGACATGATGCGAGCATCGATCATCGGGCTCCGCACCCGCCGCCTGCGCTCATTCCTCTCCGCTCTCGGCATCGTCATCGGTATCGCAGCAATGGTCGGCGTGCTCGGACTCTCCGAGTCCTCCAAGTCCGATCTCCTCGCCCAGCTCGACCAGCTCGGCACGAACATGCTCCGCATCGAAGCGGGCAGCGGCATCGGCATCGGCAGTGGAGAGCTACCTGAGGACTCGACATCGATGGTGTCGCGGATCAGCCCGGTCGAGCAGGTCGCTTCGGTGAGCGACGTCTCGGCGAACGTGTACCGAACCGACCTCGTGCCTGAAGGACAGACCGGGGGAATCGCCGTCAAGGCGGTCGACACGAATCTGCTCAACACGCTGCAGGGACGGATGGCATCAGGCGTGTTCCTCGACGAGGCCGCAAACGACCTCCCGGTCGTCGTCCTCGGCTCGGTCGCCGCTGAACGCCTCGGAATTGCCGGGGGCGACAGCGGGTCGATCGTGTGGCTCGGCGATGACTGGTTCACGGTGGTCGGAGTCATGGAGACCCTCGACCTGTCCCCGGATCTCGACCGCTCCGCCCTCGTCGGCTACGCGGCCGCTGCCACCTATCTCGACCACGAAGGCGTGCCGGGAACGATCTACGTGAGGACCGACCCGGACAACATCGACGCTGTGCGATCGGTTCTGCCCGCAACGGTCAATCCGGAGAACCCGGACGAGGTCGAAGTCACGAGGCCTTCCGACGCCCTCGAGGCGAAGGAAGCGGCCGACCAGGCATTCACCAACCTCCTCCTCGGCCTCGGTGCCGTAGCACTGCTCGTCGGCGGAGTCGGAATCGCCAACGTCATGGTGATCTCGGTACTCGAACGACGCGGGGAGATCGGCCTTCGGCGTGCCCTCGGAGCCAAGAAGTCCCACATCTCCATCCAGTTCCTCGGCGAGTCGCTGCTTCTCGCAACCGTCGGTGGCATCGGCGGGGTCGCCGTCGGCGCGGGCGTGACCGCTGCGTACGCATGGTCGCGCGGGTGGGGCGTTCTCATCCCGACGATCGCGATCGTCGGCGGCATGGCGGCAGCCCTCACCATCGGCGCCGTCGCCGGGCTCTACCCTGCCATGCGTGCCGCCCGCGTCAGCCCCACCGAGGCACTGAGAACCCTGTAGCTTCCCGCTCTGTGACATGGGACATCGAAGATCGAACGGTGGTGGTCACCGGAGGCAACTCCGGTATCGGCCAAGCGACGGCGACCGAACTCGTACGCCGCGGAGCCAATGTGACCATCACCGTCCGCGACCCTGACCAGGGCAGACGAGCTGCTGAGCACATCACAGAGCAGAGCGGCAGGGCAGCATCGTGGAAGGTGCTCGATCTCGCATCGTTCGACTCGGTGCGAGAGTTCGTCGGGAGCGTCATCGCCGATGTCGGCCGCGTCGACGTGCTGATCAACAACGCAGGCGTGTACATCGGATCGCGACGTGCGACGCCCGGCGGCCACGAGTGGACGATGGGCGTCAACCACCTCGGACACTTCTTCCTCACGTGCCTCCTCGCGTCCGACGCCGCGACCCGCCCGTCGCGGATCGTCTCCGTGGCGTCCGACGTGCATCGTCACGCCAAGCGGGACCTCGATTTCGCCGATCTCAGCTGCCCGGGCCACTACCGAGGAACGGAGGCGTACGCCCGCTCGAAGCTGGCGAACATCCTCTTCACCAAGGAACTCGCACGCCGCCTCAACGGCACAGAGACGACTGCCTTTGCTGTTCATCCCGGTCTCGTCGCGACTCGCATCGCCCAGGACGGCGACAGCGTCTTTGGATCACTCGCATGGAAGGTTGGGGCACATTGGATGCGGAGACCGAGCGAGGGTGCGGTCGGTCCCGTCTTCCTCGCCAGCGAACCGGGCATCGAGAAGCACACCGGCCGCTACTTCGCTGATGCTCGACCGACCGATCCGAGCAAGGCGGCTGCCAACGATGCTGCCGCACGTCAGCTGTGGGAGCTGAGCGCAGCGGCCGTCGGTTGCGATCTCGACCTTCGGCGAGTCTGACGTGCCGGCGGTACGGTACGGCCGATGAGCGAATCGATCGTGCCTGAGCCCGAATCGTCGGACATCCCGCACGTCCACGGCACGCCGCTTTGGAAGCGCCTCCTGCGCGGGGCCGTCACGGTCGCGTTCCTCGCCCTCGTCTTCGGGTTCGTGCTCCCGAAACTCGCCGATTACCAGGCCGTCGCGGACAACATCCGCAAGATCGAGCCGTTCGAATGGCTCCTCCTGGGCGTGTTCGCCGGATGGTTCCTCGTCGCGTACGTATTCGTGTTTCTGTCGACCCTCCCGAGCCTCCGGTTCCGCGAAGGATTCGTCGTCCAGACGACCGCTACTGCAATCAACAACTCGCTGCCGGCGGGGGGCGCCATTGCCCTGCCGATCACATACTCCCAGTTCCTCTCCTGGGGGTTCACGCCCGAAGCCGTTACCGCCGCGCTGCTCACGGCCGGTGTGTGGGATCAGCTCGCGCGCCTTGCACTCCCGGTTCTCGCCGTTGCGGCCATCGCTGTCACAGGGGACACGCTCTGGTGGATGTGGGTCGTCTCACTCGGCGGGGTTGTCGTGGTGGCGGGCGCGATCTGGCTCGTCGCTCGCGTCCTCGGATCGGAGGCAGTCGCCATACGGGTCGGGTCGCGGCTCGGTCGGATCGCGAATTGGGCTCTGGCAAAGGCACACCGTGACCCGGTCGACATGGTGGAGGCGATCCTGCAGTTCCGCGCGAATGTGCGGCACGTTGCCATCCGCCGTTGGCGCTGGGTGACGTTGGCGACGGTCGCGAACCACGCCTCGATGGCGGCGCTCTTCCTCGTCTCGCTGCGGTCCGTCGGCGTAACGAGTGGAGACGTGTCGGCGCCGTGGGTGATCCTGGCGTTCGCCCTGGGGCGGCTGCTCGTCATGATCCCGATCAGCCCGGGCGGGCTCGGTCTCGTCGACCTCGGATTCATCGGCCTGCTGACGCTCGGATGGGGACAGGGAGCCGACACCGATCTGCTGTCGGCAGGCGTGCTCCTCTACCGGGCCCTGTCGTATCTCCCGCCGATCGTGGTCGGCATTGGGTCGTGGCTGTTCTGGCGGGTGAACCGCAGCTGGCACCTCGACTGGCGCACGGAACGCCGCGGCGAGATCCCCACTCCCTAATCCCATACCCAGGGTTGCAGTCCCCGTATGCGCGGCCACGGGCCCAGAGAATGGAGGGTCCGCATGAACGCCCTCATACCGTGGGCTGTCAGCGCCGTATGCGGGGACTGCAACCCTGGGTACGCGGGGAGCTAGACGAGTTGGGCGGCGACCGACACCAACTGTTGGAGCAGCGCCCACATGACCCACCCGCCGATCGCGGTCCCGATCGCCCGGCCGGTGGTGAAGTCGAGACCCTCGCGGATCGCCACCACCGACGCGGCGAGAACCCACACAGCGGCGACCGGTCCGAGGAACGGGATGATCCCGATCGCCCTCGGAGCCTGCGCGAAACCGAGCACTCGCATCATCTCGCCCATGTCGGTCGTCCCCTTGAACACCTTCGTCCCGATCAGCGACGTGGTGAACGCCCACACGACCCATCCAAGCAGCGCGAACAGCACGCCGAGGCCGACCTGAACGACGATGCCTCCCTCGTCCGGAATCGGGAAATCGCCGATGCCGAGCCACCCCCGCACAGCGTTCCACAGATCCTCGCCCGCAGTGTTCTCGTAGCCGATCCACGACCCGATCGCGCTGAGCGCATTCGCCAGCACGACGACACCGATCGCCTGTTGGAGCAACGACGGTGTCCGCTCCGCCAGGTTGAAGAACTCGAGATCGAGCGCCGAGGCGCGCACCATGTTTCGAATCAAGTGAGCACCTCGCGACGAGGCTGTGGTTCCAGGCGTGTCAGAGCGACTCCATCCACTGACTGAGTGCGCCGCCGATCTCGTCGGGCGAGTCCTCCTGGATGAAGTGCGACCCCGCCACCGTCACCTCGGTCTGGTTCGGCCACGAACGGCAGAACTCCCGCTGTGGGCCGGTGAGGATCGTCCCCGGTTCGGCGTTGATGAACAGCTTCGGAACGTCGGCGACCGACAGCCACTCGGCATAGTCGGTGACGATGGCGTGGACGTCCTCGGGCGTGCCGTCGATCGGGATCTCGCGCGGCCACGTGAGCGTCGGACGGCGATCCTCCCCCGGATCGAGGTAGGGCCTGCGGTACTCCGCCATCTCCGCGTCGTCGAGTGTGCGGAGAATCGAGGCTGGGAGGATGCGTTCGACGAACGTGTTCTTCGTGAGGACCATCTCCTCACCCGCCTCCGACCGCATCCCCTGGAAGATGCCGCGCGCCTGCTCCGGCCACTCGCCCCAGGTGACCGGCCGCACGATCGCCTCCATGTACGCGATGCCCGCGACCGCGTCGCGGTGGCGATTCGCCCAGTCGAACCCAAGAGCCGATCCCCAGTCGTGGATGACGAAAGTCACCCGGTCGGTGACACCGGCGGCGTCGAGAAACGCATCGAGATACCGGCGATGCTCGACGAACCGGTATTCGAGACCCGCGACCTTGTCCGAGTCGCCCATGCCAATGAGATCGGGAGCAATGCAGCGGCCGATGCCGGCAACATGAGGAATGACGTTCCGCCATAGGTAGGACGACGTCGGATTGCCGTGGAGGAAGACGATCGGATCTCCTTCTCCAACCTCGACGTAGGCCATCGTGGATCCGAGCACGTCAACGCGTTGTCTGCCCATCTGTCTCCTCCCGAGCCGAGACTACTCGCCCCCTACGATGGCTCCGGTGAGACACCCCGAGATCGATCGACGCTCTCTTCTCGCCGGTGCCCGGGGCATCACCGGACCGGCCATCGTGATCGACACGTTCCGGGCATTCACAACCGCGGCGTATCTCTTCGACCGCGGGGCCGATCACATCGTGCTGGCCGAAACGCTCGACGAAGCGCGTTCTCGCTCGGCAACACTGCCGGAATCTCTCCTCTGCGGCGAGGAGAACGGCCGCAAGCCCCACGACTTCGACATCGGAAACTCCCCAACCGAAGCCGCCGCCCTTTCGGATCTCGCGGAACGCGTCATCGTCATGCGGACGAGCGCGGGCACGAGGGCCGTCGTGACGGCGCTGCTCGGCGGAGCACGCCCTGTCTACGCCGCGAGCCTCGTCGTCGCCGGAGCGACCGCTGCGGCAGTCGAGGATGAGCAGCGCGCGGCAATCGTCGCTGCCGGTCTCAGCGGCGAATCGCTCGCAGATGAGGACGAAGAGACGGCAAGCCTCATCGCCGACCGGCTCCGTCGGGAGCATGACGATCCCAACCGCCTCACCCGCATCCGCTCCGGCGTGGGCGCCGAGCGTCTTCGCTCGACTCCGTGGATCGACTCAAACGACCTCGACCTCTGCCTCGACGTCGATCGGTTCTCGTTCGCGATGCGGGCCCGGCTCGAAGACGGCGTGCCAGTCCTGAGGACCGAATAGACCACAGTCAACAGAAAGGGGCACCGCCTGCGGGTTCTGGCTGTTGGCTGTCGACTCGGAGCTCGGGAATCCTTTGGTTCTCAAGATCCGCCTCTTACGATCCGATACAACGTGATGCGTTGGAGAAGGAAGCGCCACGAGGGAGGAACTCGTTCGGATCTCGAGCGGCACGCGGAAGTGACCGCTGAGCGTCTGAAGGGCGTCTTGTCGCGGGAGTACGACTACGGAGACGAGGATCCGAGCGCGGTCGAAGCCCGGCTCAGGAACATGGTCTACGGGACCAATCGCAAATAGGCCGGGTCACGCGATTTGGGATCGCCGGTGCCGTCAAGGACCGGCGGCTTCGCGCGGCCGATAGAACGCAGCCATCTGGGCGGTCGCTGCGACCACCGCTCCCACGATGATTCCGGCGCCGACCCATCCATCGAGCAGATCCTCGATGCCGAGCGTCGCATCAAGAGAGATCGCCCCCGGCCCGCCGATGGCGATCAATGCCCCGATCGCTGCGAGCACGAGCACGTACTCCCACCCCTCATCGGGCCTCGCCGTCACCCAGAAGCCGACTGAGCGGTGGACGGTCCAGAACGCGACGGTCATCACCGCAACAAGCCCCGCCGCGGCGAGAGCGCTTGCCAGCCCGGCGATGAGCAGAACTCCCACGCCGATCTCCGTCATCGTCGAAGCGAACCACTGCAGGCCGGGAGATCGAAACCCGATGCTCCCGAACCATGCCGTCGTCTTGGCGCGCCCGCGGGCGTGCTTCACCCCGTGAGCGAGGAGCACCACACCGGCGACCACCCGCACGAGGACCACACCCCAGTCGATCGCTTCAACCATCTCGGTCTCCTCGTTTCGCGCAATCCCTGAGGAGGGAACAGTGACTAGCGCGTTTCTTGTTCCCAGGTTGACCCTTCACCACGCCGCGGACCGGCGGTACGATCGTGGTGGGCTTAGGTAATAGGAAAGGAACATCCATGGACCTCGATCCCACGGATATCGAGATACGCACGTTCGACGTCGTGCGCAGGGGGTACGACCGGGAACAGGTCGAGGAGTTTCTGACGACGGTCAGCGGAGCGATGTCGAGCGTGAGAGAGCGCCGGAAGATCGCCGAAGTCCGCGTCGAACAGCTCGAGCGAGAGCTTCATGACGTCAAGCATCGCGCCGACGTCACGATCCAGGAGACCGTGGCCGCGCGCATCCGCATGCTCGAGATCCAGGGGAAGCCGGGAACGCCCACAGAAGGCGCGCCGTCACCCGACGTATCGAGGGGCCATGCCGAGATCGAAGCTCATCACATCATCGAGCAGGCAAACGTTCGGGCGATCGCGCTCCAGGCCGAAGCCGAGGCGGTGCTCGAGGGGGCGCTCTCGACGTCCGCGAAGATCAACGACGATCGCACCGAACTGCTCGGGTCGGTTGTAGCCGAGCGCGGCGGCATCATCGCTGCGGCTGAGCAAGAAGCTCAGGCGATCCGAGAGGCGGCGCAGATCGCCGCCGAGCAGTCTCGTGCGAACGCAGCCAGGGAGACGGAGCAGATGCGCTCGGGCGCCGCTCGCGTCGCTGAGGAGACGCGCAAGCGGGCCGACATGGAGGCCGACCTCGTCAAAGAAGACGCGGCAACCCGCGCTTCGGGCATCGTCGCCGGAGCCGAGAGGAAACGCGAGGAGCTCATCGAACAGGTCGAGCGGTCGCGAGAGGTGATGGCCTCGATCGAACGTCGAGATGCCGACGTCGGGGAGAGAGAAACGGCAAGCGCAGGGGCACCACCCACGCCAGGGGAGGACGCCGTGGACGAGCAGATCGCGTCCCCGCGAGAGCCCGATCTGGCCGAAGATCCGGATCGTTCGAAGGAGCTCGAGAAGATCATGATCGATCTTCGCGCGGAGATCGCTGCCGAGGAGGAGAGTTCCGACGTCCGCCAGACTCGCCCCTCGCGGTACCGGTCCCGCTCGGCGAATCTCCCCCACCTCGGAGAAGATGCGGAATCGGTCATCGGCTCCCTCGAGTCGCTGCGCGGCAAGAACTGATACCGACGGCACACAACCGACAGCGAGGATCGCCGGAAGGGCTGTTCGCTGTCAGCTCGTCAGTCGTTCGAGCTGACGGATCGCCACGACGACCGACGCACTGTCCGAGACGCCGTCTCTCTTGAGCATCGCGACCATCCGACCGAGTCGTTCCTGCTCTCCCGACGTCAACTCGTTGAACTCCGCATAGAGCGTCGCGGCATCAGCCCTTTCGCCGTTGCTGAGGATGCGCTCAACGATGGAGCGACGCAGGTCCATCAAGTCCCGGTCAAGGGTGAGACCCGCCCATCGCTGCCAACGATTCGCTGCCGGCAAGTCTTCAACCTGGCCTTCAAGCCAGTCGATGTGGAATGCCTGGCCGACGAGATAGAACGTGTGACCCACGTCGCGCAGCGGAAGACCCGTTTGTGCGGCGACATCGATGATGTCCGGTGCGTGGACGAGCTCCATCTGATAGGCGTGCCGGATCGCGACCGTCTCGGGGACACCGCGGTCGACGTATCGAGCGACTCGACGCTCCAGCTGCTTCTGCCATCGCTTCGACCCCAGCTCGCCGATCACCGCCGAGAGTTCCTCGAAGCCCGGACGGTATGTGCCGGCCCGATCGATGATCGATCCGACCCGCGGTGTCGTGATGAACCATCGCGTCAGAATCTCGACGAGCTCGTCGACTCCGTTGAGCAGCTCGTTCACCATGTCGGCATCGACCGTGCCCGCGAGCGCCTCGATGTCTCTCCACCGGCTCGAAGCCCCGACGACCCGCCGGGCGACCCGGTAGGCGCGAACGATCTCCGCGGGACCGGCTCCGGTCTCCGCCCCGAGCCGCGTCGCGAAAGTCACACCCTGTGAGTTGAGGATCTCGTTGGCGACGGTCGTCGCGATGAGCTCCCTCTTCAGTGGATGCTCCGGAATCAGATCCCCATACCGATCCGCGATGGCAGTTGGGAAGTAGCCGGTGAGCAGGCTTCCGAAGAAGGGATCCTCTGGAAGATCGGACTCGACGAGTGCATCGGTGAGATGGCTCTTCGCGTGAGCGAGCAGGACCGCGAGCTCGGGACGATGCATGCCCGCCCCAACCCGGGCCCGGTCCGACATCTCCTCCAATGAGGGGAGCATCTCAATCTCACGGTCGAGGTCGGCTTCGGCTTCGAGATGCGTCATCAGGTCTTCGTATGCCTCGGCGTTGCCCACAGAGGCGGCGACCTCTTGCGACAGGATCTGTGCCTGGAGGAAGTTGTCGTAGACGATCGCAGCGACGACATCATCCGAGACCGCCGCAATGAGATCGTTCCGCTCCTCCCGGCCGAGCAGCTCCTGTCGCTCGGCCATCGAGAGGAGGATCTTGATGTTGACCTCTCTGTCCGAGCAGTGGACGCCGCCGGCGTTGTCGACGAAGTCGGTGAAGACCCGTCCACCGTTCTGAGCGAACTCGATGCGACCGGCCTGGGTCAGCCCGAGGTTCCCACCCTCTCCGACGACCTTGCAGCGCAAGCCCCGACCGTTGACCCGGACCGAGTCGTTGGCCCGATCCTGTGCATCGTCGTTCGTCTCGAAGGACGCCTTCACGTAGGTCCCGATCCCACCGTTCCAGAGAAGATCGACCGGAGCTTTCAGGATCGTCGAGATGAGCTGCGCCGGTGTCAATTCCTTCACCGTCGTGCCAAGCGCCGCACGCATCTCGTCGTTCAGCTCGATCCGCTTCAACGAGCGCGAGAAGACGCCGCCGCCTTTCGACATGGTGTCCCTGTCGTAGTCATCCCAGGACGATCGGCCGAGACCGGCGAGCCGCCGACGCTCGGCGAACGATGCCTCGGGATCGGGATGGGGGTCGACGAAGACATGTCGGTGGTCGAACGCTGCAACGAGCTTGATGCTGTCCGAGAGAAGCATGCCGTTACCGAAAACGTCTCCCGACATGTCTCCGATGCCGACCACGGTGATCGGGTCGGTCTGTACGTCGACGTCGAGCTCCATGAAGTGGCGTCGGACGGACTCCCAAGCGCCTCTCGCTGTGATCCCGAGCGCCTTGTGGTCGTAGCCGGTCGAGCCGCCGGAGGCGAACGCGTCGTCGAGCCAGAAGCCCGCCTCTGCGGCGATCTCGTTGGCTGTGTCGGAGAACGTCGCCGTCCCACGATCGGCGGCAACGACGAAGTACGGGTCTTCCCCATCGAGGATGCGCACGCCTTCAGGGTGGACGACCTGGCCTTCTTCGAGCGTGTCTGTGATGTCGAGAAGCGCACGGATGAATGTCTGGTATCCGGATTTCACCTCATCGAACGTTGGGCCGGCGGCCGAGTCGGCGAAGTTGCGGATGATGAAGCCACCTTTGGCCCCCGTCGGCACGATGACGACATTCTTCGTCATCTGCGCCTTCATCAGCCCGAGAACCTCGGTGCGGTAGTCGGCTCGCCGGTTCGACCAGCGAATGCCACCGCGCGCCACCGGACCGCCACGCAGGTGGATCCCGGCGACGTCTGGTGCGAACACGAAGATCTCGTACATCGGACGCGGTTCGGGGACGGCGGGGACGTTCTCCGAGAGGAGCTTGAAAGCGGTCGAGGGGGTGTCGAGGAAGGCGCTCGTGCGGACCGTCGCTTCGATGAGGCCGATGAACCCCCGCAGGATCCGGTCCTCGTCGAGCGATTCGACACCTTCGAGGCGCTCGAGGAGCGTGGCGCGGAGCGACGTCTCCACCTCTTCGTCGGCATTCGGGCCGAACCGAAGGCCGAACAACCGGACCAGGTCGCCGGCGAGACCCGGGTGCGCGGCGAACGCGTTCGCGACGTGATTCTTCGAGAACGCCGGGTTCACGAGATGCCAGTAGGACCGGTAGGCCCGCAGGATGTTGATCTCGTGGTGGTCGACGTCGGTGAGGACGAGCAGTCGGCTGAGGCCATCGGACTCCGCCTCGCCGCGCAGCGTTGCGGTGAGCGCCGCTGCGACTCGGTCACCACACTCGTCGATGTTGAGGCATCCTCCGTCCGGCCCGAGCACACCGAAGTCGTGAGCGAAGAGCTCATCACCCGAGTCCTCGGAGGACAACCTCGTCGGTATCTCCTCGACGACGCGCAGCCCGAGGTCCTCGACGAGCGGGAGCATGTCTGAGAGATCGAGCTTCCCATTGCGGCTGTAGACGACGATTCGGGTGAGCTCCTCGTCGGCGTGCTTCTCGTTGTGAATCGACACACGTATTGCGTCGTCGGTCGCAAGCAGCGCATCGACATCCGCCATCGACACTGCCGCATGTGGAAGCGTCGTGGAAGTGCGGAAGTAGGACGGGAACCGGTCCGCGTGGGTGTCAACGAGCTGCCTGGCAGCGGCCCGGCCTCTCTCCTGTGCGAGCAGTTCGCACACGCGGTCCTCCCACGTGCGCGTCAGCGCGTAGACGTCCCGCTCGAGCTCGTCGATCGACACGAGCGGGAGGGGACCGTCCATCCAAACGGTGAAGTGAATCCGGGCGTCGCCCGTCTCGCCGAGCGTCAGCTGGTAGTCGACCGAGGCCCCGCCGAAGCGCTCCAAGAACATGTCCTGAAGTCTGCGACGCAGCTCGGAGTTGAACCTCTCGCGGGGCACGACCACGAGGATCGAGACGTTGCGTTGGAGCACGTCGGGACGAACGAAGAGGCGCACGTGCTGATGCTCCTCGGCCTCGAGAAGGCCGAGCAGGCTCGTACGCAGATCCTCGTCGGTGATGCCAAACAGCTCGTCCTTCGGGAACGATTCGAATATCTGCGTGAGGACCTTGTAGTCGTGGGAGCCCTCGAGGAGATCCTCGGCGGCGAGGATGCGATCAAGCTTCCGCCGGAGAATCGGAATGGTTGTCGTGCCTTCCATGTACGCCTTCGAGGTGAAGAGGCCGACGAGCCTCGCCTCCCCCTTCGGGCTGCCATCGGGGTGAACGCGACGGAGACCGACGTAGTCCAGTCGCGCGTCCCGGTGCACCGTTGACCTTCGGTTCGTCTTCGAGATGACGAGCTGCCTGCTCGTCTCATATCGCTCACGAAGCGCCGGCTTGAGCGACGACAAGAGCACCGGCTCCGAGAATCGGCTGCCGTCGGAATCCCCCATGAGCCCGAGCCCCGAATCCGGCTTCGCTGAGATCGCCGGCCCGTCGCCGTGGTCTGCGATGTCGTACTCGCGGTATCCGAGAAGGACGAAGTTGTCGTCGAGGAGCCACTCCAAGAAGGCGGTGGCTTCTTCGACGCCGGCCGCATCGAACCCCGCGCGATCCTCGAAGGCGTAGTGGGCCATCTGCCGAACGGCGAAACGAAGACGTTCGAAGTCCCGGACGGAAGCGAAAACGTCGGCGAGTACCTCTGTGATATCTGCCTCGAGCCGTCGGGAGGCTTCTTCGCCGAGCGTTTCGGAAATCTCGAAATGCTGGAGCGACTCGCGGTGCGCCGCGTCCTTGCTGGATACGACATCGACGATCCTCGCCGACTCATCGCGGACTGTGCCAACGACAGGGTGAAAATGCCGGACGATGGTGTATCCCGAACGGGTGATCCGGTTCGTGACCGAGTCGACGAGGAACGGCATGTCGTCGGTCGCGACCTCGATGACGGATCCGGGCGCTTCATATCCGCACAGATCAACGCTCGGTCGGAAGACGCGAAGGGCGACCTGTTCGCCGGCGCGCTCGTCGAGGAACCGGTAAGCGCAAGCGATCTCCGCTTCGAGCTGCTCTGCTCCGATTGTCGGCGCCTCGTCCTGCGGCATGCGCCGCATGTAGGCCTGGCCGAACACGGCAAGAGTCTTGTTGCGTGTCATCTGCGCATCCTCGTTTCGTTCACCGCGCAGGATACCGACCGGTGCATGAAGCGGTCCCGACGAAGCGGTGCCTCCGAGATTGGCAACAGACGTCGCTCTACCATCCGTTCACAACGAAGAGAGGAACAGGCGTGGCGAATCCGGCGCTCACGAAGCAGTTTGGTGGCAGCGGCTCGGCGGCGACGCTCGACGCGGCCGCGACGACGGTCCCGGTCGGCTTCGGCGAGCCCGGCTCGGATCGAATGACCATCGGCGGGACGGCGCGGGCGACCGGGATCCTCCTCGCAATCCTCCTCATCACCGCGGCTTGGGGCTGGTCGATCTCCTCCCCCACCGGAGCCCTGCCCGGATGGGCGCTTTTCGCGCTGCTCGGTGCCTTCGTTCTCGCGATCGTCACGATCTTCAAACCGGAGATTGCCGTCGTCACGGGGCCGATCTACACAGCGGCTCAGGGCGTCTTCATCGGAGCCATGAGCAAGGCCTACGAGGCGGCGTGGGGCGGCATCGTGGTCACGGCAGTCCTCGCAACCGCCGCCGTGTTCATCGTCATGCTCGTCCTGTTCGTCACTCGCACGATCAAGGTCACCGACAGACTCCGCTCGGTCATCGTCGGCGCCACGCTCGGTATCGCCCTCTTCTACATGGTCTCGCTCGTACTGATGCTGTTCGGGGTTCAGATACCGTACGTGTGGGAAGGCGGGATCGGAGGCATCCTGTTCAGCGTCCTCATCGTCGGGATCGCCGCATTCAACCTGCTCCTCGACTTCGACCTGATCGAACGCGGCATCGCCATGGGCGCTCCGAAGCGGATGGACTGGTTCGCAGCCTTCAGCCTGATGATCACGATCATCTGGCTCTACATCGAGATCCTGCGACTCCTCGGCAAAGCCCGCAGCTGACCTCCGGTCGGTACCGGCGCCGAAGGCGCCTACGGCACCACCAGCACCGGGCACGGCGCTTCGTGCACGACGTGGTTCGCGACCGATCCGACGACCATGCGGCGCAGCAGGCCGGCGCCGCGCCGGCCCACGACGAGGATGTCGGCATCCAATCGCGTGCACACGTCGATGAGCCGCGACGACGGCTCGCCAATCTCCTCCTGCGTCTCGTACTCGACACCGGACAGGTCCGTTGAACGAATCACTCGGTCGAGAACGTCCCGCTGGGCGTCGGAGAGGGAGTCGCCGAGCGCTTCGGCCGTCGGGGGCGATCCGACGATCCCCCACCACCCCTCCGGGGGCCGCACCACGGTGACGATGAGCAGCTTCGCCGAGCGGGCGCGGGCAAGGGCTGCCGCGACCCTCGTCGCATCGATCGACTGATCTGAGCCGTCGACGCCGACGACGATGACCTTCGGATCCCAACCTTCCACGACCGCACCTCCTCGCTTCTCCTGCCAAGCGTATCGGGCGACGGCCGGTGCAGGAAGGGTCGAAAGGCTGCGAATCTGGCTCTAACGGGACAAGTCCTCTACATTTCGGCTGCCGGGGTTGCCGACGCTGCCCACCGGCAGAACGAAGACACACCCAACGGCCCCACCGCGGATGCTCGCCCTACGCGACGGTGCCGTTTCGGAGGAGACGATGTACCCCATCTTGGAAGCGGAGTCGATCGCGCCGGACGTGCGGAGAATCGTCATCGAGGCGCCGAAGATCGCGAAGAAGCACAAGGCCGGTCAGTTCGTGATCGTGCGCGTGACACCGGACGGTGAACGGATCCCGCTGACGATCGCCGAAGCGGACACCGAAGTCGGCTCAATCACCCTGTTCGTCCAGGCCATCGGCCGCACGACAACGCTGATGACCGAGCTGGAGGCTGGGGACAGCCTCGTCGACGTCGCAGGGCCCCTCGGCCACGCGTCCGAGATCAAGGACTACGGCACCGCGGTCGTCGTCGGCGGTGGTGTCGGAACGGCCATCGCCTACCCGATCGCCACGGCCCTCGCAGACGCCGGCAACCGGGTCATTGCGATCATCGGCGGCCGGACCCGGGAATACGTGCTTCTCGAGAACGAACTCGCGAGTCACGGCATCGAGGTGATCCCGTGTACCGATGACGGCTCCTACGGCCGAAAGGGATTCGTCACCGAAGCTCTTGCCGACGTCGTCGCCGAGGAGGAAGTCGGAGTCGTATTCACCATCGGCCCGGTCCCCATGATGCGTGCCGTCGCCGAGGTCACCCGGCCCGGAGCCATCGAGACGGTTGCTTCTCTGAATCCGATCATGATCGACGGCACCGGCATGTGCGGCGGGTGCCGCGTCGAGGTCGGTGGCGAGACGAAGTTCGCGTGTGTCGACGGCCCCGAGTTCGACGCTCACGAGGTCGACTTCGCCCTCCTGGCACGGCGCAACACGTCGTACCGAGCGTTCGAAGTCGGGCAGATGGACGATCTCAAGTCTCTCGACGCTGAGCACCACGAGCAGCTCCTCGCCCCTGTGCGGGGAGCCTGTGCGACAGAGGTGGCGTCGTGATCAAGGTCTCCCTCCGCGAAATGATGAAACTCGACCGGGTCAAGATGCCTGAGCAGGACCCGCTCGTACGCGCCACAAACTTCATCGAGGTCAACGACGGACTCACACCCGAGCAGGCCACCGTCGAAGCGATGCGCTGCCTCCAGTGCAAGACCCCGACCTGCATCGACGGCTGCCCCGTCAACATCCAGATCGATCAGTTCATCGACAAGGTCGCTCACGGTGACATTCGAGGGGCAGCGGACATCATCCGCATGGACAGCCTCCTGCCCGCGATCTGCGGCCGGGTCTGCCCACAGGAAGCGCAGTGCGAGGGCACGTGCGTGCTCGACAAGAAGGAGAAGCCGATCGCGATCGGCCACCTCGAGCGCTACGTCGCGGACACCATCCGGAACTTCGGCCTGGAGCCGCCGGTCGAACCGGCCGAGCCAAGTGGGAAGAGCGTCGCGATCATCGGCAGCGGTCCTGCCGGTCTCGCATGCGCCGCCGACCTCGCGAAGAGCGGGCACAAGGTGACGATCTTCGAGGCACTCCACCAACCCGGCGGTGTGCTCGTCTACGGCATCCCCGAGTTCCGTCTCCCGAAGGACATCGTCGAGTCGGAGATCAACGGGCTCAGGGCGCTCGGCGTCGAGGTTGAGACGAACGCCATCATCGGCCGGACGACGACCCTCGAGGAGCTCCTCACCGAGGAGGGCTTCGACGCCGCGTTCGTCGGCGTGGGCGCTGGCCTGCCCCGCTTCCTGAATGTCGACGGCGAGAACCTGATCGGCGTCTATTCGGCGAACGAGTTCCTCACTCGGGTGAACCTCATGGGCGCCTACCGGAAGGACACGGAGACTCCGGTCCTCGACCTCACCGGCAAGCGCGTCGTCGTTTTCGGCGGCGGCAATACCGCCATGGACAGTGCGAGGACGCCGTTGCGCCTCGGGGCCGGAGAGGTCCGTGTCGCATACCGCCGCACCGAGGCCGAGATGCCCGCTCGTGTCGAAGAGATCCACCATGCGAAGGAAGAGGGGATCGTCTTCGACTTCCTCGTCTCCCCCGTGGAGCTGCTCGGCAACGACGAGGGATGGCTCACCGGCGTGCGTTTGCAGCGTATGGAGCTCGGAGAACCGGACGACTCGGGTCGCCGGCGCCCCGTGCCGATCGAGGGCGACATCTTCGACGTACCGGCCGACGTGGCCATCGTCGCAATCGGGAACTCCCCCAACCCGCTGCTCCCGGCGACCGAGTCCCGTCTCCACCAGACCCGGTGGGGCACGCTCGAGACCGACGAGTCGACGGGCCGCACCACGATGGAGGGCGTCTTCGCCGGCGGTGACATCGTCACCGGTGGAGCGACGGTGATCCTCGCCATGGGCGCAGGACGCGTTGCGGCCGCTTCGATCGAGGAGTACCTCGAGACGGGCGTGTGGGAGAAGGAAGCCGAGCCGGAGTCTGAGCCGGAGCTCGAACCCGCCACCGTCTAGCTCCCCATTCCGCGGGCTGGTGGCGCCGTATACGGGGACTGCAACCCTGGGTACGCGGATGGCTACTGGAGAGTGCGGAGGAACGTCGCGATCTCGGCGAGGTCGTCGTCGGTCAGCCTCGGGTTCCCACCGTACGCCGGCATCGCGATCCCCGTCGTGTTGTCGTCCGCCTCGCGTGGCCGAC
>JBDLHX010000036.1:0-21858 GCA_039715165.1 Actinomycetota bacterium
CGAGGAGGAGACCGGCATCGCTGCCGACGTCGTGAAACTCGTCGGCCTCCACCTCAGTGGTGGCGACCGCGAAACACCGGTCGCCACGGTGCGGGTCACGCGCGACGGCGAACCGGTCGAAACAACAGCAGAGGGCGACGGCATGGTGAACGCCGCGTTCGTGGCGCTCCAGGATGCGTTCGGCTTCCCCGCCAGACTCCTCGACTATCGGGTGATGCCGTACACGTCGGGTGCCGACGCGATGGCCGAGGTGAGCGTCATTATCCAGACCGGGCCGACGACCTATTCGGGCCGGGGCGTCTCCACCGACGTGGTGGAAGGCTCTGCGCGAGCGTTCGTCGCTGCGCTGAACAGGGCGCTCGCGGACCGGAATGGCACGATCGTCGAAGGCAACGAGTGAACCGCATCGTCCTCATCCCGGGCGACGGGATCGGTCCCGAGGTGGTCGCCGAGGCCCGCAAGGTCCTCGAAGCCGTCGGAACTCGCTTTGCAACGTCTTTCACCTTCGACGAGCATCTCATCGGCGGCGCCGCCATTGATGCGACCGGCGATCCGTTCCCCGTCTCGACACTCGAGGCATGCCGCGGTGCTGATGCGGTGATCCTCGGCGCCGTGGGCGGTCCCAAATGGGACGATCCGTTGGCGAAGACCCGGCCCGAGGATGGCCTGCTCGCGATCCGCTCGGAGCTCGGCCTCTACGCCAATCTCCGCCCAATCCAGGTTCACTTCCCCGACAAGTCTCCGCTCCGAGATGCGCACGATGTCGACATCCTCTTCGTGCGTGAGTTGACGGGGGGCATCTACTTCGGCCCGTCGGCGCTCTCCGACGACGGCACAGTCGCCCGCAACGAGATGGTCTACTCGGCACCGGAGGTAGAGCGCGTCGTGAGAGTCGCGGCGGAGGCGGCTCGGACCCGGGGCGGGAAGGTCACATCGGTCGACAAGGCGAACGTGCTCGAGGTATCGCGGCTGTGGCGGCGCGTCGCCCAGCGCGTGATGGACGAGGAGTACCCGGACGTCGAGTACGAGGTCGTGCTCGTTGACGCCATGGCAATGCATCTATTGTCGAGGCCGCGCGACTTCGACGTCGTCGTCACCGGAAATCTCTTCGGCGACATCCTCACCGATGAGGCATCGATGCTCCCCGGTTCGCTCGGGATGCTCCCGTCCGCATCGCTCGGGGACGGCCCTCCGGGGTTGTACGAGCCGGTCCACGGCTCGGCACCGGATATTGCAGGCAAGGGGATCGCGAACCCGCTTGCGACGATCCTCGCCGCGGCGATGGCACTGCGGCACTCGCTCGCTCTTCCTGAAGCCGCGGATGCCGTCGAAGGGGCCGTTGACTCGGTGCTCGCGGCCGGGATCCACACAGCAGACCTGGCCGGCGAAGGACCGGCGGCATCGACGAGCGAAGTCGGGGATGCTGTGGCCAGCGCGGTAGAGAGGAGGAAGTAGAGAGTGGAGAGAGCCGGCGCTCGGTCTCTCTACTCTTGTCTCTCTACTCTTCAAGTACGTATGAGACGCGTCTTCGCCATCGTCGCTGTTGTTGCGATTGTCGCTTCGTGCACGGCGAGCCCGTCCTCCGACATGCCGGATACCACGGCTCCATCCACCAGTCACGCTCCCTCAACGACGCTCCCGTTCGTTGAGGGAGGCGCCGGCATCGGCGACGACTCCTACCCACAGCTCGGCAACGGCGGCTACGACGTGCAGAGCTACGGCCTCGACGTGACCTATCGAACGGATGGAAGCGTCGAGATCGACGCCCTGATCACCGCTGTGGCCGAGCAGAACCTCAGCCAATTCAATCTCGATTTCGTCGGATGGGAGATCGCGAGCCTCACGGTCGATGGGGCCGACACCGGATTCCGGCGCGCGGACGGTGAGCTCATCGTCGAGCAGGTTCGGATCCCATCGGGCACTCGATTCGCTATCGACATCTCCTACGGCGGAGTCCCCGAACCGATCCAGTCGATGGCACTCCCCTTCCCACTCGGCTGGTTCGATGGAC
Organism: Actinomycetota bacterium; assembly: GCA_039715165.1. Classification (GTDB taxonomy): domain Bacteria; phylum Actinomycetota; class Acidimicrobiia; order Spongiisociales; family UBA5794; genus JAHEEL01. The sequence goes on from JBDLHX010000036.1 coordinate 2,012, forward strand.
CGGAGGGCGAACAGTTCGTCGTCGCACAACCCGACGGCGCCCACTCCTGGTTCCCGGGCAATGACCACCCACTCGACAAGGCGACATTCACGTTCGAGATCACCGTCCCCAACGGGTTCGTCGCCGCCGCGAACGGTGAACTCACGGACGTGACCAACACCGGGACCGCGACGACCTACTCCTGGGACATGGACGATCCAATGGCTGCCTATCTCGCCACCCTCGTCATCGGCGAAGGCTGGGAGATCATCGACGACCCAGCCTCAGCCGATGCCGCCGGCATCCCGATCCGCAACATGCTGCCGCCCGATCTCGTCGCAAACCCGCCCGAGGCCCTTTCCAAGACCGGGGAAATGATCCAAGTTCTCGAGGGTGCGTTCGGGCCGTATCCCTTCGATGAGTACGGGATCGCCGTCGTCGGCGGCTTCGAGCACGCACTCGAGAACCAGACGCTCTCAGTCTTCGGGCGAGACATGGTCGAGCGCTCTTACTTCGAATACGTGCTCGTCCACGAGCTCGCACATCAGTGGTTCGGCGACTCGGTCTCGCTCGCTCAGTGGGCCGACATCTGGCTGAACGAAGGATTCGCTACCTACGCCGAGCTGCTCTGGGTGGAGCACCTGTACGGCACCGCCGCGTACCACGAAGAGGTAGCGAACAGAATCCAAGCAGCGAGAGAGGCCGCGTACGGACCACCGGGGACGCCCTCGCCGAACGACCTCTTCAACCGCACCGTCTACCAGCGGGGCTCGTTCGTCCTCGTCGCTCTCCGGGACGAGGTTGGCGACGACGCCTTCTTCGAGATCCTTCGAGCGCACGCGTCACGGTTCGCAAACGGCAACGCGACGACCGAGGAGTTCATCGCTCTCGCAGAGGAGATCTCCGGCCGCGTCCTCGAGCGGCTGTTCGACGAATGGCTCTACGGCGAGGAACTGCCCACCGGGTAGTAGCTTCAGCACCATGGCACAGCACGCAGACATCGGCCTCGTCGGCCTGGCCGTCATGGGTCGCAACCTGGCGCTCAACCTCGCCGACCACGGTCTCACCGTCGCCGTCTACAACCGCTCCCATGAACGGACCGACGAGTTCCTCGCCACCGAGGCATCCACGGCATCGATCATCGGCACCCGTTCGCTTGAAGACCTCGTCGCCGCTCTCGAACGGCCGAGGATGATGCTCCTCATGGTGAAGGCCGGAGCGCCCGTCGACGACCAGATCGACGCCCTTCTCCCGCTGCTCGAACGGGGCGACATCATCATCGACGGCGGCAACTCCCACTACGCCGACACAGAGCGGCGTCTCGCCCGCCTCGAACCCTTCGGAATCCGCTACGTCGGGACCGGCATCTCCGGAGGCGAAGAGGGAGCCAGGTATGGCCCGTCGGTCATGCCGGGAGGGAGCGAGGCCGCGTGGCCCGCAGTTGAGCCGCTCCTCAACTCGATCGCCGCCGAAGCCGACGGTGAGCCATGCTGTGCGTGGCTCGGACCCGGTGGGGCCGGCCACTTCGTCAAGATGGTCCACAACGGCATCGAATACGGCGACATGCAGGTCATCGCCGAGGCCTACGACGTGATGCGCAGGGGCCTCGGCCTGACGCCGACAGAGATGCAGCCGGTATTCGATCGCTGGAACACCGGCCGCCTCGATTCGTTCCTCATCGAAGTCACCGCCGACGTCCTCGGCACGATCGACGTCGACGGCGCTCCGCTCATCGACCGGGTGCTCGACGCTGCGGGACAGAAGGGCACCGGACAGTGGACCGTCGAGGCGTCAATGGACGCGGGGATGCCGACGACGCTCGTTGCCGAGGCCGTCTACGCCAGGATCGTGTCGGCTCTCGTCGACGAACGCTCCACCGCGGCAACCGTGTTGACCGGCCCAACCGGCGGGATCAGCGACGATCCAACATCCGTCATCGCGGATCTCGAAGACGCCGTGTATGCCTCGAAGATCGTCTCGTACGCGCAAGGCTTCATGCTGCTGGAAGCCGCATCGTCGGAGGGAGGCTGGGGCCTCAACCACGGCACCGTCGCCTCTCTCTGGCGCGCTGGGTGCATCATCCGGTCACGATTCCTCAGCGACATCACTCGCGCCTACCGATCAGATCCGAATCTCAGGAGCATTCTCTTCGCCCCGTTCTTCGCCGAAGCGCTGACGGCAGCGGAGCCCGGCTGGAGGCGATCCGTCGCCAGGGCCGTCTCCGCGGGCGTGCCGGTCCCTGCGTTCTCGTCGGCTCTTGCGTTCTACGACGCCTACCGCTCTGAGCGCCTCCCGGCGAACCTCATCCAGGCACAACGGGATTCGTTCGGTGCGCATACGTACGAGCGTGTCGACGAGCCGCGCGGCCGGTTCTTCCATTCCCTTTGGAGAGCGGAGTGAGAACCCCTCCGACCACAATGCCGGCGCTCATCACCCCGTTCGGCCCGGACGGCAGCGTCGATACGAACGCTCACCGACACAACGTTGCCTTCCTCGCGGAGCGCGGGACAAAGGGCTTCCTCATCGGCGGGTCAACCGGCCAGGGCCCCTACCTCGAACCCGGCGAGCACGGGACCCTCATAGCGACGGCACGCGACGAACTCGGTGACGAGGCGTTCCTCCTCGGCGGTGTCTTCGCCCAGTCGGTTCACCAAGCAGCTCGGCAGATTGCCGAGGTGAATGCGGCGGGAGGTGACGCCGTCCTCGTCGTCACACCGACGCTCCTCCTGAGAGGTGACCGTGAACTCGTCGTATCGTTCTTCCGGACCGTTGCCGACGAGTCCCCACTCCCTGTCTTTCTCTACACCGTGCCGGCCGTCACGGGATACGAGCTTCCGATCGACGCCGCGATCACCCTGGCTGCGCATCCGAACATCGTCGGGATGAAGGATTCCGGCGGAGACGTCGACCGGGTCCCCCCGATCGTCACAGGCGCGGGGACCGACTTCCTTCTCTACGTCGGTGCGTCGCGGGCCATCTTCGCATCCACCGGGCGGGGGGCATACGGAGCCATCACCGCATCCACGAACTATGCGCAGGAACTCGTCACCGCTGCACGCGTCGACAACGACGTGCAGGAACGCCTCACGGCGATGACCCGGAACGTGGAACAACACGGCATCGCAGGTACCTATGCGGCAGCCGATCTCGTCGGTCTCTCCCCCGGAACGATGCGCGAACCCCTTCGCCCCCTCAACGATGACGAGCGCAGCGTTCTCCGCTCTCACTGCTGCCCGAACTCCGGGGATTAGCCTCCACGCGATCGTCTCAAGGGAGCAACCATGGCGGGACTCGCCGGCAAGACCATGTTCATCTCCGGTGCGAGTCGCGGCATCGGCCTCGCGATCGCGAAACGTGTCGCAGCAGACGGCGCCAACGTCGCGCTCGTCGCCAAGACCGCGGAGCCTCACCCCATGCTGCCCGGGACCATCTACACGGCGGCGGAGGAGATCGAGGCGGTGGGAGGCAAGGCACTGCCGATCATGGGCGACATCCGCTTCGACGACCAGGTCGAAGGCGCCGTGGTGAAGACCGTGGAGGCCTTCGGCGGCATCGACATCTGCGTGAACAACGCGTCGGCGATCAATCTGTCTGGAACCGAACAGCTTCCGATGAAGACGTACGACCTCATGCAGGACATCAACGCTCGCGGTACCTACCTGGTATCGCGAACGTGCATCCCTCACCTGAAGCAGGCGGCGAATCCCCACATCCTCACGCTCAGCCCGCCACTCAATCTGGCCCCCCACTGGTTTGCGAACAACCTCGGCTACACGATGGCCAAGTATGGGATGTCGATGTGCACGCTGGGAATGGCCGCCGAGTTCGCGTCGGATGGCATCGCAGTGAACAGCCTCTGGCCCCGCACGGCGATCGCCACTGCAGCGGTGCAGAACCTCCTCGGCGGCGACGAAGCAATGCGTCGCACCCGGTCGCCCGAGATCATGGCCGATGCGGCCTACGAGATCTTCAACCGCCCGAGCCGTGAGGCGACGGGCAACTTCTACCTCGACGATGAGGTCCTCGCAGAGGCCGGGATGCCCGACTTCTCGCCCTACTCGGATGCGCCCGATGCCGATCTGATGCCCGACTTCTTCCTCGACCAATAGTGTTGTCTCCCTTCGTTTGTGTGTAATGCCACAACTGTTGTGGTTGTAGACACAAACGACCGGGTTACTCCGTGACGAGGACGGCCGCACCCTCGACGAGGCCATCCTTGAGACGGTGGAGCGCGAGGTTCGCGTCGGCGAGCGGGTAGACGTCGGGCACGGTCTGAATCGGGATCTCCGCTGCGAGGCCGAGGAACTCGTTCGCGTCGTCCCGCGTGAAATTCGCAACGCTGCGGATCTGTCGCTCCCCCCAGAGGAGGTCGTAGCCGAACTCCGGGACGCGATCGAGGTGGATCGCGTTGATGGCGACGGTCCCCCCTCTGGCGACCGACTTGAGCGCTTCGATGACGACGTATCCGGCGGGAGCGAACGTGATGGCGGCGTCGAGGGCGATCGGGGGCCGATCGTGATACGACCCGGTCCACGCAGCACCCATTTCCACGGCCCGCTGCTGTTCCACAGGAGAGCGTGTCGCAACGAACACTTCGCATCCCCAGTGAACCGCGACCTGCATGGCGAGGAGCGCGGAGGCGCCGAATCCGTAGAGACCGAGTCGTTCGCCGGGCACGATGCCCGAGATCTTCAGCGCCCGGTAGCCGATGATGCCACCGCACAGCAACGGCGCTGCGTCGACATCGGCGAAAGAAGACGGGATCCGGAGAGCGAAGTCGGCTCGAATGTTCATCTGCTCCGCATAGCCACCGTCATGATCCCATCCGGCGAAGACGGCGTCGGCGCAGAGGTTCTCGCGGCCGCTGATGCAGTACTCGCATGCACCGCAGGCCCCGGCGAGCCACGCTACGCCGGCTCGCTCCCCCACCGACCATTCCGTGACCTCCTCACCGATGCGAGACACGCGACCGACGACCTGGTGGCCTGGGACGATCGGCAGGGTTCGGGCTGCGAGATCGCCCTCGACGATCTGGAGATCGGTCCGGCAGACTCCACACGCCGCGACATCGATCGTGATCTGACCGGGACCCGGTTCAAGGTCGCCCGCTTCGGATGATCGCAGCGGCCGTCCGGCAACCGATCCGGGTTGTTCGAGGAGTTGTCTCTGCATGGTCTCTCAGCTCGAACCATCGCGCGAAATCGTCGCCGCCACAAGGGTCGAGATCCCCGTTCTCTCTCCAGCCCGTCGAATTCGCATGGCGCATCCATTCAGTTACCGTCGCGGTCGATGCGACTTGGAATCCCACTCGAACGGGCCGACCACGAGCGTCGCGTCGCCACCGTCCCCGCCGCCATCAAGGTGTATGCCGGCTGGGGATGGGAGGTACGGGTCGAGACCGGGGCAGGGAATGCTGCCGGTTTCCCCGATGAGGCGCTCGTCGAGGCCGGAGCAACGATCGTCGCCGATTCGGCGGCGGCACACGACGCCGATCTGGTCCTCCGGGTCGGCCCACCTACGATCGACGAGATCGGTCTCATCCCGGAAGGCAGCGTGCTCGCCGGCTTCCTGGACCCGTTTGTCTCAGTCGACCTCGTGCAGGCCTTCGCCGATCGCAACGTGACGGCAGTGGCTGTCGAAGCGGTACCGCGCACGACGCTCGCTCAGGCGATGGATGCGCTGTCGTCCCAGGCGAACGTCGCCGGCTATGCGGCTGTGCTACTCGCCATGGACAAATCCCCGAAGTTCCCGGCCATGCTCGTCACGGCGGCGGGCACGATCCCTCCGGCTCGCGCTCTCGTGCTCGGCGTCGGAGTGGCAGGGCTCCAGGCCATCGCGACGTTCAAGCGACTCGGGGTGATCGTCCACGCCTATGACATCAGGCCCGAAACGAAGGAGCAGGTCGAGAGCCTTGGGGCCAAGTTCGTCGAGGCCCCCACTCAGGAGATGGACGAAGGCGGCTACGCGAAGGAAATCGACGAGGAGACTGCCGAGAAGCAGCAGGAAGTCCTGGCATCGTTTGTCGCGGACTCGGACCTCATCGTGACAACCGCCCAGATTCCGGGTCGCCCCGCGCCTCGCCTCATTACCGGCGACATGGTGGCCCGCATGCACGCGGGCTCGGTCATCGTCGACATGGCGGCCGCCTCCGGTGGCAATGTCACAGGTTCCCGTCCATCCGAGGCCATAGACGTGAACGGTGTCACGATCTACGGACCGGTCGATCTCCCGAGCCGGGTCGCAACCGACGCGAGTCGCATGTATGCGAGAAACCTCCAAGAGCTCGTCGGTCGCTGGCGCACTGAAGACGGCTTCGCCGTCGACCTCGACGACGAGATCGCCGGCCCGTCAACGATCACTCACACCGGACAGATCGTTCACCCCCGTACCCGAGCGGCCATGGGCCTGGAAGAGGAGGCCTCGTGAGCCCCGAGTTCATCCAGGGAATCGTCGTGTTCGTCCTCGCAGCCTTCGTCGGCTTCGAGGTCATCTCGAAGGTCCCGCCGACACTTCACACCCCGCTCATGTCTGGGGCGAACGCGATCTCCGGGATCACGATCGTCGGCGCGATCATCGCCGCCGCGTTCGGTGAGGGCGCCGTGGCGATCATCCTCGGCATCCTGGCGATGGTCTTCGCCATGATCAACGTCGCCGGCGGCTTCCTCGTCACGGACCGCATGCTCGAGATGTTCAAGAAGAAGCCGGTGGTGAAGAAGTGATCGCTCTCCTCTACCTCCTTGCCGGCGCTCTCTTCATCGTCGGTCTTCGAGGCCTCGGATCTCCGCGCACCGCCCGTCGTGGCAACCAGATCGCAGCAGTCGGCATGGCCCTCGCCATCGCCGTCACGATCGTCTACGTCTTCGATAGGACACGGCAGAGCGATGACCTCACTGCCCTCTGGTGGGTGATCATCGTCGGTGGTCTCATCGGTGGGGCCATTGGGGCGATGCTCGCTCTCAAGGTGCAGATGACGGCGATGCCGGAACTCGTGGCCGCATTCAACGGCTTCGGCGGCGGCGCATCGGCCCTCGTCGCGTTCGCGGAGATCGTCGCAGTCGGCACGGTTGTCGGAGCGAACGTCCAGTACGCGACGGAGACGGAAGTGACGGTGGCACTCTCGATTGCGATCGGCGTCGTCACCCTGTCCGGCAGCTTCGTGGCGTTCGGGAAGCTGAAGGGCATCGTCACCGGGCGTCCGGTGGCGCTCCCCGGCGGCCCGTTCTTCAATCTCATGCTCGTCCTGCTCATGACGGCATCGAGCGTCTGGGCGGTTGCGTTCAACGAGCCCTTGGGCTACTGGATCCTCGCGGCGATCGCCCTCGTCTTGGGCGTCACTGGCGTCCTGCCGATCGGCGGAGCGGACATGCCGGTCGTGATCTCGCTCCTCAACTCCCTCTCCGGAGTCGCGGCATCAATGGCCGGCTTCGTCATCGGCAACCAGGGCTTGATCATCGCCGGCGCCCTTGTCGGTGCGGCAGGCTTCATTCTCACGGTCCAGATGTCCGACGCAATGAACCGCTCGCTCGCAAACGTGCTCTTCGCCGGATTCGGCACCGAAGGCGCCGCGCCGATCGACGCCGGCGACAAGCCGGTCAACAGCGCCACGCCCGAGGACGTGGCCATCTCCCTCGCCTATGCACAGAAGGTGCTCGTGGTACCGGGGTACGGGCTCGCAGTGGCTCAGGCCCAGCACGCCGTTCGTGAACTCGCAACGGCCCTCGAAGAGCGGGATGTGACCGTGGAGTACGCGATCCACCCCGTCGCCGGCCGCATGCCGGGTCACATGAACGTGCTGCTCGCCGAGGCGGACGTCCCGTACGACGTGCTCCTCGACCTCGACCAGTCGAATCCGCGGCTCCCGCACACGGACGTTGTCCTCATCGTCGGTGCAAACGACGTGGTGAACCCGTCGGCGCGAGACGACGCGGGCAGCCCGATCTACGGCATGCCGATCCTCGAGGTCGACCTCGCGGCCACGGCCGTCGTCATCAAGCGGAGCCTCTCTCCCGGCTTCGCCGGCATCGACAACCCCCTGTTCTACCTTCCGTCGACGATGATGCTCTTCTCGGACGCGAAGAACGCTCTCGAGAACATCCATGAAGCCCTGATCGAACTCTGACGTGGAGTTCGGAGACGTCGTCCGCCGTCGCCGGATGGTCCGCAACTACACGGACGATCCGGTCGACGAGGACGCCGTTCAACGGATCCTCGAGTCGGCGCAGCGTGCGCCGAGTGCCGGATTCTCCCAGGGCGTCTCGTTCATCGTCGTCACCGATGCCCCGACCCGACAAGCGATCGCGCGCCTCGCCGACGAAGACGACTACGTCGCAGAGGGCTTCGACCCGTGGATCTCCCAAGCGCCGGTTCACATCGTTGTCTGCGTCCGCAAGGACTCATACCTCGAGCGCTACCGGGAGCCGGACAAGGGCGGCCCCGAAGCCACGACGGCGTCGGAAGACGGCTGGCCGGTGCCCTACTGGTGGGTCGACGCCGGAGCGTCGCTCATGCTCGTGCTCCTCGCCGTCGTTGACGAAGGGCTCGCCGCCGGATTCCTCGGCTCACACAGCATGGATGGTCTCAGCACTCTGCTCGAGATCCCGGCCGATGTGAACCCGATCGGCATCGTGACCATCGGACATCCCGCGCCGGATCGTCGCTCGGGATCCCTGGACCGCGGGCGTAGGGCGGATGCCGTCCATCTCAGACGTTGGGGCAAGACGTCCACAGATTGAGGACAGCCCCCGGTACGATGCGCGGCGAACAGGAGCCCCATGAACCTCACCATCACGCACCGCGCCCCGTACCACCCTCCGGTCGAATTCGTCGAGCGCAAGGGCACCGGGCATCCGGACACGATCTGCGACAACCTCGCGGAACAACTCGCCCGCGATCTTGCACGCTCATCGCTCGAGGCAACCGGGCGAGTTCAGCACTTCAATGTCGACAAGGCGGTCCTCGCCGCCGGTTCCGTCGAGCTCGGCTTCGGCGGAGGCGAGCACACGAAGCGCTCGAAGCTCGTGATCATCGGGAAGGTCAACTTCACAGACGAATGGAGGCCGGACGTCGAGGCGTTGACGGCGACCACGCGCTACCGGCTGTTCGAGCTCCTCCCCGACGCGACGCCCGAGGCTTTCGAGGTCGAGCTGTGGCTCACCCAGTCGGCGGCCGACCTCGCAGACGTTGTGGAACGCGGGGACAACGTGGCGGCACCTCTGTCGAACGACACCTCGTTCGCCGCCGTCTCTCTCCCCCGCTCACCGCTCGAAGACGTCGTCTACCGCCTCGAGCACTACCTCAACTCGGCCGCGTATCGCAGTGATGTTCCGATCGGACGTGACATCAAGGTCATGGGAGCGCGTGACGACAACGACGTCGTCGTCACGGTGGCAGCGCCGGTCCTGGCGACGCATGTGGCGGACCGCGCCCAGTACGACGAAGTGATCGAACGGGTCCGCATCGATGGCCTCGCCCTCGTCCGGGACCGATTCGGGAACGGGACGGAGCTGCGAGTGAACCAGGCCGACAGCTCCGACTCCCAATACCTGACCCTCACCGGCACGTCGGCCGAGGCAGGTGACGACGGGCAGGTCGGCCGGGGCAACCGATTCGGCGGTCTCATCACGCCGTACCGGCCGATGAGCCTCGAGGCAACGGCAGGGAAGAACCCGGCGGCGCACGTCGGCAAGACCTACCACGCCGTTGCACAGGACATGTCGTTGCGGATCATCGAGGAGACACAGTCGGATGAGACGACGATTCGCATCCTCTCCTCCATTGGGCACCCGGTCACCGAGCCGCAGGCCGTCCACATCGACGCCGCCGGCCCTGCAGACGAAGCACAGGTCGCAGCGATCGTGAAGGAGTCGATCGAAGACTGGCAGGGTGTCAGGGACCGTCTGATCGACGGGTCGTACGAGCTGTATTGACAAGTACCAAGTAGCAAGACACAAGATCCGTTCTTGCTGCTTGTGTCTTGTGCCTTGTGTCTCGAAACGACCATCATCGGGGTCGTGAAACGCATTCCTGCCCTCGCTGGTCTCATCGCCCTGTTCGTTCTCATCGCTGCCCCCGCTGTCGCGCAGCGAGAGACCGTCGAGTGCGGTGAGTACGAGGGCGTTGTGTGCCAGGGCTACTTCACCGACGAGGCAGGCGTTGTCGACGATCCGCAACGCGTCGAGGACGCTATCTCTCGCGTCGTCGCCCACTACGGCAACCCGATCGCGATCGTCGTCGTCGAAGACAGCCGCGGTCAGAATCCTGCAGACTTCGCCGCGAATCTCGCCAACGCGTGGGGCGTCGGCGATCCCGCCGAGGAGAACGGCGTTCTCGTGCTCGTATCCCTCGACGAGCGAAGAACAGAGGTCGTGACCCAGGAAGGAATCGACTTGCCCGGCGAGGCGATTGCCGGCGCGGGCCGCAGCTTCTTCGCCGCAGACGACTTCGAGGCCGGGCTCCTCGCGATTGTCGGGGCCATCGAGCAAGCTCTCGCCGGAGAGCTGACAGATGACTCGGAATCCGGAAGATTCCCGTTCGGAGCCGTTGGGTTCTTCGCCATCGTGGGCGTGTTCGTCTTCAGCGTCACCCGGGGACTCCGCGGAGAGAAACGCTCGGTCAAAAGAGAGGAACAGCGGGAACGGGAACGGCATGTCGATGCCCACCTCGCGGATCTCGAGCCTTCCGGAGCAGACCTCCCCCGCTACGCCGACTACGCCGCCGGTCCGCCGCCGGCCGGTGACGTCGCTACTTCCGACGCCGCCGCCGAGCTCTGGCGCGTCGCGTCGGGCGGCTTCTCCGACACCGACGCACTCAGAGCGTTGTGGAGCCACGGCCTCGTCAACGTCGTCGATCAGGAACAACTCATCGTCGACACGAGGGTGCCGCTCGACCTGCGCGGGACCGGCGAGCGGTCGATGCTGGAGAGCGCCGTGCAGGAAGCGGCCGATGCCGCACTCGATGTCGACGTCGACGACGACCTGACGTTCGAGTCGAAGCGAAGGAACCTGCAACGGCTCGTTGCCTCCCTCCGGCCCCACCGCGTCGCAGCCGCCCGGCGACGTACCGGCGATGCGCTCGCGGCAGATCTCGTCCGTACGCCGATCGGGCACATCGCTGCGACACCGCTCGGTCTCGGGTTCGCCGACGCGATCCCCGCATTCAGGGCTGACGCGCCATTGAGCGAGTCCGTCGCCGAATACCGCACTGCGTCCAATGAAGCGGAGAGGAAGATCGAACGTCTCGAACGGCTCTATGAGCGTCTCCCCGAATCGACCGCGAGGCCCGCGATCGCCGCGGCGCTCACGGATCTCGACGAGAACACGGACGATGCGATCGCCCGCTATGAGAGCGTCCGTGCAGCACTCGGAGGCAAGGAAGCGGGCCTCGAAGCAGATGGTCTCGATCCCGCCGCCATCGCTGCTCTCCTGCTCATGAACCGCAACGAGGGCAACACCCGCGAGTTTCTCAACGCCTACGACCGGCACCGCAAGCTCGGGTTTGACCCCTCCGAGGCCGTCGAATTCGCCCTCGCCGGCCTCATGACGGAGGGCGAAGTAGCACGTGTGCGGGACGTCACGCGCCGCCTCGGCCTGCCGATCTCGATCACGGTCGGCCTTCTCAACCGGCGCGACGATGGACCGGAAGTGTATGAGCAGCTCCGGGATGAGCTCGCCGAGTACACCACCAGCGAGTCGGCCCGCACCATCGCGGGCGTCCTCGCAATGTCGCTGGAGCCTGCGCAGGCATTGAGGCGCTGGCTCGACGCCCGCCAGGCGCTCCACGAACTCGGGCTCATCGGTTCCTACGCCGACATCGCTGCGGCGTTCGGTGCCTCCGATCCCCGCGGACCCCGCGAATTCGCCGTCGCATATGCCGCACAGCGCCGCGCTCTGACAGAGAGCTCAATCGACGACGCCGACCGCTTCGCTCCCGAACTCGCACATGCCGGAACGAGCGGCCAGACGGACTCGTGGAGCGGGGAGCCGCTGGGCGAGGACGTCCGTTCCTTCGACCCGTTCACGTTCTTCTATCACCACTGGGTTATCACCCGGGGCGTCTCCGGCTCGTACGGCTGGGAGCCCATCTATACCGACTCGTCATGGTCGGAAGACCGGAGCTCCTGGTGGGGCGGCGGCGGTGGCTTCGGATCGAGCGGCGGTTCGTCATGGGGCGGTTCATCATGGAGCGGAGGGAGCTTCGGTGGCTTCAGCGGGGGCGGCGGGTTCTCGTCGAGCGGGGGCGGCGGGTGGTGACCTTCGACATCGAAAGCCCGTCGAACCGCCGCATCGTCGACACGGCGAAGCTGAAGAAGCGCCGTCGGCGCGAGACGACCGGCCGATTCCTCATCGAAGGGACGCGCGAAGTGGAGCGGGCCCTCGACGCCGGGCTCCTCTTCGACGACGTATTCATCGCGCCGGACCTGGTCGCTCCGAACACGGCTCCGCTCGTGAACCGTATCGCCGCAGCCGAAGCGGCCCTCACTACTGTCTCGAACACCGCCTTCGCGAAGCTCTCCATGCGGCAGGGACCGGACGGCATCGTCGCCGTCGCACCCACCTGGGATACAGACCTCGACGATCTCCAGTCCGAGATCGTGCTCGTTGCCGAAGGGATCGAGAAGCCGGGGAATCTCGGTGCCATGCTCCGCACGGCAGATGCGGTCGGTGCTGCATTGCTCATTGCCGACCCGACCGTGGACCCCTTCAACCCGAACGTCGTTCGTGCATCGCAAGGCGCGCTCTTCAGCGTCCCGTTTGCGATCGCTCCAACGACCAGAGCCGTCAAGTGGTGCCGCTCCCACGGCAAGACCGTGGTGGCAACGCCGGACGCGAAGCGCTACTACTGGGGAGTCTCGCTGTCTGGGCCGGTTTCAATCGTCATCGGCGCCGAGCATGAGGGCGTGTCGGACGCCTGGGCATCTGTCGGAACCCCCATAAAGATCCCCATGAGCGGTGCTGCCGACTCGCTGAATGCCTCGGTCGCAGCCGCCCTCGTCCTCTTCGAAGCTGCACGGCAGCGCATATAGCATTCGTCCTTGCGTCGAACACCTGTTCGATGTACTGTCGCCGGATGCTCGCGGGTCAGCGGACATTCGAGGACATGGGAGCGCCGCTCCACGACGTGCCGTTCTGCGTCCTCGACCTCGAGACCACCGGGGCGACTGCAGCGAACTGTGAGATCACCGAGATCGGCGCGGTCAAGTACCTCGGTGGCGAGCTGGTCGGGACGTTCCAAACGCTGGTCGATCCCGGGATGGAGATTCCGCCGTTCATCACGGTCCTCACCGGCATCACCCACGCGATGGTCGTTGACGCTCCGGCGGTCGGCGAAGCACTGCCCTCGTTTCTCGAATTCTTGGGCGACTCGGTGATCGTCGGCCACAACGTGCGGTTCGACATGTCCTTCCTCAACGCCGCCGCAGTCCGGCTCGGATACGGGAAGCTGCCCAACCGGTCCGTCGACACGCTCGGTCTCGCCAGGAGACTCGTCCAGTCCGAGGTGCGGAACCTCAAGCTGTCGTCCCTCGCCGCCCACTTCCGAGCGCCGTCGCCTCCGACGCACCGGGCCCTCGACGACGCGAAAGCCACAGCCCACGTCTTCTGGTCGCTCCTCGAGCGTGCCGGCACACTCGGCGTGACGCACCTCGACGACCTGCTGATGCTGCCGACGGCGCGCGGTTCGGCCCACTACGCAAAGATCGCGCTCACCGAGATCCTCCCCCGTCACCCCGGCGTCTACTCGTTCGTCGACCGGGACGGCTCGGTCATCTACGTCGGGAAGGCGAAGAACCTCCGCTCACGGGTCCGGTCCTACTTCTACGGTGATGACCGCCGCTCCGTCGCCCAGATGCTGCGAGACCTCGACCGCATCGAACATCGCTCGTGCGCAACGGAGCTCGAGGCCGAGGTCACGGAGTTGCGGCTCATCGGCGAATACCGTCCTCGGTACAACCGCAGGTCACGCCCGCCCAAGAGCCAGCACTGGGTGAAGGTGACCCATGAACGGTTTCCCCGTCTGTCGATGGTCCGCACGATCAAGGGCGGCGACGGCCCGTACTTGGGACCCTTTCGGTCACGGCGCTCCGCCGAGCAAGTCGTCCACGCCCTCTGGGACGCCGTCCCGATCCGGCGCTGCAACGGAACGGGAGCGAAACGAACGGCCGCGTGCTCGTTCGGCCAACTCGGGACGGCGCTCTGCCCGTGCGAAGGCTCCGTCGAACCCGAAAAGTATGCGGCGGTCGTCGACCAGCTCCGAGCCGGCATTGCCGAGAACCCGGCTCTTCTTCTCACGCCGCTGCGGGAGCGCATGGCTCGTCTCGCATCGCAGCAGCGCTTCGAGGATGCGGCCGACGCCCGGGACCGCTATCAGGCGCTCGCACGAGCCCTCGTACGCCGGAGGACATGGCAGTCGATGTCCGTCTGCGGAACTCTCTGGATGGAGGACGAGACCGGAGATGGCGCCGTTGTGAGTCACGGCCGACTCGTCGCGTCGTGGAACGACCGGACGCCGTTGCCGCTCGTCGCCACAGAGGATCCTCCCGACGAGATCCCCGAGGTGCCGGAGGCGGTCGCCGACGCCGAGGAGGCGCATCTCGTCTGGCGCTGGCTCGACCGCGACGGCGTGCGCATCGTTCAAAGCACCGGAACCTTGGCACTCCCACTTCACCCAATCCCCCCGCTCTGAGCTTCACGCTACCTTCTCCCCATGCGATTCATTCTCCGGCAGGGAACCGACCCGATCGCCAGGGCAGACTCCACGCTGCTCGCCGCCATGGGTCTGCCCGGGGGCGGGGTCGTGTCGCTCGGACGGACGCACTGCCTTGTCTCCCCCGGCGATGTCCCAAGTCCGAATGCTCTCCTCGTCGGCCCAATGACGCTCGACAACGCCGACGTATCGATCGGCCAGGCTGTCGACGTAACGCGTGCGGTCGTCTCCCAGGCCAGGAGGGTCGTTGTCGCGGGAGCCGACGAGATCGACTCGAGACATCTCGCGCGGGCGCTCCAGGGAAACGTTGTCACCGTGGGCGACCGCGTTGTCGTCCAGGAGGCGTATGGCGAGGATGGCGCCGAGTCCCGCGAGATTCGCGTGGTCTCCGTCACCCCGGGCCCCGTTGGAACAATCGGCAACCGGACGGTCGTGCACGACACCGAAGACACAGCGCCGGACGTCGCCCCGCTCCCGAAAGGGCGTCCCCCGGGAGAGGCACCGTCGACCGCGGATGCACTCCTCAGTGGCCTCGACACCGAACTGGAAACGCTCGTCGGATGGTTGACGCTGCTCACATCCCCATCGAACCTCCCCCAGTCGTGGGGGCTGCCGTCGGTGGCTGGAGTGTTCGTGGAAGGTCCAGCAGGATGCGGGCGATCGGAACTCGTCACTGCAGCGGCGAACGCCGCCAACGTGGAGGTGCACGAGGTCTCCCTCGATCTCGTCTTCAAACCGGAGCGGCTCCTCTCGCTCCTCGAACGCGCCGTGAAGGAGACCCCCACGCCGGTCGTGCTGTTCGTCGATCGGCTCGACGCCGTCGCCGGCGCGGAGGGGATGTTCAAGAACCAGGTCGCGGCGATCATGCGGTGGTTCCTCGACGCAGTCGCCGAGCGTCCCGGCATGGCCTGCGTGCTCGGTGTTCACTCCGTGGCAGCGCTTGGCGAGGGGCTCGCGGCGCACCCGCTCCTCCCCCGGTCCCTCACCGTGCCGCCGCCTGATCTCGAACGGCGCCGATTGCTCTTCGAGTCTGCGCTCTCGCGGGTTCCCACTGACGAGATCGACTACGCCCGCCTCGCCTCTCGTACCGCCGGCTTCTCCGGCGCCGACATCGTCTCCGCCGTGCTCCAGGCTTCTGCCGGTGCCGCCGGGACAGGCGATCCGGTCGACCAGTCGGCGCTCGAGGCCGCCGTCGATGCGACGACGCCGTCGCTCGGCACCGCGCCGTCCGGCGACATCCCCGGGTACGGATTCGATCGTGTGGCAAATCTCTCCGAGGTCAAGCAGCGCCTCACCGAGACCGTGATCTGGCAGATGCAAGACCCCGGTCGCTTCACCCGGCTCGGGATCGAGCCGCCGCGAGGGCTGCTTCTCTACGGTCCGCCCGGGACGGGGAAGACGTACGTCATCCGCGCCCTCGCCCACGAATCCGGTGCGG
Source organism: Actinomycetota bacterium (assembly GCA_039715165.1). GTDB lineage: Bacteria > Actinomycetota > Acidimicrobiia > Spongiisociales > UBA5794 > JAHEEL01. The sequence goes on from JBDLHX010000036.1 coordinate 18,129, forward strand.
CGTTCTTCCCCATCAAGGGCGCCGAACTGCTCGACAAGTGGGTCGGCGAGTCCGAGCGAGCGGTGCGCGAGGTCTTCTCGCGGGCCAGGGCCGTCGCCCCGGCGATCCTCTTCTTCGACGAGATCGACGCCCTCGCCCCGGTACGGGGGAACTCGACGAACTCGGTGACCGATTCGGTCGTCGCGGCTCTGTTGACAGAGATGGACGGTGTTGCCGACCGGGGAGACGTCTTCGTCATCGGGGCGACGAACCGTCGCGATCTCATCGATCCGGCTCTGCTGCGACCCGGTCGGCTCGAGGTGCACCTCCGCCTCGGACTCCCCGCCCCTGAGGCCCGTCGCGCCTTCTTCGAGATCGCCGACGTGCCATTTGCCGACGATGTCGGCCTCGACCATCTCGTTGAGCAGACCGACGGCCTCTCCTTCGCCGATCTCTCAGCCGTCCTGAGGGAAGCGGCACTCATCGCCCTCCGCCGGGACTTGTCGGCCATTTCGGTCACCCAAGACGGACTCGCAGCAGCGATTCGCCAGCGCGCCGCCCTCTGACACTGCGGTATCCCGCGATCTCAACACGCTTCGAACGCTGCGAAATCCCTTCCCGGTGCACCCGAATCGGAGTTGACTTGGAGGAGACGCAAGAGCGCAGGGTTGCGAGGAGATTCCCGCCCTGCGGTCGAACCAACCTCCGCCCTGCGTTCGGGGGGATGAGTCGTCGTGTTGCCCAGGCTTGGCGGCACGAGGACACGGAATCGCCTGAGCGATTCCAGACGGGAGCGGAGGTGACTGATGTCTCCCGCATTGCTGGCCCGTTCACACGGCGGGCATGTTCGACGAGTCCTGATCCTCACACTGGCGACGCTGCTGTTGTTCACGGTGATGACCATGATTCCCGGATCTCCGGCGGCTGAAGAGGCCGAAGCTGCCGAAGTTCCTTGGATCGAGAACAGGCTGAAGATGCATGAGGTGTGGGAACCGGCCCCGGCCGTGCTCGGCTGGGTCCCCGGCCACCCGAAGGGCTACACCGAGGGCGAGACGGCCGCGTTCCGCATCACGATGGAGGCCGCTGCCGGCGAGCAGTACCGATTCAACGCGTGCCTCGACTTCGATGACTCCGGCGCTTACGCGTTCACGAAGGTCGAACCGTGGAATACGTCGCACGGCGCAATGACGCCGCCGCCCGCATTCGGCGACCTCACAGGGAACGTCGCGCCCGGATTCAACGGAGCGAACCTGACGATCGACAACGTTGCGTTCATCGGCGAGGGAGGCGGGCTCTGCCCCGCGAATTACCTCGGCTGGGAAGTCACGTTCACGATGCTGACAACCGGCCTCGGCTACGTCGTCTACGGCGGCCACCTCGCAGCTCCGGACGAGACGTACTCATGGGGGACGGTTGGTGATGGGCAGGGGGCGTCGTCGGTTTCTGGCGTGTTCCAGGCCCGGATCGATACCCAAGGCGGTGGGGACAAGACCGTGAACTTCAGCGGGAAAGAGATCATCCCGCTCGTTCCCGACATCCAGATCCAGAAAGCGACCAGCGATTCAGAGAGCGGCCCGTGGCACGATGCCGACAGCCCGACCGGTCCATACATCGCCGTCGGCGCCGACGTCTACTGGAAGTACGTCGTCACCAACAACGGCGAAGCCGATCTGACGGAAGTGACGGTCTCCGACGATCAGTCCGTCACGGTTGACTGCGGCGGCCAGACGACGCTTGCGACCGGCAATTCGATGACCTGCACCGCTTCCGGCACCGCCGCTGCCGGCCAATACGAGAACATCGGCAGAGTCGACGCTATATACAACGAGGTGGCCGTCTCCGGCACCGATCTGTCCCACTACTTCGGTTCGGACCCGGCGATTGCTCTGGAGAAATCAGGAACCTTCCTGGATGAGTCAGGGGACGGGTACGCACAACCCGGCGAGACAATCAGCTACTCGTTCAAGGTGACGAACACCGGGAACGTGACGCTCACGAACGTGACGATTGCCGACAAGGTTGGCGGGGTCACCATCTCCGGCGGCCCGATCGCATCGCTGGCACCGGGAGCATCGAACTCGACCACGTTCACCGGCTCCTATGTGGTGACACAGGGCGACATCGACGCCGGTACGTTCTTCAACGTGGCAACGGCGTGCGGCATCGACCCCGACGAAGAGAAGGTCTGCGACGACGACGCCCACCGGGAGCCGCTGCCGCAGAACCCGTCGATCGCGATTGCGAAGACGCCCGATGCCCAGACGATCTACACGGGAGAGACTGCGACGTTCACGATTGCCGTTACCAACAACGGCAACGTGACGTTGACGGATGTGGCTGTGAGCGATGCTCTGGTCTCAGCGTGCGACGCGGCGCTCGGCACACTCAAGCCGGGCGAGGCTGCTCCAGCGTTCGAATGCAGCGGGCTCGACATCCAGGAGAGCTTCACAAACGTCGCCGTTGCCAGCGGCACTCCGCCGGACGGACCCAAGGTCACCGACGACGATGACGCCAACGTCGTGGTCCTGGACCTCGCGAAACTGACGGTGGTCGTGAAGATGCTCGCCGGCACCGACAGGGAGTTCCACTTCTTCGGTGAGGCGGGCGTTGCCGATTTCTCGGTGACGACGCTCAACCGGACCGGCCAGAAGGAGTTCCCGGATCTCAAGGCCGGCACCTACAAGGTGAGGAAGGAGCTCGCAAGCCTGGCCCCGGACCATCTGGTACTCGTCGACAGCTACTGCGACAACGAGGCGCATGCGATCAGCGGCGATGACGGGGAGAAGGCGTCGGTCACCCTTGCAGAAGGCGACGACGTGACCTGCACGTTCGTCCTCGGCAAGGTCCTGGCGACCGCTCAGATCGGTGACACCGTCTTCTTGGACAAGGACAAGGACGGAAAGCAGGACGCCGGCGAGCCCGGCATCAATGGAGCCAAGGTCGTCCTCAAGGACGCCGACGGCAAGGTGATCGCGACACTGACGACGGCGAAGAACGCTTGGGATGGGTTCTACAAGTTCTTCATCAACGAAGGCATCCCCGGCACGTTCACCGTCGCCCTCGACACCAAGTCCGTGACGGGAGCGCTGACTACCGCGGGTTCGTTCACCGTGGATCTGGCCGGCGGCGACGACTATGTCGACGCCGACTTCGGTGTTGCCGAAGTGCTGCCGAAGACCGGCACGAACATCGAGTCGCTGGGCCTGCTCGCCTTGGCACTGCTAGCGGCAGGAGCAGTGGCGGTCCTGTTCACCCGCCGAAAGAGAGAAGATCTGTAGAGGAACGACAAGACAACCAACGAGGCTTGGGGCGGCCACCCGGCCGCCCCACAGCTGGGTCCGTTGCTCGAGACGCTCATCTCCAGAGCCTGTGCAGCTCCCCCAAGAAAGGGACTAGACAGTGCGGCGTCCCTCCGGAATGCCCCTTGATGACCACGCTGAGTAGCGCTACGGTCACCACAAGGGAAAGAAGTCCATTCGACCCATACCCACTAACTGGGAAGCGGTGTTGAATGGGTTCTGGAACTCGGAAGGTGGGGCCGAGCCTTTGTGCTCTCTCCACCGCCCGACCTGATAAGGGATAACGCTTCGCCATCAGGGCTTGATGACGGAGTAACACGAGAGGTGGAGGTAGCAGGTGTCTCCTGCAGTTTTGAGTCGTACATCCAGCGGGTTCTTCGCGAGAGTCCTGATCGTCGCCTTCGCGGCACTATTGCTGTTTACAGCGCTCGCGATAGCGCCAGGCGGGTCGC
>JBDLHX010000037.1:0-21389 GCA_039715165.1 Actinomycetota bacterium
GCTCCCTGGGAGGCTTCTGATGTGGACGCAATGTGGACGCGACGCAACCGACACCGCGAACAAGGAAGGGGACTGACCTAGGAAACCCAACAACCACAACGGTTTCCGGGGTGGGCGTTGACGGGCTCGAACCGCCGACCTCTGCCTTGTAAGGGCAGCGCTCTCCCAACTGAGCTAAACGCCCGGGTCGAGGGATGGTACAGGCGATAACGCTCACACGGTGCGAGGAAGTTCGAGTCGCGTCCCCGCCCGTGCTATCCGTTGCGTGTTCGTGCTTTGGGTCCAGCCCGAGGCATCGACGGATACGTTGGTGTTGTCGCATCCGCCGGCTGCTCGCCCTTGGTAGTTCACCGACACGGTCGTCACGGGAATCGGCTGTCCCTCCTCGCCCAACACGCGCAGATCGCTCCAACGAACGCCAACCGATGGTTGCTCACACCGGGCGAAGGACTCGGTCCAGACGACCGGGCCCCGGAGGTACTCGCCGCGGCTGAAGAGGTCGCGTATGACCCGAACGTCGCCCGATCGCACATCCTCCACCGATCCCCTCCACGCGTGGAAACCCGGCGGAGCCTCGTCGGGCGATCGGCTGATCCGCAGTCGGTAGGCGCGCCCGGCAGCCCACTCGAAGTTCCGGGTGTTCTCATTGTCCTGAGCAGACGGAAGGCTGGATGCCGATCCGGCGAGTAGCCCTTCGTCCCCGGGTGGCGCGTAGCCACCCCAGTTGACGGCGGTGCCGCCTGGGAATCGCGGATGGTGCTGGAGGCCGAGGTGCGCTCCCCCGCCGGCGGGCTTCACGAACGACGCCTGCAACGCCCAGAAGTAGAGCCGGTCGACGACCGGAGGTTCGACCACTTCAAGCGTTGCCGCAACTTCGGTGAGACGCTCACCGAACGGAACGTCCCACCACAGATGGAACGATGACGCCCCGTTCTCGCTCGTCGGCTCCCCGGCCACGCGCAGCTCAGTGGTCCCTCGCCCCAACAGCCAATCGAACCATGACATGGGACGAATCTACCGCCGGTCCGACACGCTGTCGGACATCGTTCCCGATACCCTCGCCTCTCGATGGCAGTGAGCAGTAGCCGTACCCTCCGGATCTTCTACCTCGTACTCGGGATCTTCTTCGTGGGGATCGCGTTCATCGGTATCCCCATCCCGCTCATCCCAACCGTCGGGCCGGTTCTGCTCGCAGGGTTCTTCTTCTCGAAGTCGTCAGAGCGGTTTGATCGCTGGCTCGTCGAAAACAGGTTCTTTGGGGGAATCATTCGCGATTGGCGTGCCGGTCGGGGATTCACGCTCCGAGCAAAGATGGTCGCCATCGCCGCGATCGCCGTCACGTTCACGATCTCAGTTGTATTCGTCATCGACATGGTCGTCATTCGGATCGGACTCATCGCGTTCGCCGCTGCCCTCGCCGTCTACATCTGGCAGCTTCCGACGAAACAGCCCGTCCCCGAGACCGCGTAGGGCCGTCCGTCAATCGCCCGGAGCCACCGTTGGGAGTTCGTCCGGCATGAGGGGATTTGGCCGGTTGCGGTGGTAGCGAGCAAGCGTCTCGGCGTCGCACACGGAGCAGAGGTTGATGGTCCGGGTGCCGACGACCGAGAGCTGAGTGCCTCGCCCCTTCTCCACGATTGCCAGCGGCACGGCCTGAATGTCATCGCTCCCGCATTTGGTGCATCGGGGCGTCAGATCTCGATGCCACACCGTTCCGCAGTGATCACAGGTCACCGCGATTCGATCGCCGTCGCGCTCCCCCGAGAGACGTTCGGTCTCGCCGCACGTCGGGCACGACAGACTCATTGCTCCTCCGCTCGAGCTCTCGCCCGAATCATGATGCAGTCGTCCGCCACGTAGCTGATCTCGTGTTCCACGAGGTACGCGACGACAGCGTCGTCTCCTGCCCCCGGCTGGAGCCAGACCGTCGCGAGTCCGTGGTCCGATGCCCGTTCGAGCACGCTCAGCGTCCGAGTTGGAGGTATGACAAAGTTGACGATGTCGGGAACCTCCGGCAGCTCAGCCAGATTGGCGAATGCCGTGTCCCCGTCGACCGTGCTGCTCGTCGGGTTCACGGGGTAGACACGGATGCCCTTCGCCTTCAGATCCCGGTAGATCCTGTTCCCGTACTTCCACGGGGTGTCGGTAGCGCCCACAACCGCGACGACGGGATCGCCGTCGTTGAGGAGCGTTTCAATGCCGTTCATGGGTGTGAAACGCTACCGGACTGCTGCCGCATTTCGCGGTTCCGCGACTCCGAATCGACGCGGCTCCTACTCGGGCTCAGCGTCCGCTCCGTCCCCGCCATCCGCGGTCACCCCGAACCGGTATGAGAAGACCGCTGTAGCACCAAGCGCGGCCAGCTCGCCCAACAGGAACGCCAGGCCGATGCGTGTCGAGAGCTCCGCGTCTGTGAACACCAGGGCTACGACCGCGACCACGAGAGCGATTCCCCACCCCAATGCGAGACGCGCCGTATCCCCGCGTGCGACGAGCACTTGACCGACGAACATCGAAGCCCCTGCGACAACGATGCCGGCGCCGGCCATGCCAACGAACGCCGGCGTGGGACGGAACCCCGAGCCGAAGAGAATCGAGACGACGGCTGGGCCGACCTGCGCGGACAGAAGTCCGATTGGAAGAGCGAGTACCAAGCCACCAGCCGTGAGCCGCACCACCCAGCGGTTCAGCTCGGCGTCGAAGCCGAGTTTGGCGAGATTCGTGAACGGAGGGAGCACTCGGGCGACCAGACTGCCGCTGAGAACGAGCGGAGCTCTCGCAATCGTCAACGTCACGTAGATGATGCTGATCTCGGCGGCGGCCGCACCCATCGCACCGGCGGCGAGCGGCCCGGCGATGAGCAGGACCTGGGATGCAGCCGCTGCGAGAACGAAGCTCATCAGGAAGCGGCTCGGGTTCTCGTCACTGTGCGCCGTCTCGGCCCCGGGCAGCCGCACACTCGATGGCCAGAACAGGATGATGAGTGGGCCTGCGACAAGCGCCGCACCGACTCCAATGCCGGACGGGACGATCGCAATGATTCCGAGCGCGATGACAAAGCGGAGAAGAGCGTTACCGGCCGTGGCGGCGCCGTATGCGGCGAAGCGGCGCGTTCCCGCAAGCTGGCCGCGTCCCACGACGTACAGGCTATGCGCTGTAACGCTGGCAACGACCAACACGACGAAGCCCTTCTGACCCGCGAAGAGCCGCTCAGTGCCGACGAGAGCGATCGCGGCCGCCACGACAACGGTACCGGCAACGGCGAACCGAATCGTGGGACGTGGATCGCGGTCGAAGCCCCCACGGAACGTCACGGCCCTGATCACGAGCTGCTCGATCGGCACCAGCACGATGGCGAACATCAGGAACGACAGCGCGAGAAGCGAGGCGACCGGAGCGAATGCAACTTCGCCCAGTGTCCGCGCCCCGATCAACTGGTACACGTAGTTGATGAAGGAGTGGACGATCGTTCCGGCAATGAGATACGCCGTGCCGTCCGTCGCCCATCGTTTCACCAGCGGTGGTCGATCTGCTGTCGACATCGATGCGGTCCCACCCGTCTCGTCGTGACCAAGCAGAGTAGTCGGCGTTCTCAGGCCGACTCGGTAGGTGTCGGACCGGTCATCGCTACGCCGATCAGTACGCACCCCGAGCCGAGAGCGCTGCCGGAATGGTCTTCATGATTATCCGGACATCCAACCCCAGCGACCAGGTGTCGATGTACTCGATGTCGAGCTTGCACAGCTCGTCGAAGTCCAGGTCGGACCTTCCGCTGATCTGCCAGAGGCCGGTCAAACCTCCGACCACCGTGAGCCGCTTCATGTGCCACGGGAGATACTCGGCAACCTCCTCCGCCAGTGGCGGCCGCGGCCCCACGAGGCTCATGTCGCCGCTCAGGACGTTGAAGAGCTGCGGCAACTCATCGAGACTGAGACGGCGTATGAATCGACCGACCCGCGTGACCCGCGGATCGTCGCGCAGCTTGAAGATCGGACCATCCACTTCGTTGAGGTGCTCGAGATCCGCTTTCTGGCTCTCTGCCCCAACGACCATGGACCGGAACTTGTACATGGTGAACGGCTCTGCGTCCTTACCGATCCTCTCGGACGCGTAGATCGCGGGACCCCGGGAGTCGAGCTTGATCGCGATCGCGATGATTGCCATGAGAATGGACCCGGGTATGAGCAGGAGCACCACGATGAGGAGATCCATCGCTCTCTTCGTGGCACGATCAAAACCGCTCATGTGCCCTTCTCTACTGCCTCATCGCCGTTGTCGCCACGTTGTGCGGGTGTCGTGTACGAAGACGAACACAAAAGGAATCGAACGCACTCAACGTGGCGCCGACACTCTAGGACGACACGCCGATTCCCGGGACTAATCGAGCCCTGTTCCTAGGATCTGGCCCATGACGTCCTCCCCCGGAGACTCACGCGCGTCCGACCGTGCCAAACAGCCGATGCTGGCTGCGCTGCTCTCTGCGCTTCTTCCCGGCACGGGCCAGATCTACGTAGGACGCCGCTCTCGCGGCCTCACCATGTTGATCATCGATATCTCGATGCTTGCGGTGTTCCTCTTCTTCTTCCACGACAAGCTCGCGATCGCGAAGGCATTCGTCCGTCCCACGATGCTCGCCGTGATGATGATCATCAGCCTCGCCCTCCTGGGGTACCGGCTTTGGGCTGCGGACGATGCGTACCAGATCGCAAGGGAAAATCCCGAGTCACGACGCCTCATCGGCTGGGCAGCCGTGAGCGCGACCGTCGTGATCGCTGCCGTCCTGCTCGTGCCCCATGCCGTGTTCGCCTATTACGACATCGTGCAGTACCAGAACATCACAACCGTGTTCGGGGACGACGATGATGACCCTGTGGCCGCGCCGGCATCGAGTACGACCGTGCCCGACGCCGCCGGTGCCGAGGACGATCCATCCGGCACGCCCTCGACCACCGTGACGACCACGATCCCGCTCGAGACGGATGCACTCTGGGAGGACCTCGACCGGCTCAACATCCTGCTGATCGGCGGGGACGCCGGCGTCGGACGCACCTCAATCCGCACGGACTCGATGATCGTCGTGAGCATCGAACCCGAGACCGGTGAAGCTGCGATGTTCCAGGTTCCGCGCAACTGGACCTACGCCCCGCTCCCTGAGGGCATGGGCATTTGGGATTGCGATTGCTATCCGGGCCTGACGAACGAGCTCTGGGTCATGGGCGAGCGCTACCCCGAGGCCTTCCCGGGCCCGGGGACTCCTCCCGAGAACGCGGTGAAGGGGATGATCAGCGAGTTCCTCGGCATACCGATTCACTACTACGCGCTCGTCAACCTCGACGGGTTCGTCGATCTCGTCGACGCTCTTGGCGGCGTCGACATGTACGTCGAGGAGGAGATCGTCGACAACGAGTTCCCCGACTACACCGATGGGACGATCACAACGCTCGTAATCGACCAGGGCCAGCAGCACATGGACGGCGAGTTGGCGCTCGCGTATTCGCGCACGCGTCACCAGGATTCGGACTATGCCCGCATGTTCCGGCAGCGGTGCGTGCTCGAAGGGCTACTCGAGCAGACTGATCCCGCTTCGCTGCTTCTCAATTTCGGCAAGCTCTCTCAGGTCATTCGGGACACGATGACCACCGACATCCCGATCGATGCGCTTCCGGAACTCGTCGAGTTGATGCCCAAAGTGGACAAGGACGAGATCACGTCGATCCGTTTCATGCCGCCGACGTATCACCTGAAGTACCGTGACGATGGTGAACCCGGCCGTATCGCGAACATCGACCTCGTTCACGAGCACGTGCAGTTCATCATCGACGACCCGGAACGCGCCACGATCGAACTCGGACTCGAAGACTCCGAGGAGTGCCCGAAAGCCCCCGACGCCTAGCCGAGTCGGGTGTCCTTGCGGTGGTAGTGCGTTCCCTCGAGCGTTGATTCGGTACGCCACTCCCCCAGTTCCAGACGCTCGACCGGGGCGAACTCATCCTCTGCGACCTCTTCCTCATCCTCAGGCGCATCCGTTTCGCCGTACGCGTGCATCGAGCGCCGGTCATACTTGGTGACGGGCATCACCACCGTGATGTCGTCAACTGCGACTTCGACGGTGGCGTCTTCATCAACGGTTGGCTGCGGTGCGGCGACCGCGTACCTTCCCTTGGCTGCCACAGGTCGCGGGTCAGATTCCCGTTCACGCGTCAGGCGCGGTCCCGGTTTGTACTGCTTCGGAGCCGGCATTGCCTTCCCTATTCTGTGCCCTGCACACAGGATACCTGAAGGGTCTCGCCGGCGAAATAGGGCTTTCTCACTGCTCCTTCGAACTAGTGCTCGCGATAGCAGAGACCGCGAGGCCGACGCCGAGGAGGAGAACCGCGCCCGGGACTATCCAGACGCCGAAGTCGTCGGGGAGATCGATCTCGGTCGCAGCCAAACCCGCGAGGGCAAGGAACAGCACACCGAAGATGAATGAGACGGTGTCGAATGTGTGACGGTACATGTGACTCTCTCCCCTAGTCGTTGACGACGACGGATCCGACACCGGCGCTGACGTCGATGATGAAGCTCGGTTCCCGGCCGGTGTCGTAGCTCCGCGATACACCGATGCCGGCACTCTGATCCCCAAAGACCTCGACCGAGCCAATGCCGACGGAAGCCTCCACGACAGCGCTGGAGTACACCGGCAGGGTGATCACCAACTCCCCGGCTCCCACACTTGCAGTGATCGGGATCGCATTCGGGGCTCCGTCGGGCGGCACGACAAGGTCACTGAGATCGATGTGGAGCGAACCCGCTGCGATCTCGATTCCCTCGCCCTCACCGGTGGCACTCGCCAGCCCCTGGAGCTCTTCAAGCGTTTCGATGTGGTAGTGATGCTCGCCGACCTCGCTGTTGATCGACCATGTCGGACCGACGTTCGCCAGCCACATCGGCGGAAGCAACAGCAGGCCGACGACGATGAGCCACCTGGCCCGGCCGAAGAGTGCCCCCACGAGGAGTCCCGCCCCAATGAGAGCAACGGTGAGCGCCATGTAGTGCACCGGCTCCGGGTACAGGATCTCTGCGACGTCGAGGAGCGCAAGGCCCCCAACGCCCATGAGGGTCGCTGCAACCGTCAGCCGGCCAAGGATGGAGCGGGGCCGCCTCGGTCTCGGAGGGGGCGGTGGGGACGGAGCGACCGTGCGCGCCTCGAGCGGGGCAGTGTCGCCACCGCCGCCGTCCGCAACGACCGAGCTCGGCTCATAGTCCATCTCCACCTCCGGTGGGGGTTCATCAGCCATGCCGGGGGTGGGTGGAGGCGGCGGCCCCTCCGAACCCTTCGGTCGGTCCAGGTCTCCGCGATAGAGCAGTACCCCGGCGATGAGGAGGATCGCAGCGAAGAAGAACTTTCCGGAGAACAGGTGGAAGCTCGAGAACAGCATCAGCGCAGCGATGCCGATGAGGACGACGCCGACGACCATCCCGGTGTTCGTGGTGTCGAATCCTGAGACCCACTGCGCGAGCAGCGGCTCGTCGGATCCCTCTTCAGGGATGAGCAGCCAGCCCGCGACGTAGAGGAAGAGCCCCACGCCACCGAACAAGGTCAGGAGGACGAAGCCGACGCGGATCAGCGTCGGGCTGATATCGAGCCGCCGTCCGATTCCGGAGGCGACGCCTGCGAATGCCCGGTCGTCGATGGGGCGACGGAGCGGCGGGCTCGTCTGTCTGGGTTGTGGAGAGGTGCTCATGTCGTCATGATGCGCCAACGGCCGTCGAAGCGAAATGGGGAATCCTCCGGGTTGAACCCTGAGACCTCGGGGGTTTCTCAGGGTCGTCACCGGTTGTGGGACCGGGCGGCCTGTGACAACATCATGCAGGCATGAACACGACAATGGATTCCGACGGTGAACACCACGCCGAGCGTCATCAGGTCTTGAGCGGCCGGCTGACGCGCTCTACCGGGGACCGTATGGTTACGGGCCTCGCGGGCGGCATCGCTGCCCGCTTTGGAATTCCGACCGTCTTCGTGCGCGCCGGATTCGTCACGCTCGCGCTCGCAGGTGGTTTCGGTGCCCTCTGCTATCTCGTCGGTTGGATCATCACGCCCGACGAGCAGCAGTACGGATCGATGATCGAGGCAGACGAGCCACCGACGAGCGCGCAGCGGATGGGCCTCTCCCTCGCCTTCCTGGCGCTGCTCATGTTCCTGGAGGCGGCGGGGCTCTGGTTCGGCTCGGTCGTGTGGCCTGCGGCGCTCATCTTCTTCGGCGCCGCCCTCGTTTGGGACCGTTCGAGCACCGAATCCCGGGAACGCCTCGCCCAGTTCGCAAAGCCGGCTGAGTCCGGAGCGAAGCAGAGCCGGACGCAGATCTTCGTCGGGGCCGCGCTCATGGCCGTCGGCGTTGTCGTCGTGCTCGCCTCGCTCGACTCCTTCCAATCCCTCGGCCCGGTCGCGATCGCCATCCTGCTGACCGCTGCCGGGTTCATGCTGCTGTTCGGACCTTGGATCTGGGGCCTCTTCGCCGACCTCGGCGAGGAGCGCCGCGCCCGGATCCGCTCGGAGGAGCGTGCCGACATGGCGGCGCATCTCCACGACTCGGTACTCCAGACGCTTGCGATGATCCAGCGTTCCGACGACCCCCAGCGCATGGTGACCCTCGCACGGGCCCAGGAGCGTGATCTGCGCACCTGGCTGTACGAACCGGTCGCCGAGACGAACCACGGCACCATCGGCGAAGAGATCCAGGCGGCCGCCGCGAGAGTCGAGGGCGACTTCGACGTACCGATCGAGGTCGTTGTCGTCGGTGACCGGGCAATCGCCGACCAGGAACGAGCGCTCGTCGCTGCGGCCACCGAGGCGATGGCGAATGCCGCGAAGCACTCGGACGCCTCGTCGGTCTCCGTCTACGTCGAGTGCTCCGACGGCGTGGTCGATGCTTGGATCTCCGATCAGGGATCCGGTTTCGACGAATCCGAGATCTCCGATGACCGCAAGGGCATCTCCGAATCGATCAAAGCCCGCATGAACCGCTCCGGAGGCGAGGCGCACGTCACATCGGCTCCCGGCGACGGCACCGAGGTCCATCTACGATCGGAGCCACGATGACAACCATCTACCTCGTCGACGACCACGAACTCTTCCTGAGCGGTGTCAGAGCCGAACTCTCGGAGCGGTTCGAAATTGCCGGGTCGTCCACCGACGTGGACGACGCCGTCGACGGCATCCGATCAACGAAGCCGGACGTTGTACTCGTCGACGTCCACATGCCGGGCGGTGGCGGCCTCTCGGTCGTATCGAACATCCTCGAGACGAACCCCGACATCTGTTTCCTGGCGCTCTCCGTCTCCGACGCGCCTGAAGACGTCATTGCCATGATCCGGGCGGGAGCCCGCGGATACGTCACCAAGTCGATCGACCCCGACGCCCTCGCCGACGCGATCGGCCGGATTGCGGCGGGTGACGCCGTCTTCTCGCCGAAGCTTGCCGGCTTCGTCCTCGATGCGTTCTCCGAGACCGTCCCCGTCGAAGCCGACCCGGAGCTCGACCAACTCACTCCCCGAGAACGCGAGGTGCTCCGCCAGATCGCCCGCGGCTACGCCTACAAGCAGGTCGCGCATCGTCTCTCGATCTCCGTGAAGACCGTTGAGACGCACGTCTCGTCGGTGCTTCGCAAACTCCAGCTGTCGAACCGCCATGAGCTGGCCCGCTGGGCTTCCGAGCGGCGCATCGTCTGACAAAGCCATTCCTGCGACAGACCACTAGGTTGTCTGTCATGAGCATCCTCTGGAGAGTCGTCCTCAACGCCGCGGCGGCGTGGGTGACGGTATGGGCCGTCCCAGGCCTCAACTACGACGTCGGCGACCAATGGTGGCGGTGGCTGATTTTCGGCGCCGTTATCGGCCTCATCAACGCCGTCATCAAGCCCATCGTGAAACTGCTCGCGCTCCCCGTCCGCATTCTCACCCTCGGCCTCTTCACCCTCGTCATCAACATCGCTCTCATGGCGCTCGCAATCTGGATCGCTGAATCCACCGACGTTGGTCTGTCGGCCGACTCCGGCTGGGCGGTCGTGCTCGGTGGTCTCGTCCTCACCATCGCCGTATCGGTCTTCCAGGCGTTCGCCAAGGACTGACCGCCGGTCCCGCACATGAGGAGAGGGGGGAAGAGCATGATCAAGGGCCCATTCAGAGCCGTCGTTGGATTCCTGTCACAACCACACGTTCGTGCCGGACTGGCACTCGGTACGGCGGCGGCCATCGAATCGAACCAGCCGTCGCTCATACCTCGACCGCGGACGGACCAAGCCCTCGTCGTCGCCGGCTCCTTCGCAAGCGGCTACGTCGCCGGGAGCGTGGTCGGAAGAGTCGTCGACGTGGTTCCGATATCGGCGCCCCGTCCAACGGCGTTCCTTCCGGGTCGCACGTCCCGCATCGCCGCCGGTGCCGTGGTCGCTTCGGCGCTCTCGGCGGGTGCTGTGTCCTATCTCCAGAGCCGTCTCGATCGCTACGACTCGGACGGCAAGATCCCGCCCGACGGTACCGACGTCGCGTGGACGCTCGCCGCTGGGACGGCCATCGCGACAGGCGTCGGTACTGCGATCCTCGCGAAGCGCAAGGCCTCATGGGCCGCCGCATCGGGACTCAGCCGCTCCATTGGCGGTCCACCGGCCGTGTGGCTCCCACTCACCTCCGGTGCGCTAGTCGGTGCAGCGTTCATCGCCGGTCGTACCGCGAAGGATCGGGTGTTCGCGAAGATCGCCGCTTCGAATCGCAAGACGGAGGTCCGCTACGCGGAGCTACCGACCCTCCCGACCGTGAGTGGATCCTCCGAGAGTGCGGTGAGGTTCGAGGATCTCGGGCTTCAGGGACGCAGATTCGTGAGCGAGGCCTCCACCGCAGAGCAGATCAATGAGGTTCTCGATGAGAGCGGAGCGATCAACGCCGTGCGTGTCTACGTCGGGGTCGAGTCTGCCGGGACCGTTGAGGATCGTGTAGCCCTCGCCGTCGAAGAGCTCCGCCGAACCGGCGCGTTCGACCGGTCCCTCCTGATCATCGGTTCCCCTGCCGGGACCGGCTACTTCAACTACATCCCGGTCGAGGCCGCCGAGTACCTGTCGCGGGGCGACGTTGCATCCGTTGCGGTCCAGTACGGATCGCTGCCGTCGATGCTCTCAATGCCGAAGGCCCGGCTCGCCGTTCGCCAGCACGCTGCACTCCTCGAGGCAGTTGCGAACGAACTCGAAGATCGGGATCCCGCGCAGCGGCCTCGGATCGTGCTCTACGGGGAGAGTCTCGGTGCGCAGACGAGCCAGGGAGCGTTCACCGGTCGCGGAACCGAGATCCTCAACGAACTCGGCATCGATCGGGCACTGTGGGTCGGAACCCCGCATGCGTCCGAGTGGCGCCGTGAGATCTTCTCCGACGGCTCGCACGTCGACAGCACCCAGTTCGGCCGGTTCTCAACCATCGCCGACTACGAGGCTCTCACGGACGATGAGCGCAGGCGAATGCGGTACTTCTTCCTCGATCACCACGAGGATCCGGTGACCCTCTTCAACCACGAGATCGCCTTCCGCAAGCCGCGTTGGCTCGGTGCGCCTGAGACCCGCCCACCGAACGTCTCGCGCACGCAGCGGTGGGTGCCCGGTGTCACGTTCTGGCAGACGGCGATCGATACCAAGAACGCCGCGACGGTGATACCCGGCGAGTTCAAGGCCTTCGGTCACGACTACCGAGCAGACCTCGCTGAGTTCGTGCGAGCGGCCTACTCGCTCGACGGTGTCACCGCCGAGCAGATGACGCGAATCGAGGAGCGCCTTCGCACTTCCGAAATCGAGCGAGCAGCACGGATCGCCGACGGCTGAGATCGATCCGCAGAGTCTCGTCAGAGAGCGTCGACGACGGCCTCGACAACGGCACGCCGGTGCTCAAAGAGGACCTCGTAAGGATCGCTGCGACGCGTGCCCCAGAAGCCCTTCCAAGCACGGATGACGAGGGTGGCGCGTTCGTACAGGGCGAACACAGCGAAGATGTAGAGCGGCATCAGGAGAAGCATGGCGATGATCCCGCCCACGTCCGACCATTGCCACGCGATGATGGCCCAGGTCGCCGAGAACA
Source organism: Actinomycetota bacterium (assembly GCA_039715165.1). GTDB lineage: Bacteria > Actinomycetota > Acidimicrobiia > Spongiisociales > UBA5794 > JAHEEL01. The sequence goes on from JBDLHX010000037.1 coordinate 12,097, forward strand.
GGACGATCGAAGCGAGCGGTTTCACGGTTGCTGCAACAGCCGGCCCGAGTTTGGCCCGCCCAATCAGCCAGATCAGTGCAAAGGGGATCAGATTGATTGCGAGGCCGACGAGGGCAAACGGGAGCAGGAGGATCCCGATCGCCAGATTGGCGAGGAGGTGCAGCAGGAAGGGCGCCCGATCTCTGTGGGAGTCGACCATCTTGCGATCGCTGAGCCCGATTGCCTCCAGCTCCGCCGTGTACCGGTCGACAGCCCCAACGATGGGGGCCTTTGCCCCATGATCTCGCCCGGAGAGAGTGTTCGCGAGTGCTGACTCATCGCCGAAATCGACGGACGTCGGGGCCCCCGGCAGCGATCGCAGCGCGATCTGGGCCGCCATGGAGAGTGCTCGCTCCTCCTCCCAGTCGGAGTAGTCGGGTGCGCTTCGCCTCAGGTTCTCTTCGATGTCGGCGGTGAGCGCTCGCACGGCATCCCGATTCGAGGCGTCCTGCGCATCGCCCGGCGAGGCGTAGCGGCCCATCTCCTCGTCGATGTTGATGGGCGCTCCGACATTGACCCACACTCTCGAGCGCAGCGTCCCCTTGTCGTCGTAGTGGATTCCCGACGGGACGATCTCGATACCTTCGACTCCGTCGGCGCGCGCACCGAGGGCGATGCGGGCGGCGCCCGTCTTGATCCGGGCCATCGATGGATCTTCGACGGTGATCCCTTCCGGGAAGATCATGATGAGATCACGTTCGTGGAGCGCGTCGTAGGTGGAGCGGAACATCTGGTCGTTGCCCGCCGGTCCCTCGTCTTCCGGCTTGTGCGTCGGGATGGCGCGCACGAACCCCATCACCTGCTTGGCGAGCGGGTAGCGCCAGATCACATCGCGGGCGACGAAACGGGGCACCCGGTCGAGTGCGTACGCCTGGATGAGCGCATCGGCGACGCCGCCGAAGTGATTCGACACTGCAAGCTGCGGTCCGCTACTCGACTCCCCCGGCTGCTGTCGCACTTCGACGCTTCGGTAGATGAGCCGAACTGCCAGAACGGCGACGTTCTTGAGGAATCGCTCGCGTCGACTGAACTCCACTCGGTCCGCCTCGCTCATCCCTCTCCGTTCTCTCCGGGGACCCACGGTACCCACGATCCGCCATGATGGTCGAGCATCCAAAGCAACGCATGGAGCGCGCCGGCAGCCAGCGCTGAAACGACCAGGACGACCGCACCGATGGCTGGAGGCAGGAGCACGAGATCGAAGAAGGCGCGCCCCGCAGGCAACGCGAGCGTGAGCCCGAACCCGACGAGCAGAGCGGCCACGAGCAGCGTCCGGTTCCTGCTGAGCGGGCTGGCGAGCTCCACGAGTACCCACATCCCGACGAGCACCATTGCGGTGGTGGTCGCAGACCGAGCGATCGTCAGGTCGCTGTCGAAGACCCTGGCCGCGCTGTAGACCCCGTACGCAGCGACGGCTGCGACGATGCCCGCCGGGATCGCGAAGCGCATGACACGCCGGTACGCCCCGGGCCGAACCGGTTCCTCGGTTGCCTCGAACGACAGAAAGAACGCAGGGATCCCGACCGTCAGCGACCCGATGAGGGTCAGGTGTCTGGGAAGGAGCGGGAACGCCCATCCAGCGAATCCGATGGCGACTGCGAGGATTGCCGCGTAGACCGTCTTCGTGACGAAGAGCGACGCGACACGCTCCATGTTCGCAATGACCCTCCGCCCTTCTGCAACGACGTGGGGCAACACCGAAAAGTTGTTGTCGAGAAGCACGATCTGCGCCACGGCCCGCGTCGCCGGCGCCCCCGTCCCCATTGCGATGCCGATGTCTGCCCGTTTGAGGGCGAGCACGTCGTTGACACCATCACCGGTCATCGCCACGGTGTGCCCGCCATGCTGGAGAGCCGTCACCATGTGGCGCTTCTGATCGGGCGTCACCCGCCCGAACACGGCGTTGTCCTCAACGCACCGGTCGAAATCGGGAGTGTCGGGATCGGGCAATTCGCGGGCATCGATGCTCCGGCCGGCGTTTGGAACGCCCACAGCACCTGCGATCGTGGCAACCGTTGCAGCAGAGTCGCCCGAGATCACCTTCGGCGTGACCCGTTGATCGACGAAGTACCCGATCGTCTCTGCTGCGTCATCTCTGATCTGCTCCGCGAACGTAAGGAAACCACACGGTTCGAGGCCCGGAGGGAACTCACTCTCCATGGCAGGGAGCGGCGCGTCGGCGACCGAGACAAGGAGAACCCTGTCCCCGGCCTCGGCTGCGGCAGCCAGCCGCTCGATGACCGCTGGTGTGCCGTCACCGATCACGATCTCCGGAGCCCCCATCACCCACGATCTCCCGCCGGCGAATTGCACGGCCGAGAACTTGCGCGCCGACGAGAAGGGGACGAACCGTTCCACTCGCCAGCCGGGGTTGCCCGGGAACGCATCGGCGATCCCTTGCATCGTGGGATTCGGGTTCGGATCCGCCGCGGCGATCGCCGCAATTGCTTCCGTGAACACCGCCGGATCGCATGCGCCGAGCGTCGTCGTGCCCCGATGGCGGATCGAACCGGTTGTCAGTGTCCCGGTCTTGTCTGCACACACGACATCGACGCGAGCAAGCGTCTCGACCGCGGGGAGTTCCTGAACGAGGGCCCGTCGTTTCCCAAGTCGGATCACCGCGACGGCGAGCGCCATCGACACGAGGAGGACGAGCCCCTGGGGAACCATCCCGACGACTCCGGCGACGGTCGACACGAGCGCCTCTGCGATCGACCGGTCCGTCGTGAGCTGGCTCCACAACAGCAGCGCACCGATCGGGATGAGCAGCCATGTGACGATGCCGAGGATTCGGTCGATGCCGTCGCGGAGTTCGCTCCTCGCCAGCGTGAACTCCTTCGCTTCGGCAGCGAGACGCTGGGCGTAGGCGTCCTCGCCCACAGCGACGATCCGCGCGGTCGCCGACCCTGCGACGACGAAGGAGCCGGAGAGCACCGGAGCACCGGTCTCCTTGTGGACGGGGTCGGCCTCGCCGGTGAGGAGCGATTCGTCAACCTGGAAGCTCGCTGCGCCCACGACGACACCATCTGCAGGCACCTGGTCGCCACTCGAGAGTTTGATGATGTCGTCGAGCACGATGTCGTCGACGGGGATCTCGCCGGCCTGTCCGTCGCGCACCACTTCGATGCTCGGGGCGACGAGTACGCGGAGCCGGTCCAGTGTCCACTTGGCACGGAGTTCCTGGACGATGCCGATCACGGCGTTCGTCACCATGACGAGACCGAAGAGCGCATCCGGGAGATGCCCGAAGACCAGCACGATCACGAGCATCACCGAGATGATCGCATTGAATCGGGTGAGGAGATTGGAGCGGAGGATGTGGGCAACGCTCCGCGATGCTCGCGACTCGACGATGTTGACCTTGCCGTCGGCGATGCGCTCGCGTACCTCTGCTGCGGTGAGGCCTCGAACCGTCTCGTCACTCATCAAGGCGGCGCCCCCCGGAGGTCCTTATCCCCCGTAGTGCTCTTCGTAGTCGGCCATTGCGGCGGCAACAACGGTGACCGCGTGGTCGCGCCCGTAGATCTCTGGGATCTCAACAGCATGCTCCTCCCCCGGAACGCTCTTGTACGTGAGGAAGTAGTGCTCGAGGCGGGCGATGAGCGCCTCGGGGATGTCGGAGATGTCCCTCGCGTCGTCGTGAACCGCATCACCCACCAGCACGGCGACGATCTTGTCGTCTGCCTCGCCGTTGTCGATCATCCGCAGGCCACCGACGACCCGGGCGCTGAGCATGATCTCCGACCGATCAATTGCTCGCTCCGAGATGACACAGATGTCGAGGGGATCCCGGTCTGCCTCGGTCACCTCGGGTGACATCGCTGCGACCCGCTCGGCACAGTACGTCTTCGGGATGAGCCCGTAGAGGGTTGGCGGCGAGCTGCTCCCCCGTTGGGGCCGATCGACCTTCGTGTAGCCGGTTCGCTTCTCCACCTCGTACTTGACGAAGTCGAACGGCGAGATCTCGATGAAGGCTGTCACGACGTCAGGAGCGTCGTCTCCCGTTTCGAGTCCGTGCCACGGATGCGGGCGCCAGCGATAGAACGGTTCGGGGAATCCCATGCAGCCTCCTTGACTGTGAGGGTAGCCGGGGCCGTGATGGTGCCCCCGCTTGCAGTGTCACTCACATATAAATGTTGTCGACATATAGATGTGTTCTACATATACTGTCGTCATGGAACCGAGAGGACCCCACCACCACGGCCGAGGCCGAAGACGCGGCGTCTCCCGCTCCCGACACCGCAGAAGTGACGGATCGTGGAGCGTGGCAGCACGATTGGAGCGATTCAACGAACCGCTCGTTCTCGCCGCTCTCAGCGCTGGGCCGACCCATGGATATGACCTTGCAGAGTCTCTGCGAGCCTGGGTTCCAGAAGAACAGATCGACCTCGGGAATCTCTATCGCATGCTCAGATCGATGGAAGACGACGGGATCGTCCGATCCGAGTGGTCGGAGAACGAACCCGGGCGAGCAAAGAGAACATACGAGCTGACCGATGTCGGCGAGCGTCTGTTTGATGCGTGGATCACAGCACTCCGGTCTACCAACAACACAATCACCGAGTTCCTTCAGGAACACGGCGACGAGACGAAAGGAATCGCATGAGACGATCCGGAATGGGTCGGGGTCGAAGGCATCCCGACGACTTCGACGACCGCGGTTGGGCCCCTCGACGGGGCGGTATGGGCTTCGGACTCGGCCACCACGGGTTCCGACACGAAGACCGACGATTCGACCGGCCTTCGACTACCGACCGCATCGATCACCTCGAAAACCTTCAGAGGGAACTCGAAGAAATGACGGCAGACGTGGCCAGCGAACTCGCCTGGCTCAAGCAACGAGACTCCGAGAACGCAACGAGCTAGACGACTCACTCAGCGGCTTGAAGGAGGGTCCGCGGACCCTCCTTCATCGCGTCAGCAGGGGTGCAGCGGCGTCGTGAACCGCGGCAACGTACTCGAGGAACTGCTCCACGCCATCCGGCTGGTCAGTGACTTCAGCGTATTCGAGCACCGATCCTTCCCAACCGTCGGTGTTCCATCTGGCACCGGGGGGAAGCTCCACGGCCAGCAGGGATTCACGATCGAAGGGCCATGGGCTCGAGTAGAAGTAGGCATCGCCCGCCGGATAGAACCCGAAGTTGATCTGTGACGACTGTTCGATCATCTCACCATTCTCTTCGTGTGACACGGTCTTGGTGCCGAACCACTCGAAGGCGAGATCGAAGCCGTGCGGCCAGAGCTGAACCGGCCCGACCTCTCCGCCGATGCGGTCGCGGTGAGTCGTGAGCGCCCGGTCGGCAGCAACAAGCGCCACGAGGAACGTCGTCGCGTCGGCGGGGTGGTATTCACGGACGTTGTCGCTCTCGAACTTCTCCCGTGCGTAGTCCCCTTCGAGCCCGAACTCCGATGCGGCCTTGATGAGCGCACCGCCCATCTCGGTCGCCGTCAGCCCTTGCGTCATCGAGAACGTGCGAGATTCCCCATGGGACGTCTCGAGCACGATCTCGTGGTTGCGGAGGTCCATGAATGCGAAGGCCGTGCCACCCCCCGGGAGCGGGAACGACTCTGTGGTGAGACCGTTCGGGCGCACCTTCAGCGAGATGTGCCACCACTTCGGATGCACCTGAGCATGGACGCGCGGGAGCATGCTCACGGCATGCGCGTAGGCGTGCAGCGTCGCCCGAGTGGGCTCCCAATCGGTCGGCATAGATGGGAAGTCGGTCACGAGAGTCCTCTCTGAGTGAAGGCGATGTTCCTGTCAATGCGCCACGGGCAAACGGCATTCCCACCGATCAGAGACAACAGATGACAGGCCACCGGCAATGCTGTCGCCTCAGGGCTCCACCGCTCTCCGCATCGCTTCGACGATGCGCTTCTCACTCACCTTCCCTTTGGTGCCGATCTCCTGGGCGAAGAGGCTCACCCGCAGCTCTTGAATCATCCATGCCACCTCGATGAGTTCGGTTGACCCGGGCACGGCGTCGGAGAGCTCCTCCCACTCATCGTCGAGGACCTGCAGGCGCGCAGCGCGCTCACGGTCGCGTTCGGCGTGATCGGGGAGCTGCTCGAGCCGCCGGGTAACGGCTCGCAGGTAGCGGAGTACGTCGGCGAGCCGGTCGACTCCGACGGACGTGAGGAATCCCGCGTAGATGAGGCGGTCGAGCTGTCCGACGACGTCGCTGATCGATTCTCGGTAACGATCGTCGTCGAGGTCGGTCATCATCGCTCGAATCTCGCGGTGCTCATCGAGGATCTCGAGGGCCTCTGAGGCAACCGAGACGACGAGATCCGGTGCCCGGCGACGCGCCGTCCCGAGGAGTTCCTCAAATGCCGCGGCGTCCCATGCTGGTCCCCCGGCGTTGCTCATGATCTCATCGAGCGCACAGGTGAGGCAGTCGGCCGCCCATGCGTCGAAAGATCCATGGGGTCCGGCCGCAATGGCGCGTCTCCCATCCTCCGTCACGAGGCGGCGGAGCTGTCGGGAAGGCGATGGGAGCTCGAGCGCGAGGAGCCGGCGATTCCCCTCCCACATCGCCGCTGCCTGTTCAGCCCGTGCTGCGAAGAGGCGGACGGAGACAGAGTCGCCGTCGTCGACGATCGCCGGGTACGCCTTGACGGAACGGCCGGCCCCTTCGACGTCCACCTCCGAGGGGAGTGTCTCGAAGTCCCACTCGGTCAGTCCGACGCGTTCGAGGGGATGGCGAGCCGCTGCCATCGCAGCCTGTGCCTCGTCGTGGAGCCGGTTCCGAAGCTCGGAGAGATCATCACCTTCCGCGAGGATGCCACCGTCGTCATCGGTGATTCTGAACGCCGGGCGAAGGTGTGCAGGAAGGCGTTCGAAGTCGAACGCGTCGATCGGAATGGGCGTGCCGGCTTGCCGGGTGAGCGCCCGCCGCAGGAACGGCACGAGCCCTTCGACCGATGGGTCGTGCTCTTCGAGGATCGCCTTCGCCGTCTCGGGGATCGGGGCGAGCTGCTTGCGGATCTGTTTGGGAAGCGACCTCATGAGAGCGACGACGAGCTCTTCGCGAAGGCCGGGCACCTGCCAGTCGAAGATCGCGGGATCGATGCGGACGAGCCCGCTGATCGGCACGTCGATCGTCACGCCGTCGTGGTCGCTCGCGGGGTCGAACTCGTACGTGAGCGGCATAGCCACGTCGCCGCTCTGCCATACGTCGGGGAAGGCCTCCTCCCCCAGCGCTCCCGCCTCGGACTCGAGCAGGTCGTCGACGGACAGATCGAGCCGTTGCGGGTCCTCGGGACGGGCGTCCTTCCACCAACGGTCGAAGTGGCGGACAGAGACGATGCCGTCGGGTATTCGCTTGTCGAAGAACGCCACGATGTCTTCGTCATCAACGATCAAGTCCGAACGCCGGTGGCGGGCTTCGAGGTCGAGTACCTCGTCGATCACCCGGGCGTTGTGCTCGGCAAAGACATGGTGCGTCTCCCACTCCTGAGCGACGAGCGCGTAGCGGATGAAGAGGTCGCGAGCGGCCGCAGGGTCGATGCGGTGATACAGGACCGGGCGATCGGTGTGGATCGGCAGTCCGTAGAGCGTGACCGTCTCGCTTGCGTACGCCGCTCCCCTGTCGGCGTCCCACCACGGATCGGAGTGGGTGCGGTTGACGAGGTGACCCGCTGCAGCCTCGATCCAATCGGGTGTGACCAAGGCGAGACCGCGCGCCCACAGGCGGGTCGTCTCAACGAGTTCGGCCGCCATGACCCACTCCGGATTCCGCTTGAAGAGCGTCGATCCGGGATTGATAGAGAATCGGGATCCTCGTGCCCCCCGGTACTCGTGGGAGGAGGGGTCCTTCTTCCCGACATTGGAGAGCAGTCCAGTGAGGAGTGTGCGATGCACGACCTCGCGGCCGGCAGGGCGACGATTCCTCGTGAGCCCGAGTTCGCGGGCGACGTCGCGGAGTTGGGCGTGGAGGTCCTGCCACTCCCGGACGCGCCGGTAGTTGAGGAACTCGTTCCGACAGAGACGCCGGAACTGACTTGAGGTTCTCGCCCGACGCTCGTCGCTGAGGTACTCCCAAAGGTTGAGCCAGCTGTAGAAGTCTGACTCCTCGTCGCGGAATCGGGCGTGCATCTGGTCGGCGTGCGTCTCCTTTTCCGCCGGGCGTTCTCGGGGGTCGATGATCGCCAGAGCCGACGCAATGACGAGCACCTCGTTGAGGCATGCGTTGCTGTCAGCCTCGATGATCATGCGGGCAAGTCGCAGATCGATGGGAAGGTCCGCGAGACGGCGCCCCAGCTCCGTGATGCGCGGGCCGCCGTCTCGCTTGTCCGACTCGATCGCGCCGAGTTCGATGAGGCGGGCGAGCCCATCCCGGATCGACCGGGAGTCGGGCCGGTCGAGGAACGGGAACGTCTCGATGTCTCCAAGATCCCGAGCAGCCATCTGAAGGATGACGGACGCGAGGTTCGTGCGCTGGATCTCCGGCTCGGTGAACACCACCCTGCTCTCGTAGTCGTCCCTGTCGTAGAGCCGGATGCAGACACCGGGACCGAGTCGCCCGCACCGCCCGGCACGCTGGTTCGCCGATGCCTGCGAGATCGGTTCGATCGGGAGGCGTTGCACCTTCGTGCGGCGGCTGTAACGGGAGATGCGAGCGGTGCCGGCGTCGACGACGTATCGGATGCCGGGGACGGTGAGGGATGTTTCGGCCACGTTGGTCGAGACGACGACGCGCCGGCCCGTGTGAGCCTTGAAGACCCGGTTCTGTTCCCCTGCAGAGAGACGGGCGTACAGGGGAACGATCTCGGTATGTGGGAGCCGCAGGTCACCGAGTGCGTCGACGGCGTCGCGGATCTCCCGTTCGCCTGAGCAGAAGACGAGGATGTCGCCGTCGCCCTCCGTGTAGAGCTCTTCGACGGCATCGCATATGCCCTGCGTCTGGTCTCTCGGCTCGGATGCCGTTGCGTCGTCGAGGGGTCGGTACCGCGTCTCGACCGGATAAGTGCGCCCCGATACCTCGACGACGGGGGCATCCCCGAAGTGGCTCGAGAACCGCTCGGTATCGATCGTGGCCGAGGTGATGATGAGCTTCAGGTCGGGGCGTTTCGGCAGCAGCGGCATCAAGTAGCCGAGGAGGAAGTCGATGTTGAGACTGCGCTCGTGGGCTTCGTCGATGATGATCGTGTCGTAGCGGCGCAGCTCCCGATCCCGGTGGATCTCGGCAAGTAGGAGGCCATCCGTCATGACCTTGATGAGCGTCTCGTCGCTCGTCTGGTCGGAGAAACGC
>JBDLHX010000038.1:0-20345 GCA_039715165.1 Actinomycetota bacterium
CGCTCGTCACGCACTAGACCAGCCGCTGGCCACCGGGTGTGAGGCGTCGGCCAGGGTTGGTGGCGTTTGATACCTTCTACACATGGAGTTCCGGGTCCTTGGGCCTGTTGAGGTCCGAGTCGACGACGAGGTTGTGCCGATCCCGGCACCGATGCAGCGGGTGCTGCTCGCTCTGTTGATCATTCATGCCGGCGAGGTGTTGTCGACGGATCGCATCATCACGGAGTTGTGGAGTGACAAGGCTCCTGCGAGTGGTGCGAACGCGTTGCGGTTCCATGTGTCGAAGCTGCGATCGGCGTTGACAGTGGATCCGAGTTCCATCGTCACCCAGGGGTCGGGATACGTGTTGGAAGTCGACCCGGAGTCGATCGATGCTGTCCGTTTCGAGAGGATGCTGGGCGAGGCGCTCGGTGTGATGGGCGGTGATCCGGATCGGGCGGATTCCCTGATCCGGGATGCACTCAGTCTGTGGCATGGGGACCCGTACGCGGGCCTGGGAGATCCGGGATTCGTCGATGGTGAGGCGCGACGACTCAATGAGTTGCGGATGCGGGCACTTGAGGTGGGGTTCGCCGCGGGTCTGGCGTTGGGTCGGCACGAGGGAGTCGTTGGTGATCTCGAGGCTGTGCTTGTCGAGTTCCCGTTTCGGGAGCGGTTGTGGGCGCATCTGATGGTTGCCCTCTACCGATCCGGTCGGCAGGCGGATGCCCTGCGAGCGTTCCAGCGCGCATCTCAAGCCCTCGGGGAGCAGCTTGGGATCGAACCGTCGCAGGAACTCGCCGATCTGGAGCAGCGGATCCTTTTCCATGACCCGACGCTGGACTTCAAGGAGCGGTTCCGGTCGAACCTGCCGTCGCCGGCGAGCAGTTACATCGGCCGCGAGCCGGAGACTGACGAGTTGGTGGAGTTGTGTTCGGAGGGTCGGTTGGTGACGATCACCGGCGTTGGGGGTGTCGGCAAGACACGTCTGGCGATCGAGGTCGCACGGCGTTGTCTGCCTGGGTTTGTCGACGGCGTGTTCTTCATCGACCTGATCGAACTCTCTGACCCTGCTGTAGTCGCTCGGCGGTTCCTGTCGGTGTTGGAGGTCGTTGAGCGGTCAGGACAGCGTGCTGTTGAAACACTCACCGAACACCTGTCTAGGAAACACTGTCTCCTCGTCGTCGACAACTGCGAACACGTCGTCGACGGGGTCGCCGACACACTCACCGCCCTCGTGCCTGTCTGTCCCGGCGTGCATGCGATAGCGACGTCACGCGTCCGGCTCGGCGTGGCGGGTGAGGAGTTGTGGGAGCTCTCTGGGCTACGTACCGGGAAAGACGGAGAGACGAACTTGAGGGAGACCGAGGCTTCTCAGTTGTTCTCGGATCGGGCCCGCTACGTCCGACGCGACTTCGTCATCACACCGCAAAACGAGCCGGTCATCGACCGCATCTGCCGCTCCCTCGACGGTATCCCGCTGGCGATCGAGTTGGCTGCGGCTCGTGTTCGGGTCATGACGACTGGCGAGATTGCCGACCACCTCTCGGAGCGGTTCGCGTTCCTCATCGACACCAAGAGCGCAAGGCCAGGTCGTCACCAGACCTTGCGTTCGATGATCGACTGGAGCTACGACCTCCTTGACGAGCCAGACCAGCGGCTTTTCCGCCTCCTCGGCGTGTTCCGCGGGGGCTTCATCCTCGATGCCCTCCAGGCGATGTGCGCAGAATCAGACCTGGATGTTGCCCAGGCCGTCGAGCGGCTCGTTGATGCTTCACTCGTTACCGCCGACATGAGCGGACCAGTCACCCGTTATCGACTCCTCGAGACCGTCCGGGAATACGCCACCGAACGACTCGACGAGACCGACGAGACCGACGCAGCGCGGGACCGGCATCTCGCTTATTACGCATCGATGGCGGGAACGGCGTTCGAGCGCATGGATACTCCGTTCAGTCCGGCTCCGACATCCCACGAGGATTCCTTGGTCTGGCGTGCTGCGGTCGGGAGCGATGTCGCCAATCTGCTCCAGGCTCTCGACCGCGCTCTGGAGACCGACGATCTTGTTGGCGCACTTGCCGTTGCTACCCCTCTGGCCGACTGCTGGGTCTTGGAGAACAACTTCATCGAGGCGACCGAGCGGCTCGAGGCCGCTCTCAACCGGGACGATTGCCCTGAGTCGCCCCTGCAATGCGCAGCCCTCGTGAGCCTCGGTGAGGCCCTCGTGAGCCTCGGTGACAACGACCGTGCTGAGGACGTCCTAGACAGGGCCGAGGAAGTCAGCCACCGGGTGGACCTCAGGTTCGGCAGGGCACGCATCCCCACCTGGCGTGGGATGGTCCCTCTCAACCGCGGCGATGTCGTCGGTGCGATAGCACTCCTCGAGACGGCGCTCGAGTGGGCCGAGCAAGACGACGAACCCCGGATGGGCCTGTACGCATGGAATCTTGCCGGCCACGCGCTGATCATCGGGGAGATCGACCGCGTCATCGAACTCATCGTGCGTTTCGATGGCCGATGGCCTGAGGACAGGCGGCGGGCCCTCCTCGTAAGGAGCCTGGTCGCTGCGTATCAGGGTCGCCATCAGGACGCACTCGAACTGGCCCAAGAAGCGCTTCGTCTTGCGGCGACGCCGCGCGCTGCTTCCATCATTCGCAGTCGCATCGGCAATGCCGTTCTCAACCTCGGTGAACTCGACGAGGCCTGGGCCATCAATGAGTCTCTCGACGCGTCCTATCGTGAACTCGGGCTCACGCTTGAAGTCGCCGCGATGGGCATCAGCCTTGCTCATATCGAACTCCGCCGCGGCAATCTCGAAGAAGCCAGGGACCGACTCCGCGGAGCAGTAGTCATCGCCCAAGGACGTGGCGACCGGTACACGCTCTGGACTGCCTTCCACGCAACGGCCGAGTGTTTCTCGGCGATGGGGGATCCCGAAAGCGCGGCCATTCTGCTTGGTCATTGCACCGCTCTCACCGAGCGCCACCGGTACGCCCCGGAAGCACTGAATTGCACACCACTCGTCACTCTCGAGACACTGGCCAAGCAACTTGATTCGGAACGCCTCAATGCTCTTGCCGCCGAGGGAGCGTCGGCGACCACCGACGAACTAGCGGAGCGGGTGCTCGGGGCACTCGCCGAGTAAGAACACGCAGACGCGACGGAGCCCCGGCCGGGAGGAGGCCGGGGCTCCGTTGTTTCGCTGATACGACGGTGAGAGTTACTTCTTGGACGTGGTCTTCTTGGCCGTGGTCTTCTTCGCAGCGGGCTTCGCAGCCGTCTTCTTCGCCGTGGTCTTCTTCGCGGCAGGCTTCTTGGCAGCGGTCTTCTTCGGGGCAGCCTTCTTCGGCGCCGCCTTCTCGACCTCTACCTTGACCGGAGCGGCAACACCCGGGGTGAACTGCTCACGCCAGTTGTGCAGCACGGTCTCGAGCTGCTCGCGGAGCATCTCGACCTTGTCCTGGAACTGATCGACGTCGATCTTCTCCTGGACCTGCTCGAATCCGGTCTCGAGCTGCTCGAGGACCTTGGAGTCCTTGATCTGCTCGACGACCTTGCTCTCCTGGACCTGCTCGAATCCGGTCTCGAACTGCTCGACGACCTTGGAGTCCTTGATCGCTCCGGTCACCTCGCGGCCCGCGGCCTCGAGATCGTTGTAGCTGGTCTCCATGAAGAGGTTCTTGCCGTAGAAACGGACCTTGCTACCGGTACCGGTGATGTCGGTCCACGGCTTCCCCTCGAAGAGGTCGGTGCCGAAATCCTTGGTCTTGCGGCCCGCGACGAGCGGGGCTCCGACGGCTGCGTAGAGCGCCTTGGAGACGTCTTCTTTGTGGATGTCCATGTTTGTCTTCATGGCGTTTCCTCCTTCTCTTCGCTGGCGAAGCTTCTGTAGATCTCCGCAAGCGCTTGCTTCTGACTGTGGGTGAGCGTCTTGTCGGCCTCGATTGCTTCCTCGATGCCGGTTCGCTCGATTCCGTCGAGGAGTCCGGCTCGCTCGTAGAGCGACTCTGTGCTGATCTCGAGCGCTCTGGCGATCGACTTCAGGATCTCCCCCGAGGGCTTGCGCAGCCCTCGCTCGATCTGAGACAGATAGGGGTTCGAGATCCCGGCACGATCGGCGAGCTTGCGAACGGACATCGCGGAACGTGTTCGCTGTTCCTTGATGAACGCACCGAGCTCTTCGACGGATGGACTCTTCATGTGGTTGCAGTATATCGCACCCTGCAAACTATTGCAAGCACCCTTGCGAGCCCAGGGTTCGCAGCGGGGTTAGGAGAAGGCGGTCCCCCGGGAGGCGAGGAGGGCATCGAGGGCACCCTGAACCGAGCGGCGGATGTCCTCGGATCGCTCGAGCATGCGGAGCGGGTCCGGCTCGGTACCGGGGTTCTCCGGCATCACGGGCGGCAGGAAGCGGATCCGCCACTTCACCGGCAGCGGGACCGGGTTCAAGAAGACCGCAATCTCTTCGACGCGCTGCTGAGGGAAGACGAACCGGACGAGCTGGGCGAGACGCTTCGAGACCGTCACCGCCGGGTGGACCTCCTCAGCACCGACGATGGCGACCGGGATGATGGGAACCCCGGTCCGTTCTGCGAGCTGGACGAAGCCGCCCCGACCGAAGCGCTGGACGTGATAGGCCTGCCAGACCGGCTTCATGAAGCCCGCCTCACCCTCGGGGAAGACGCCGAGGAGCGAACCGTGCTCGAGGAGGTAGCGGGCGTCTTCGTGACTCGCGTAAACGGCTCCGACCTTGCGGTAGAGGTGGGATACCCACGGGAGCATGTTGAAGATCTCCGTGGCGCTGATACGAACTCGCCTTGGACGAGGCGCTTCGTTGAGAACAGCGAGCGAGAGCATCGCACCGTCGTAGGGGAGCGCCGCGCCGCCGTGGTTCGCGACGATCATCCCCGCGCCGTCCTCTGGGATGTGCTCAATGCCCTCGACCTCGACCCGGAAGTAGTCGTAGTAGAGACCATTGAGGACATGCCACGCCATCTCGTGCACGACCGGGTCGAGACCGATCGGGTCGATGTCGTAGGTCGCGAGGTGGAGGTGGCGGAACAGCGTCGGCCACGTGTCGAGACCGAGGCGACCTGTGATTGGGACCGCGGCGTCGTACCGGCGCTTGTCGGTGTGGAGTGCACAAGCGTCACTCTCGCGAACCGTGGGCAGGCCGCACCCGTGACCTTCGATGCTGCGCCACCGGCACTTGCGGTCCTGGTCGACGAGGCCCGCGAGCCGATCAGTGAGGATCGCTCGGCGGGCACGAGCCTCCGCTCGATCCTCCGGACTGACTCCCGGGAGTGAGAGCATCGGGCCGGGCTCGTCGACGGGGATGTGATCCACCGGGGAATCGTCCGAGGCGAGCGCATCGACGAGCTCCTCCTTGCGCATCTTTGAGCGCCCGCGAACCCCTGCGGCGCGGGCCTGCTCGAGGAGTTCGGCCTTCGTGAGGGCGGAGAGGGCGTCGCGATTCACCAGTTGATCTCCCCTGTGACCCGACCGTACGCGACCATCGCCGTCTGCCGGCAGTTGAGGATCGGGCTGAACCCGAGCGTCTCTTCCATGCCGGACGTGTCCATGACGCGACCGTGCTTGAGCATGGCGATCGTGTGCTTCGGTAGCGGGATGCCGCTGCGTGCCAGTCCGCGCAGCGCGGCGTGGAACGCACGCTTCGGGAGCGGCTGTGGGACCCGGCGCCCGAGGCGGAGGATGCGTGAGAGGTAGAGCTGGCCGTGACCGGCGACGTTGAACGTGCCGGGCACCGGGTGCTCGACGGCGTGGAGGAACACGTCGAGGGCATCTCGTTCAGACAGGAGTTGGAGCCTCGGGTCGAAGCCGAGCAGCGTTGGAACGCCGGGGAGTGTCAGGTAGGCGCTGAGCGGATTCCGAATCGTGGGGCCGAAGACCGGGGCGAGCCGGAGGATCGTGTAATCGACGTGGTCGTGGCGAGCCGCCATGTCGCGAACGAATGTCTCCATCTGCTCGAGGTCGCGCTGATAGCGACCGCTCGAACGGGTCGGCTTCGAGTCAACGGTGAGGACCGACGGGGAGCGCGGCCCGGCTCCGTAGACGGCACCGTCGGATTTCACGAGCACGTGCTTGACGGTGACGCAGCGGCCGATCGCGCCGAACAGGGCTTGGGCCCCGACCGTCGTCTCCTCGTGGGCGCGTGTCGCACCGTGGATCGCCGAGCGATCGACCGTCTGGAGGTGAACGACGGTGTGCGGCTTGACGTCGAGGAGGTAGCGAGCGAAGCGGAGGTGATCGATGTTGAGGCGTTCGAAGTGCGACGAGAAGCGCTCGACCGGGTCGAGATCGTCGACGGCGAAGACCTCGGTATCCGGCGAGCGCTCGAGGTTCTGGATCAGGCGGCCCCCGGTGCGGGTGGCCGCACCCGTCACGAGGATACGTCGCATTCACCCAAGGCTAGGAGGCGCGCAGTGCGGGTGCCCAGTCGAGATCAGTAGAAAGTAGAGAGTAGAAAGCAGAAAGACGGGCGACTCCGCGCCCGTCGGGCCATCTCTCTACTCTTGTCTCTCTACTCTCCACTCGGGTGGTCGCGGGTCCCCTAACCTTCAGCGCCCGATGGAACTGGAACTATGCCCGGAGATGAGAGCTTGATCATCGTGATGCGCGCCGACGCGACCCGTGAGGACGTCCAGCACGTCCTCGATCGTCTCAGCGAGGTCGACGCGGAGGCGCACGTCTCCGAAGGTGCCCGGCGTACCGTCATCGGGATCGTCGGCGACCGGACCCGGGTGCAGCAGCTCCCGTGGGAGGCCTTCCCCGGAGTCGAGCGGGCTGTGCCGGTCCTCAAGCCGTTCAAGTTCGTCAGCAGGGATTTCCAGCCGGACGACACCGTTGTCGATGTGGGACCGTCGAAGATCGGCGGTGGACACTTCGCCCCGATCGCCGGACCGTGCGCCGTCGAGTCGAGGGACCAGCTCTTCGCATCGGCCGAGGCAGTGCAGAAGGCCGGCGCGACGATCCTGCGCGGTGACGCCTTCAAACCTCGAACCTCCCCGTACTCCTTCCAGGGACTCGGTGAGGCCGGGCTCGAATTGCTCGCCGAGGCGCGTGAGGAGTTCGGCATGCCGTTCGTCGTCGAGATCCTCGACCCGCGCGACGTCGACCTCGTCTCCTCGTACGCCGACATGCTCCGCGTCGGGACTCGGAACATGGCGAACTTCTCGCTCCTGTCCGAGCTGGGGCGACAGCCGAAGCCCGTGATGCTCAAGCGGGGCTTCACGGCAACCGTCGAAGAATGGCTCAACGCGGCGGAGTACATCTACAAAGAGGGGAACCACGATGTCGTGCTCTGCGAGCGCGGGATCCGCACCTTCGAGACGTCGACGCGCAACACGCTCGACATCTCAGCGGTGCCGATCGTCAAAGGGCTCTCGCATCTCCCGATCATCGTTGACCCATCCCACTCAGGCGGCCATCGCCATCTCGTCGCCCCGCTCACCCGGATCGCCGTGGCCGCAGGCGCCGACGGCTTCATGGTCGACGTGCACCCTGCCCCGGAGACGGCGCTCGTCGACGGGCCGCAGGCGATCCTCCCGAGCGAGTTCTCCGACCTCATGAACGACGTGCGGGCACTCGCCAAGGCGATGCGCATCGAGCTCTGATCGAGGTGGCGAAGGCACTCATCTCGGGAACCGGCCTCATCGGGACGTCGATCGCCCTCGGGCTTCGAGATCTCGGATGGGACACGCTCGGATGGGACCCGGATCCGGAGGCGCTTGCCGGGGCAGTGGACGCCGGGGCCATCGAGCCGGTCGACAACCCCGAGTCCGTAGACCTCACGGTCGAAGATCTGCTCGTGCTCGCCGCTCCACCATCGGCGGTAGTTGATGCTCTCGGGACGCTCGACACCCCCGCGCTCGTCATCGACGCCGCTTCGGTGAAGTCGCCGATCCTCGCGGCAGCGCGCACACCGCGGTTCGTCGGGACGCATCCCATGGCCGGCCGGGAGGTCACCGGACCGTCCGCAGCCCGTGTGGGGATGTTCCGGGGAGCGACGTGGGTCGTGGTCCCGGACGGTGCTACAGAGGGAGACATTGCCGCCGTCGAGTCGATCGTGTCCGACCTCGGGGCGAGGCCCGTTCGGATGACCGCCTCGGCGCACGACGCCGCCGTGGCCCGGATCAGCCACCTTCCGCAGATCCTTGCCGCTGCGCTTCTCGACAGCGCCGCCGACGTACCGGGGGCCCTGGATCTGGCAGCCGGGAGCTTCCGAGATCTCACCCGCGTCGCGGCATCTGATCCGGCGATCTGGATGGACATCCTGACGACGAACCGAGCCGAGGTGGCCGCGGCAGCCGAGGAGCTCCGTTCCCGCCTCGCCGCGCTCACAGCATCCGACGATGACCTCGCCGTCGCGCTCACCGACGCTCAGAGCCTGCGGAGGTCTCTCGGCCCGGCAATCGGCGTCGTGCGTGTCGCTCTCGAGGACCGGCCGGGAGAGATGGCGGCGGTCGGCCGCTCCCTTGCCTCGAGCAAGGTCGACCTCCGGGACCTCCAACTGCGCCACGCCCCCTACGGCGGTGGCGGCATTCTCACGCTCTCGGTGAGAGTGGAGGAGGGGCCGGCGCTGCGTGCGGCGCTCGAGTCCGAGGGACTCAGCGTGGCGCCCCCATCAGACGGACCAGGCTGAGCGTTGCGAGCGCGATGCCGTGCTCGATAGCGGCCTCGTCGAGATCGAACGTCGGCGAGTGCAGATCCACCGGATGTCCGTTCCTGCCCACGCCGAGGCGAACGAGGGCCCCGGGCACGTGCTCGAGGTACCAGGAGAAGTCCTCTGACCCCATCGACTGAGGCGTCGGGCGCACACCGTCGGGCCCCAAGAGCGAGACGGCGGCTTCTTCGATCGTCGCGATGACGGATGCGTCGTTGTCGACGGGCGGGACACCCCGCACGTAGTCGACATCGGTCTCTGCTCCGAACGATGCTGCAATCGCTTCGACCTCGCGGGTGATCGTCTCCGGGAGCGTCCGCCATGTCGCCGTGTCGCGTACGCGGATCGTCCCCGACGCCGTGATCTCGGTGGGGATCGCGTTCGGTGCGACACCTCCGCTGATCCGCCCGAACACGAGCGTGGCCTGCTGGTCCTGAGGAATCGCTGCTCCGACCCGCTCGGGGAGATCGAGGACGACCTTGGAGGCGGCGCGGACGAGGTCGACCGTACGGTCCGGCCGCGACGTGTGACCGCCGGGCCCGGTGAGGCGGATGTGGATGCGGTCGGCGGCGCTCGTGATCGGTCCGTTCTTGAGGCCCACGGTTCCGGGCGGAATCGTCGGATCGACGTGGAAGGCCATGAGCGCGGTGACGCCCTCGAGGGCGCCTTCTTCGACGAGTCGGACTGCTCCCGAGGGGTAGTCCTCCTCGGACGGCTGGAAGATGACCCTGGCGGAGCCGGGGATCGAATCGAGTGTCGAGAGTGCCCGGGCGACACCCACGCCGATCGCCGTATGCGCGTCGTGACCGCACGCGTGCATGACGCCGTCGACGAGGGAGCGGTACGGGGCGCCCGTCTGCTCCTGGATCGGGAGGGCATCGATGTCGGCGCGGAAGGCGACCTTCGATTCCCCCGTGCCGATATCGACGAAGAGGCCGACGCCATCGTCGCGCACCATCGGTTCCAGGCCGCTCTCCCGCAGCGCCTCGGCGATCCGATAAGTGGTGCGTCGTTCGGTCCAGCCGATCTCGGGATGGCGATGGATGTCGCGGCGCAATCGCACTGAATCTGGGGCGAGTTCGCGAGCGATGCCGGCGATGCGTGAGACGAGGTCGGTCATTGAGATGAGATTGTACGGTTTGGCGCGTCGCCGGCGCTCTCTACGCTAGGTCCTGAGGAGGGACCATGACGACTGAGCCGAGCTTCACCGTCGGCATCGAAGAGGAGTACTTCATCGTTGATCGCGAGACCCGCGATCTCGTGCCGGACATGCCGGACGGTCTGCTCAAGGCCTGCCGAGAGATCACCGAGGGCATGGTGAGCCCCGAGTTCATCCGCTCGCAGATCGAGGTCGGCACCCCCGTCAGCGCAACGATCAAAGAGGCGAGAATGCACCTCGCCCACCTGAGGCGTGACGTCGCGAACGTCGTCTCCGAGTATGGGATGGCGATCATCTCGTCGTCCACGCACCCGTTCGCCGCGTGGGACGAACAGCTCCACACGAACAAGAGGAGATACGACGTTCTCGCCGAGGCGCTCCAGGGCGTCGTGCGCAGGCTTCTCGTGTGCGGCATGCATGTGCACGTCGGAATCGAGGACGAAGACGTGCGCATCGACCTGATGAACCAGGTGCTCTACTTCCTGCCCCACCTTCTCTCCCTCTCGACGTCGTCGCCGTTCTGGCACGGCGACGACACGGGATTGAACTCGTACCGCACGGCCGTGTTCCGGTCGCTTCCGAGAACGGGCATGCCGGATGAATTTCTCGATTGGAGCGACTATCAGCGCCATGCGCGGGTCCTCATCGAGGCCGGCGTCATCGAAGATGAGACGAGGCTGTGGTGGGATATCCGACCTTCTGCCCGCTATCCAACGCTCGAGATGCGCTCGACCGACATCGCAACCCGCCTCGATGACGGCATCACCCTCGCGGCGCTCTACGTGTCGCTCCTGTCGATGCTCTATCGCCTTCGCACCGACAACCAGCGGTGGCGCGTCTACTCGCGAATGCTCATCATGGAGAACGTCTGGAGGGCCCAGCGCTATGGCGTGTCCGAGTCTCTCATCGACTTCGGCACCGGCGAACTCGTGCCGATGAAGGCACTGTTCACTGAGGTCATCGGCCTCGTCGCCGAGGACGCCGAGCGTCTCGATTGTGTAGAGGAGGTCGCCCACGTGCATGAGATCGTCGAACGCGGGACGAGCGCGAATCGCCAGCGCTCGATCTACCAAGCGGCGGTCGCTGCCGGAGCGGACAACCGCGAGGCCCTCAACGCGGTCGTCGACTTCCTCATCGAAGAGACCGTCTACGGCCTATGAGCACAAGGGTGATACGAGTCGCCGGGGCGCAGATCGACCTCACCGTCGGGGATCTCTCCGGCAACGAGGAGCGCATTCGCGACGCGATGAGATGGGCGGAGGACGCCGGCGCGGATGTGCTCGTTCTCCCCGAACTCGCGACCGTGGGGTACCCACCGGAAGACCTCGTGCTGCGGGCCGGCTTCGTCGAGGAGAACCTTCGGGTCGTCGAACGCCTCGCCACTGCGTCCGGGCGCTGCGCCGTGGTCGTGGGCTTCGTTGATCTGCTCGATGAGGGAGTCGTCGACGACGACTCGGTCGAGCGCCGCGTCACGAATGCCGCTGCGGTCCTTGCAGGGGGGCGGATCGCAGGCATCTATCACAAGGAGCTGCTGCCGAACTACGGGGTCTTTGACGAGGCCCGCTACTTCGCGGAGAGCCGTGACCCGCTGCGCCTCTGGGGAATCGGCGGCGCGGTGGCAGGTGTGTCGATCTGTGAAGACATCTGGTCGCCGACCGGACCGCCCGCTCGGCAGGCCGCCGCCGGGGCCGGGCTGCTGCTCAACATCAACGGCTCCCCGTTCCACATCGGCAAGACGGAGGAGCGGGCCGCGCTCCTGAGAGACGAGGCCATTCGCAGCGGGTCGGCCGTCGTCTATGTGAACTGTGTCGGGGGGCAGGACGAACTCGTCTTCGACGGGGACTCGATGGTGTTCGCAGTCGACGGCACGCTCTTGTATCGGGCGGCGCAGTTCAAGGAAGAGCTCTTCATCGTCGACGTGCCGGTGCCGATCGACCGCCCGGTGACGACCGAGCCGGTGCCGGTCGCCGCACACGCCGCGCAGCGACCAGATGTTCCCGAGACGCGGCAATCGCCGCGCCTCGAGGGCGATGCCGAGATCTACGAGGCTCTCGTGGCCGGGCTTCGCGGCTATGTGAAGAAGAACGGCTTCAACGGCGTTGTCATCTCGTCGTCCGGAGGGATCGACTCGGCGCTCTCCGCGACGATCGCCGTCGACGCTCTGGGGCCGGACGCCGTTCACACGATCACGATGCCGACTCGCTACTCGTCGGAAGGTTCGGTCGAGGACTCCCGGGCGCTCGCCGCGAACCTCGGGTGCAGGTTCGACGTCATCCCGATCGAGGGAACGTTCGGGTCGTTCCTCGACACGCTCGATCCGCTGTTTGCCGGGACTGAGCCGGATGTCGCCGAGGAGAACCTGCAGGCGCGGATCCGCGGCACGATCATCATGGCGGTCTCGAACAAGTTTGGAGGGATGGTCGTTGCGACGGGGAACAAGTCGGAGATGGCCGTCGGGTACGCCACGCTGTACGGGGACATGGCCGGCGGGTACGCCGTGCTCAAGGACGTGTACAAGACCCTCGTCTATCGGCTCGCCATGTGGCGGAACCGCCATGTCGAAGTGATCCCGCAGGCGATCATCGACAAGGCGCCGTCCGCTGAGCTGCGGCCGGACCAATTCGACACCGACTCGCTTCCGCCCTACGACCTGCTCGATGCGATCCTCGAGCACTACGTCGAGCACGATCGCACCGTCGATGAGATTGCCGCCCTCGGCTTCGACCGGGATCTCGCATGCAGAATCGCACGGATGGTCGACCGCAACGAGTACAAGCGGCGCCAGGCGCCGCCCGGGGTGAGGATCACGAGCAAGGGCTTCGGCCGGGACCGCCGTCTCCCGATCACGAACAAGTTCTTATCCAAGTAGCAAGACACAAGACTCCGTAGGCCGATCTTGCTACTTGCCACTTGCTACTGGGATACGCTTGACGTATGGCAGTGATCGGCTCCGTGCTCATCGACGGCAGGGCAGTGGCACCGTCCGATGCGGTGATATCCGTCTTCGACATCGGGTTCCAACGGGGCTACGGCTGCTTCGAAGCGATGCGTTCGTACGGTGGGTCGATCTTCCGACTCGACGCCCATCTCGATCGCCTCGCGGGAAGTTCGAAGAAGCTCCGCATCCCCGTCCCCGACCGCGATGCAGTCTCTCGATGGTGCCGGGCCGTTGCCGAACCGGCAGGGGACTGCGTGGTTCGCGTGTTCGTGTCCGGAGGCTTGGATGCGACTCATCCCGGTACCGAGTCGCGCGTTGTGGCCTTCGCTGAATCGGTGCCGGCTCTCCCCGACGGCCTCGCGCTTCAGACGCGCGTCGCCCCGTGGCACACCGACGGCGAGTGGTTCGAACTGACGGGGGCGAAGGCGCTGTCGTACGGCTTCAATCTCGCCGCTTCCGTTGCTGCGAACGATGACGGGTTCGACGATGCGCTGCTCATCGGCATCACCGGCATGGTGCTCGAAGGGCCCACGTATTCGATCGGGTGGATCGTCGGGAACGGACTGTTCACTCCGGGTCTCGAGATCGGCATTCTCGAATCGATCACGCGCCGTACGGTGATCGAGGTGGCCGACGCCATCGGCATGACGGTGCACGAAGGGCGGTACTCGATCGAGGACGTGCTCGGAGCCGACGAAGTCGTCGCCATGTCGACCACACGAGAGGTGCTCCCCGTCACCACGATCAACGACGACGACTTCGCTCCCGGTCCCGGTACGAAACGCCTCCAGGATGGGTTCTCCGCCCTCGTCGATCGGGAACTCGGCAGATGAGTATCTCCCTGGCGGAGGCGGTCGATGGCCTCTACCGCGATGTCGTCATGGAACCGGAGCGCTGGGGCGATGAGGCGTATGCCGACTGGATGGAGAGCCTCGGGAGCGATGCCGAGGCCATCGACCGGGAAGCAGCCCGGTCGTTGCGGCGGGCGCTGCGCATTGCCGGGAAGCTCGAGCGCTTCTGGAGTTCGCCCGACGCTGACCGCTACCGGAGCGAGGCGTCGTGGGAAACGAGAGTGGACCTCGCCGTCGGCGTTCCGGCATGGCGGCCGGGTCTCGAACTCGCAGAGCGCGAGCTGGCGAAATCCCCGTCGTCCTACGCCTTTGATGAGGTGAAGCGACGCTTCCGAGTCGTGAACGGCGCACCGTGGATGGAGGGCGTCGAGTTCGATGAATGGATCGCTACCGGCGGAGTCGGCGGCACGGGATAGAATCGGATCCCATGAAGCCGAGGATCCTCATATTCGCCGCTACCGCACTCGTCCTCGCTTCGTGCTCTTCGGCGAGTGACGAGACCTCCACGACGACCAGCACCACGGTCGCTCCGACGACGACAACGACGACGGTCGCTCCGACGACGACAACGACGACGGTCGCTCCGACATCGGCTCCGGCAGTGCCGACCTTCCCCGAGTACCGGATCGCCGAACGGGTCGTCTCGCCAGAGACCGGCGACACGGTGGTGTTGCTGCTCGACCCCGCGTCGTACACGACGCTTTCGGATCTCGACATCTACGACGTGATCGCAGATGCCGTTGACCGCTTCCCACCGATCTTTGAGGCGCACGTCGTCGATTCGCCCGAGGCCGCTGACTCCGTTCTCGTCGAAGAGCCGGACGAGGCTCAGCTTGCGGCGCTCGAGAACAACTACCTCGCGCGGCTCGAAGAGGGCTTCCGCATCGTCTACCTCGGGCTGTTCGAGGACTCAGGCACGGCAGTTCTCGGGTCGTAGAGGGTCCTCTCGCAGAGAGCCCTAGAGCAGCAGCGCGGCGATTGCCAGGAAGCCGCCGAAGCTGACCAGGTCCGTCGTCAACGTCAGGAAGATGTTCGACGCGAGCGCCGGGTCCTGCCCGAGGCGTCGGAGGACGATGGGGATGCCCGACCCGACGATTCCACCCACGGTGAACGACACGACGACCGCTGCGAAGAGAATGATCGCCATCTCGGCCGGCGCAACCGTCGACTGCTCTCCGAAGAACCCCACGGTGGCCGCCCCCATGAGAGCGGCGAGGATCGCGATCGCGAGCCCATCGATGAGCGTCACCGTCATCTCCCTGCGTATGGCGCGTCCCGCCCGACCTCGTGGAAGGTCTCCAACCGCTATCGACCGGATGATGACGGCGAGGCTCTGCGCTCCCGAGTTGCCGCCGAGGAGTGCGACGAGCGGCATGTAGGCGACGAGCACCGCTGCGCCGGCGAGGGTCGTCTCGAACTGTGCGATCACGTAGGCGATGAGGAACCCGATGACGAGGTTGAAGGCGATCCACGGCAGCCGCCTTCGCACGGAGAGCGTCACAGGTGTGAAGATTGTCTCTTCCTCACCGGCGCCGACCATGACGGCGATGTCCTCACCGGCCTCGGCCTGGATGGCTTCGAGTGCCTCGGAGATCTTCACCATCCCGACGAGGAGCCCTCCCTCGTCGACGACCGGGATGGCGAAGAGGTGGTAGCGCTGGATGAGCTCTGCAACGATCTCCCGGTCGGTCGCCAGTGTCACCGAAACCGGATCGGCGAACATGACGTCGTCGAGCCCCTGGCCGGGTCGGGCGAACACGAGCTCACGGAACGAGACGACTCCGCGAAGCCGCCCGATCTCGTCGATGACGTAGACGTAGGACAGGTTGGAGCCGAGTTCGTCGTGGAGTCGGCGAAGCGCCTCGATGGCTTCCCCCGCGGTGACGCCGGCGTGCAGCGCCGCGTAGTCGGTCGTCATCATGCCGCCCGCCGTGTCGGCGGCGTACACGAGGAGGTTGTGGATCTCGGTGGCGGTATCGGAGTCGAGCGCAGAGAGGACGGCCGTCCGCTCGTCCGGCTCGAGGGCGCCGATGACGTCGGCGGCCTGGTCGGCGTCCATCATGGCGATGAGCGCAGCGGCTGTGGATGGGCGGATCGTCTCGAGCACGTCGGCCGCAGCCTCCGGGCGCATCTCGTCCAGCACCTCGCCGGCATCGTCCGGGTCCAGATCCTTGAGGAGGTCCGCAGCCCCCTCTTCCTGCAGCGCTTCGAGGATGTCTGCAGCATTCTCCGGTGTGGATTCCGCGAGCTCTTCCCACTCGTCGTGGTGGGTGTCGAGATACGCCTCGGCCTCGTCGGGGTGACGGCGCGCCAGATCCCTGAGCGTTTCGGTGACAGCGCGGGGGCGGGGGAATCTCAGACGCATGACGGACTCAGCCTATCGCCTGGGTGCCGGGGCCGAGAAGACCCCAGAATAGGGGCAGGCCCCCACGGGGGGAGAGGGGGCCTGCACAACCGATCCGGTGAATCGGCTATTGCCGCGAGCATAACACGGAGATTCCGCCGGTGACCCGACGCGTTGTCGGCTCAGCGAACCGAAATGGGCGGGCTTTCGGCGGGCGCTTCGATCTGCCCAATCACCGCGGCGAGGTCGCCGCCGGTGGCGCTTCGCTCGACGAGTTCGTCGACGACGTCCGGGGCGACCGATAGCAGGAGGCCTCCGCTCGTCTGAGCATCGACAAGGATCGTGCGAAGCGGTGCCGGTGTGTCACCGAAGTCGACGATGTCCCGCACCGCCCGGTAGTTCCGCTTTGTGCCGCCCGGGACTGCGCCGACGGCCGCGAGTTCGAGGGCGCCTTCGAGGATCGGCACGGCTGCAGCTTCGATCGATGCGCTCACGCCGCTCGCTCGAACCATCTCGGCGAGGTGGCCGAGGAGCCCGAAGCCGGTGACGTCGGTTCCCGAGGTCACGCCGAGATCAACGGCAACCGCGGATGCAGCTGCATTCAGCCGCCGCATCGAAGATATGGCGGCATCGGCGCTCGAAGCCGATGCAGTCCCCTCCTTGATGGCGGTTGCGATGACGCCCGTTCCGAGCGCCTTCGTGAGCACGAGACGGTCGCCGGGTTGCGCTGCGGCGTTCGTGATCATGCGATCTGGATGAACGAGGCCGGTAACAGCGAATCCAAACTTGGGATCGGTGTCGTCGATCGAGTGCCCGCCGACGAGGGTGCAGTTGGCCTCGGTCAGGACCTCGACGGCGCCGTCAATGACATCCGCAGCCGTGTCGAACGGCAGCTTCTCCCTCGGCCATGAGAGGAGTTGGAGCGCCGTGAGGGGTCGACCGCCCATGGCATAGACATCGGAGAGGGCATTGGCGGCAGCGATGCGGCCCCAGTCCCCCGGGTCGTCCACGATCGGCGTGAAGAAGTCGACCGTCTGCACGAGGGCGAGGTCGTCGGTGAGCTTGTAGACGGCGGCGTCGTCCGACCCGTCGATCCCTATGAGGAGATCCGGGTGCCGTGTTATCTCCGAACCGTGCAGACGGCGCAGGACCTGCGCCAGCTCGTCAGATCCGAGCTTGCACGCTCAACCGGAGCCGTGGCTGTACGACGTGAGGCGAATGAAGTCCATCGCCGCGCAGCGTAGCGCTGCGAGGTTGCGGCGGCGCGCGGGCTGCGGCAGACTCCCCTGATGGCCGACGTATCTCAGGAACGCCTCAACACGATCTCATCAGCGCTCGGGATCGGATCCCTGCAGCGCCACATCTTGCTCTGTGCGAGCCAGGCGACGCCCCGCTGCGCGACCTCAGAGGAGAGCACAGAAGTGTGGCGCCATCTCAAGCGCCGCCTCAAGGAGCTCGATCTGGCCTCGGCCCCAGCGCCGTGGCGCGGAACGGATCTCGACTCGCCGCCGCCAGAAGCGCCGGGGCAAAGCGGGGTTGTTCTCCGGTCGAAGGTCGATTGCTTCCGCATCTGTGAGCGTGGTCCGATCGCCGTTGTCTACCCCGATGGCGTCTGGTACCACTCGGTGACGGTCGACGTGATGGAGCGGATCATCACCGAGCATCTCATCGGGGGTGTGCCGGTCGAGGAGTACGTGTTTGCGACGGACCGCCTGACCCGGAACACGTAGCAGCGGCATCCCCTGGCATCCG
Source organism: Actinomycetota bacterium (assembly GCA_039715165.1). Taxonomy (GTDB): domain Bacteria; phylum Actinomycetota; class Acidimicrobiia; order Spongiisociales; family UBA5794; genus JAHEEL01. The sequence goes on from JBDLHX010000038.1 coordinate 17,707, forward strand.
ACGGGTATCGTGCGGTCAACCGAGGGAGGAACGAGTGAACTTCGTTATTGCAATCGTCGCCGCCGGAGTCATCGGATTCGTGGGTACCCGCCTCATGGGCATGAAGGTGGGGATGATCTTCTCCGTCGCTGTCGGCCTCATCGGAGGCCTGATCGGCTCGGGCCTTCAGGCGCTCCTCAAGCTGCCGGGCGGGAACATCGTGTGGGGGATCATCGGTGCGATCGTCCTGGTGTTCATCGTCAGGCTCATCCCGAAGAAGCTCCTCGTCAAGTGGGGCGCCAAAGCCAAGTAATCAGCGGGCGAGGAGTTCCAGCGCTCGCTGGATGACGGTCTTCGCGTCGTCGCGATAGACCGAGTGGCCGGTATCGGTGGCGACCTCGAATGTGAGATTTCCGGCTTCTTCGCGATGTCGTTCGAAGTCGTCTGTTGAGTAGAGCGGTTCGGTGCCGGCGCCGAGGATGTGCACGGGAACCGGGAGAGTGGCCATCTCGGTGCCCAGCATCCACTCCGGGTTGTCGTCAAACGTCGCGGCCATGACCTCGGGCGATGTGGCGAGGACGGCGGCGTGCTTGCGAACGCAATCCCCATGGTGCCACTTCGGGTGGTCGGCCATGAGTTGCTCGACCGGGGGCGGGTTCTCCGCCTCGGCTACGAGGTTGGCCCGGACCTCACGGATCATCTCAGCGTCGAGATCGATTGCGGGGTCAACGAGGAGAAGTGCTCCGGTGAAGCTTGGGTCGATCGTTCCGGCACGAACCGCGATAGCTCCGCCGAGCGAGTGGCCGATCACGAGATCCCACGGACCGCGGCACGACTCGATTACGTCCTCGGCATAGCCGTCGAGGGGGTAGCTCGCGGTGAGAGGGCTTTCGCCGTGGCCGCGAAGGTCCGGGGCGAGACAGCTGTGACCGGCGTCGGCGAGAGCTTCGGCCACGCGCCACCAGACGGGACCGGCTGAGCCGAGGCCGTGAAGCAGGAGAACGCTCGCGAGGTCATCACCGAACGAATGGAGATGCAACCGGGCCATGGGGACAGCGTACCGGTCCGCCCTGCGCCGGCCGAGGTCGGGTCACGTACGCTGTGGTCATGCGTGTGATCCGGCGATTCCTCGGCCTCCTCGGTCTGGCATGGCTGGCCTGGCGCCTCTTCGGACCGGAGACGGAACCGACCTATGAGGGCGAACAAGAGCGACCCGTCCACGTGCCGGGCCGGACCGTCTTCGTCGGTGAGCGGGAGTTCTTCGTGCGAGAGACCGGACCCGAAGATGCCCCACCACTCGTTCTCTCTCACGGCTGGAGCTTCGACGGAGAGATGAACTTCTTCCCGATCATCCCCGCCCTCACCGAGCGGTTCCGGGTGATCGTTCCGGACCATCGCAACCACGGGAAGTCGGAGCGCATCCGCGGCTCGTTCGACATCGAGAATCTGGCCGAGGAGATCGTGGGAGTCCTCGACGAGCTCGGCTACGACCGAGTGGATCTGTTCGGCTACTCGATGGGTGGACTCGCCGCCCAGGCCGTTGCACACCGCCATCCGGAGCGCGTGAGACGACTGATCCTGGCCGGAACGGCGGCGCACCCCGTCGACCGTCGTCGTACCGGAGCATTCGTCGTCATCTGGCTCGCTCGCGCCGTCGCCCGCCTGTCGAAGAAGGAAGCCGCGTTGTTCACATTCCGTTACCTGCGCCGGAACGGGCTCACCGATCCCAGCCATGAACGGTGGATGTGGACGGCGCTGCTCAATCGGGATCCGACGCTGTTCTACGAATCGGCATTCGCGGCGTGGCGTTTCGATTCTCGCCCTTGGATCGGGGAGATCGCTGTGCCGACGATGGTGATCGTCCCGACGCTCGACCAAATCGTTCCCCCTCGGAGTCAGTATGACCTTGCGCAGCGGATCCATGCAGATCGCGTCGTCGAACTCGACGGCGCAGGGCACGAGTCGGTGCTGGCGCGGCCCGATGACTACGTCGCGGCCATCACCGAGTTCCTGATCGATACCGATCAGCAGTGATGACAGAGTGCGCGATGGCTTCCCTCCCCTCAGCCTCAATCCACGGACTCTCAGGCTGGAGCGAACACCTTCCCACAACGCATGTCCCCGGTCCATACACCGAAGGGACGGGGGACGCGCCCGAGCTGATGCTGGGGCGCAGGGGGACGGCTCCACCTGCGAGCGACGCACACCACAAGGGATCCTGTCTCACATCGAGTTCCCCCAAACCTGCACCGGCCCCCTAATGCCCTACCGGCATCTCCCCCGCCTTGCGCCTGGATCCGCGGTTTCTTCGCGTGGTAGCGGTGCTTTGGTCTCTCCCCCAGTTCCTGGGGGAGACTTCCAACAGCCCGCTTCGTCACGTTTCCGCGGCGCTGAGATACCGTGGATTGAGGCTGAAGGGGAGGAAGCCGAGGTACCCCTCGGCCACATCCACACCACCAGCAGACTACGCCCATGGGGAGTTCACGGACGAAGTCCGCTCCGGTCAGCCGAGACAGAACTCCGAGACGATCGAAAGGAGCTCCGATGGGGCGTCGAGGACAACATTGTGGCCGGCATCTTCGATCGAGACGTGGCGTCCGTCGGGTGCACCCGATGCTGTGGCCGCTGCGAGGGATGCGTACTTGGCGTCGCGTTCGCCT
>JBDLHX010000039.1:0-19845 GCA_039715165.1 Actinomycetota bacterium
TTCGCCGGAGCGCCTATGCGTCTTCCTGGATGCGACGCAGCAGGTCGTCGACGGCCCGATTCCCGACCGTCTCTCCGTAGCGATGGTCGAGGAGGTCGCGCATGTGCGCGACGATCTCCGCCCGTTCCTCATCCTCTGTCTTCGTCGAGGCCTGCATGACCTCCGTGCCGTCGATCCAGGGCTTCGAGTCGGATGCCCACGGAATGAGGACGAGCCACGACCAGACCGTGTTTCGCCCCGAAACGGCGGTCTTGCGCACGAGTCCGACGCACGAGTAGGGGAGGGGGATCCATCCCATGGTGCGGATGAGGTCGCGCCCGTCTGGCATTTCGGCGGCGTCGTTCAAGGAGCCTCGCTTCGTCGCTGGGCCGGCACGCTACCGGCTCTCCGTCCCAACGGGAACGGCCCATGCGGCGTCGGCCACCGCGCGCGAAACGGGACGGCTTGTCGCCGCCCCGTCTCGAATCCCGAGAGCCAGTTCCCAATCTCTGTCGATCTCGCTCCCGCTCCCCCCGTCCCGGAGGGGACTCCGGGTCGTTGCGGGTTCGAGTGCGACTTGCCCCGAATCAACCTCTCGCGTTGTGCAATCGTCGACGAAGTGGGCCGATAGCGCTATCGGGGATTACCCCTATGCGTACCTACGTGCTGGGCAGGTCATCGGGTCGAACGAAGCCTGTGTCGTACGCCAGACGTGATAACTCGTGGCGGCTCGCGATGCCGAGCTTCTCGAAAATGTGGTGCATGTGCGTCTCGAGCGTCTTGACCGAGATGTCCATGCGGCCCGCCGTCTCTCGATAGGAGTAACCGCGGGCGATGAGGTTCACGACCTCGCGTTCTCTGGGGGTGAGCTTCTCGATGCCGGCGGCCTCGATGATCTGTTCGTCGATGTCGAGGAGGTAGCCGGCGACGTCCGGGGAGACGGGTCGCTGTCCCGCCGCGGCCGCTTCGACGAGATCGGGGAGGTCCGGACCGAACGTGGTCTTCGTGACGTAGCCATCGACGCCGGCTTCGAGGAGCTGAGCAACGTCATCGCGTTCGGCCGACACGGTGAATGCGAGGAACCGCACAGAGGGCAGACGCGCATGCACCGGCCCGACGACGCTTGCACCGCCTCCGCCCGGGAGCCGAACGTCGAGCAGTACGACGTCGGGTACCCGGTCGCAGATCATCTCGATGGCGTCGATGGCATTGTCCGCCTCACCGACGATGTCGAATCGGTCCTCGAGGTAGTGACGGGCACCGGCACGGGCGACGTCGTGGTCGTCGACGAGGAACACGCGGAGACGATCGGTCATGAGCACACTCCGGAGCAGATCTCTACTTCGGTTCCTTCGCCCACCGAACTGGTGATCGCGACGGAGCCGCCCGCGGTGGCCATTCGTTCGCGCAGCGAGTGCCTCAGCCCACGCCCCTCGATGACCTCGGTGGGGTCGAAGCCCGCGCCCCGATCCCGGACGAAGATATGGACGTGCCCGTCATGCGCCTCCGCATAGAGGTTGATGATCGGCGATCCGGAGTGGCGGGATGCATTGGAGAGCGCCTCACGGGTCGCGGCGATTGCGGCCTCGACGGCGGGGGTCATCGGGGTGTCGTCGCGGATGACGATTCTGATCTCGGTGCCGTGCAGATCCTCAACCTCATCTCGCACGGTGAGAAGCGCCTCCTCGAAGCCGCCGTCCTCCGGGCGGCGGTACCGGCTGATCATCCGGTCGATGGCCCGCTCTTCGCTTCGCACGAGGTAGCGGACGCGTGAAGGATTGTCGGCATCCGTGCGGATCACTTGGAGCGTTTGGAGGATCGAGTCATGGAGCTCATTCGCGAGCGCAAGCCGCTCGGCCTCGAGGGCCCGTTCGGTTCGCTCGGCCTCGAGGGCGCGCTCCGCCTCGCTGCGACGAGCGTCGTTTCGACGGAGCGTGTCGATCGTCCACCCGAAGATGACAGCGAAGACCAGGAAGACGAGTGCTCCGGTCGTCGCGACGAGCGAGCGATCGGTGAGAACGTGCCCGACAACCTGCTGACTCCCCAGAGCGAGTGCCGCCGTGACGGAGTAGCGCATGCCGCCTGCGTAGGCGGCGACGGCGAGCCACGAGATCGGGTAGCCGCCGTGGAAGAGCTCACCGGCGCCGGAGACGTATGAGGCGCTCGCAACGAGGAGAGCGACGATGCCGTCGGCGACCGCGAACTGCCAACTGCGCATCGAGAGGGGATTGCGCGCCGACCGCACCGTGATGTACGTCCAAACGCCTGCGAGGAGTTCGGCCCCTGCGACCACGAGGCGGTTCGCTCCGTCGTCGGTGAGCCAGGTGACGATGACGAGCAGCGTCATCCAGATGAACCCCAAGACGCGAACCCACAGCGCGAGCTGAATGAGCGTCGTCTCGATTGCGGGTGCCGCCGGATCGTTTCGGTCTCGCCTCGTCACGGTCACAACGGTACAGAATGATTCCCGAACGAGCGACTGCGTTTTCAGCCTCGGCGGAACTCCTCGACAAGCTCGGCGTATCGATCGAGCTTCTCGATCACGACGTCGGCGTCTTTCGACGGGAGCGGCAGCACTGCCCGCGACACGCCGCTTGCAGCGAGTTCTCGGAGCGCCTCGACGTTCGGCCGGGCGCCGAAGACGCCGAGCTTCACCGACGCCGGCTCTCGACCCGCCGCGCGGACGGCAGCGGCGAGATCGTGGAGTCTCGATGTGAAATCGTGGCGGCCCGCGATCGGCATCCACCCGTCGCAGAACTCGGCGATGTCGTTGAACGTCTTCGGACCTGCACCGCCGCCGAGCACGATCGGTGGGTGGGGCTTCTGCACCGGTTTCGGCCACGACCACGAGGGCTCGAGGTGGACGTGCTCGCCGTCGAATGAGGCGATGTCGTTCGTCCAGAGCTCCTTCATCGCGAGGACCTTCTCGCGCAGGATCGCCCTTCGCTCGAGGTACGCGATGTCGTGGCTCGCCATCTCCTCTTTGTTCCAGCCGTACCCGATGCCGAAGATGACCCGGCCGTTCGAGATGGTGTCGAGGGACGCGACCTGTTTCGCGAGCCAGATGGGGTCGCGTTGGGCGACGAGGGTGATGCCGGTGCCGAGCAGGAGAGTGTCGGTCGTTGCTGCGATCGCGGCGAGTGCGACGAACTGGTCGTGGGTACGCCAGTACATCTCCGGGAGGGGAGGGGCGTCCTTCGCCCCGCCCCACGGGGTCGTTCTGGATACCGGGATGTGGCTGTGCTCGGGGAGCCAGAGGGATTCGAAGCCCCGCTCCTCGACGGCCCGGCCGAGTTCAACGGGCTGGAGGGTGGTGTCGGTCGCGAAGATGGAGACGCCAGTGTGCATGCCGCCGACCCTAGTGCCTCACGAACCCAGGGCTCCCAGGCGCATAGAGGTGTCTCTACAGCCCAGAGTTCGGGCGGATGTACGATCTTGCAATGACTCAGCGCTCCCTCTCCGTCGGTGTCCAACTCCCTGAAGTCGAATGGGAGGCCCGGTGGGTCGACCTCAAGGAGATCGCCCTCGCCGTCGAAGGCCTCGGCTTCGACTCGATCTGGGTCGGTGACCACCTGCTCTACGACACGCCCGACGGGCCGGCGGGGCCGTGGGAGGCGTGGTCCGTCCTCGCCGCCCTCGCAGCGATCACAGAACGCGTTCAGCTTGGCCCGCTCGTCGCGGCAACGAGCTTCCACAGCCCCGCAATGCTTGCGAAGAAGGCGACGACGGTGGACGAGATCTCCGGCGGCCGACTCATCCTCGGCCTCGGTGCAGGGTGGAACGAGGTCGAATACCGGGCATATGGCTTCCCGTTCGATCACCGTGCGAGCCGATTCGATGAGGCGTTCACGATCATCCGCACGCTGCTTCGTGAAGGAGAGATCGACTTCGAGGGCCGCTACTACTCGGCCCGGGACTGCCGGCTCGTGCCGCGCAGCCGACCCGAAGGTCCGCCGATCATGATCGGCTCGAAGGGCCCTCGCGTGTTGGGGATCACGCTTCCACACGTCGAACTCTGGAACACGTGGCACGCTTGGCACGGGAACAACCCCGAGGGGTTCGCACGGCTCAACGCCACAATCGACGATGCCGCGCGAGCCGTCGACCGCGATCCATCGGAGATCAGCCGCACGACCGCCCTCTACTGGCAGTTCACCGGGGGTGGTGGACGGAAGCAGGGGGACACGGAGCGGCACACCGCAGAGCCGCAGAGCGGTCCTCCCGAGATGCTGTCAGAAACGCTCTCTCGCTACGCCGAGTTGGGAGCGGACCACGTTCAACTCGTCCTCGATCCGATCACGATCGAATCGGTCGAACACGCCGCGAAGGCACTCGATCTGCTGACCTGAGGGTCCGTCGATCGCCCCGGCCTGTTGATCCTCCCGGTCCGGTACCGTCCGGCGAATGCAGTCGAAGGTCCTCGCCGCCCTGCTCGCCGCCTCACTTGGCTGGGGATTCGCCGGTGTCGGCACGCGGTTCCTGTTTGCCGAGGGTGCCACGACGTTCACCGTCGTCGTCGGCCGCATCTCCGTCGCCACGGTCGTCGTCCTCATCATCGGCCGCCGAGAACTCCCCAACATCACGGCCTCGGCATGGCGGGACGGCGCCATCATCGGCGTGCTGAGGATCGGCTTCGCTCCCGCGCTGTTCATCTCGTCGCTCCAGTACGTCTCTGCCGGTGTCGAGGGCATCTTCATCACGCTCATCCCGGCGGCGACGGCAGCGCTTGCCGCGGTATTCATCCATGAGCGCCTCGACAGGAATCAGATCCTCGGCCTGCTCATCGGCCTCTTCGGGACGACACTGATCATCGCTTCCGGCGAGTCGGGCATCAGCGAGGGTGGCGACATCAGGCTCGGAGCCGCCTTCGCTCTCGTCGGTGTGGTTGCCGGCGCGTCGAGCGGTGTGCTCGCTCGCAAGTACGCGCCACGGCACAAGACGACAGAGCTTGCGGTCCCGATGTTCGTCGCGGGCGCTGCCGTCGTGTCCGTCCTGGGCCTTGTCCTGCGTGACATCGACGTCTCGAGCATTGCCGGCGTGGCGTGGCCGGTGCTTGTCGCCCTCGGTGTCGGCAGCACGTTCCTGCCGTTCTTCGCGACCCTCTTCGCTTCCCGGCATGCCTCGGCTGCCCGGGTGGCGCTTACCGGTTACCTCGCCCCGGTCATCGGGGTCGTGGCGGGCGTGGTTCTCCTCGACGAGGTGCTCACCCTTCCGATCGTGATCGGTGCGGCGCTCGCCATCACAGGCATCGTTGTCGCCGGCCGGAGGAGCGGAGTCCGGCGCCCGGCCACCGCATGACCGGCGCTACCAGGTCTTCCGCCAGAGGTTTCCCCAGTACCCCTCGGTGAAGCCCACGGAGTCGTAGAGGGCATTCGCCGCCGGGTCGTCTCCGGTCTCGACGTAGACGTCGGTTGTTCCGAGCGCCTTGAACCGATTGAGGCCTTCGAGCATCAGTGCCTGTGCGAGTCCTTGGCGCCGGTGATCGGGGTGCGTGCAGACAGGCTCGTAGAAGCCCATGCGATTGCGAGCATCGAAGTTGCAGCCGACGTGTGCGGCGAACGATCCGTCGGGCACCTCTGCGACGAGGTTCAAGTCGTGGGAGAAGACCGGTGCCTTCGCCATGAAGGTCGCGTACTCCTTCGCCGTGTGGCTCGTCCTCCCGAAGCCGGCGTTGAGGATGTCGGCCATGTGCTGGGCGAGGTCAGGGTCTCCCGGACTCGTGGGCCGGAGGACGTAGCCCTCGATCTCCGGCGTCGGCAGCGGCTCGACTGCGCTGAGGCGAAGACGGCGGGCGACCCATCCCGCGTCGAGCGGTTTCCAGCCGCGTTCCTCGAGATGGTGGCGGCGCAGCGTGTCATAGCGGTAGGCGAACGTGCTGATCGTGCGACGTTTGCCGTCCCCGGTCGGAGCGGAGAGGTGCTCTTCGCCCCATGCGAGCATTTCGGACTCGAGGCGGCGGAAACCGGGATGTACCTGGAGGTGGACGTCGCCCCCGTCCTCCGGGTTCGCTACGCCGACGATCCGGCCGTCGCTCTCCCAGATCCGGACGATCTCTCTGAATCGGCGGATGGGGATCGGACGCTCTTCGTGGAACCGGTACCCCTCCCAGCGCCTGTGTTCCCAGTTCTGTCCGGTCGGCGTGATCGGATACGTTTCGATGATGAAGGCGTGCACTCTCCACCAGTCTGCCTCGGTGCGCAGCGCTCGTGACGTCGTCCTCGGACGCGTTCTGGCGGTCATGATGTCCCAGTATCGCACCGGCCGCCTTCGCCGGATCACCGTGTCCGATCAGATGTCCAGCAGATCCCTGATCCTGCGCTCGCCGCGTTCGAACACCTCTTCAGCGACGCCACGCCACTCGGGTTGGAGCAGCACACTGTTCGCAATCACGAGTGTCCGGCTCGCGATGAACGTGTCGATCTCACCCGGATGTCGTTCCGGCCAAGGAGCCACCGTTTCGTAGCCGGCCCGGAAGGCGTCGTTGAGTTCTCTGAACCGGGCGTCGGACCACTGGTAGTAGAACGTGATCGCGATGTCCTGCGCCGGCCATCCCCACAGCAGGTCCTCGAAGTCGAACGGCGCGGCGATGCCTCGTTGGATCTTCACGTTCCATCGATGAAGGTCTCCATGGACGACGCGCATCGGTTCAACGGCGCTAAGGCGGTCGATCGCCACCGTGGCTCGGTCAGCAGCTTCCCGGAAGATGGCCGTGCGCGACGGCGACAGCAACCCTCCGTGATCGCCGTCGAAGAGCACGACCGGCTCGTCGTACGGGAAGACGCGATCGTGGGAGAGCGCCGCGAACGGTTGGGGAGGCTTCCAGGTTGCTGCATGGAGGTGGAGTCGGGCGGCAACGGTTCCGATTGCCCTCATCGCGGCGGGGCTCACCGTGGTGTCCGAAATGCGCCCGTCGAGCCATCGGAAGACGACGACGTTGCGCTCATCCGGCACACCGTCGATCGCCACGGTCGTAACGGGGCTTCCGGCGCGATTGCGGATCGGCTCGGGGACCGTGATCGACGTGTCGCGGGCCAAAGCTTCGATCCACGCCGCTTCGGCCTCGACCTGGGAAGCCGGGTGCGCCACCGGCCCGTTGATGCCGACACGAACGACATACCGGCTGCCGTCGACCGCGGTGAGCCTGAAGAGGCTGTTGCTGTGCCGTCCGAGGAACCGCAGCGTGGCCACGTCGAGGTCGTACTCGCCGAGCGCGGCGAGGGCGAGCTTGCGGAGGCGCCGGTTGCGCCCGCCTTCGGTCAGTTGATCGAATGGCTTCACGGTGAGACCCTCCGTGTGGCTCGCATGGAGCGGACGTTGTCGTACGTGTAGATGACCAGGGCAATCCACACGAGCGCAAATCCGAACCACTTGCCGTCCGACACCGTCTCGCCGTAGATGACGACACCGACGAGGAGTTGGAGGGTCGGGGTGAGGTACTGCAGAACGCCCAGCGTCGAGAGAGGGATCCGTTGCGCCGCCGCTCCGAAGAGGATGAGCGGGAACACGGTGATGGCTCCGGCGAGGAGGAGAAGCGTCGTCGTTGTTGGTGCCGACCCGAGCGCTCCCGTCCCGTCGGCGGCGAGGAAGACCAAGTAGGCGAAGGCAGGTGCCGAGACGAAGAGCGACTCCATGAAGAGCCCCTCGAACGGCGGTGCCGCAGATCCGCGCTTCTTGAGCAACCCGTACGTTCCGAACGAGAAGGCCAGCGTGAGCGACACCCACGGCAGGACGCCGACGAGGACCGTCATGCCGACTACGCCGACGGTTGCAATTGCGATCGCGAAGCGCTGCGCCGTGTTGAGCCTCTCCCTCAGCACGATCACCCCGAGCGCCACCGAGACGAGTGGATTGATGAAGTAGCCGAGGGACGCCTCAACGATGCGCTCGGCCGTGATCGCCCAAACGAAGAAGCCCCAGTTCACCGACAGCAGAAGACCGGCGATGAGAGCGGTGCCGGCGGTAGCGGGCGTCCGGAGGGCAGTGATGAGGACCGGCAGGCGGCTCCGTCCGGCGATGATCACGATCAGGAGCGGAACCGACCAGACGACGCGGTGGGCGAGGATCTCGAGAGCGGGCACCGAGTCGAGCGCTTTCCAGTAGATCGGAATGACGCCCCAGAAGACGTAGCCGGCGACGGCGAGCCAGATTCCTTTGCGATGTTCCACGGTGTCGCCAGTGTCGCAGGCTTGGATCTATCGTCGCGCCATGACCCGAACGATCGACACGCTTCTCCTGCTCGCCCTCCCCGCATCCGGCAAGTCGGAACTGCGGCGCTACCTCGCCTACGTTGCTCCCGAAGACGCCGAGAGGGATCTCCACCTCGGTCCGGTCGTCCAGCTCGACGACTACCCCTATGTGCACCTCATGCGCCGCATCTCGGAGGAGCTGTTCTTCATGGGGGAGCCGGCCATCTTCTTCCCGGCCCGAAATAGGGCGTTCGCGGATCCGTGGGATTGGGGAACGCTCATCCACCTCCTCAACGAGGATTACGCAGCGCTCGGAACTTCGCTGCCGCGACCGGAATCTGCAGCGGAGTGGCTCTTCGATCGGCTCGATCGGGCGAGGGAGAAGGTCGGCATCGAGCCCGCGATGCGGAACTTGAAGCCCGACGTGCGTGACGGCCTGGCGGAAATCCTGGAAGACGAGGCGGCAGCGATGTGGACGGACCTCTCGTGGATCGCTTCGTCATGGAGAGAGGGGTCGACCGTCATCATCGAGTTTGCCCGGGGCGGCCCGGACGGAGCCGAGATGCCACTGTCGCCCCCGAATGGCTATGCCTTTTCACTCGCGCAGTTGTCAGACGACATCAAGAGCCGGGCGTCGATCCTCTACGTGTGGGTGACGCCGGAAGAGAGCCGTCGCAAGAACGCCGAACGAGCGCAGCCCGGCCGGGAGGGCGATGCGTCGATCCTCTTTCACGGTGTGCCCGAAGAGGTCATGTTCAACGACTACGGCGTGGACGACTTCGTGTGGCTCGTCGAGGAGCACGGGGATGGCTCGATCGCCGTCGGCGGATGCGACGGTCTCTGCACCGTTCCGGTCGCCGTCTTCGACAATCGTGCCGATCGCACGTCGTTCCTGCGGGCCGACCCGAGCGACTGGCCGGCTGATGAGGTCGCGGCCCTCCACGGAGCGCTCATCGAGGCCGTCGGACGATTGGCCGAGTAGCCGGACTCCGCATTCCGCGGGCTGGTACCGCCAAATAGGACGGTGCCAACCCTGGGTACGCGTGACTACACTGCCGAACATATGTTCGACCCTGTAGTAGTGGAAACCCCCGCCTGGCTCGAGGGCCTCAACGATCGCCAGCGCAGCGCCGTGCTCCACGGCGAAGGGCCGCTGCTCGTCATCGCCGGCGCCGGCTCCGGGAAGACCCGCACACTCGCCAGCCGGGTCGCCCGACTCGTCGATGAGGGGGTCCCGGCGGAAAGGATCCTCCTTCTCACCTTCACCCGGCGTGCAGCGGCGGAGATGCTGCGCAGATCCGGGGCCCTCATCGCCGATCGATCCATCGGGCGAGTCTGGGGTGGCACCTTCCATGCCGTCGCCCACCGACTGCTCCGACGCTACGCAGGCGCTGTGGGTCTCCAAGACGGGTTCACCGTTATCGACCAGGCGGATGCGGCGTCGCTCTTCGGCATGGTCCGCACCGAACTCGGCTACTCGGGTTCGAAGCAGCGCTTCCCGAAGAAGGAGACGATCGCCGCCGTCTACTCGCGGACGGTGAACGCGCGGACACCGCTCACCGAGACCGTGGAGGAGCGCTTCCCCTGGATTGCCGACCACGTCGACGCCCTCCGGGAAATCTTCCGGGGATACACGGATCGGAAGAAGGAGCACAACGTCGTCGACTTCGACGACCTCCTCCTCTACTGGGAGGCGCTCCTCGCGTCGCCGTCGGGCGGCGCCGTGCAGAGCCTCTTTGACCACGTGCTCGTCGACGAGTACCAGGACACGAACCGCAGTCAGGCGCAGATCCTCCGCTCACTCTGCGGACCGAGCGGGAACCTCACGGTGGTCGGCGACGATGCACAGGCCATCTACTCGTTCCGAGGAGCGACGGTCGAGAACATCCTCGAGTTCCCCGATGCCTATGAGACGGCAGAGGTCGTCACGCTCGAAGAGAACTACCGCTCGACCCCGCAGATCCTCGACGCAGCGAACGCAGTCATCGCTGCGTCACAGGAGGCGTTCCCGAAGGAGCTGTGGACGGGCAGGTCGAACGGCCGCACGCCGGATCTCGTGACCTGCTTCGATGAATCCGCACAAGCCGACTACGTGGCCGACCGGGTGCTCGAGCACCGCGAAGCGGGGATTCCGCTGCGAGACCAGGCCGTGCTCTTCCGCACCGGCCACCACTCGGCCGGTCTCGAGATCGAACTGTCCCGTCGCAACATCCCGTTCGTGAAGTACGGAGGACTGCGATTCCTCGAAGCCGCCCACGTGAAGGACCTCCTGGCCATGCTCCGAATCCTCGACAACCCGCGGGACGAGCTCGCGTGGGACCGGGTGCTGCAAATGATCCCCGGAATCGGTCCGGCAACGTCGCTCAAGATCATGGACCTGACATCGACGGAGGCACACGAGAACGGAGGGGACCGCCTGGGTGCGTTTGTCTCAGCGCGTTTCCCGGTCGTTGCCGAGGCCACCGAACCGATGCGTGAGCTGCAATCTGCCCTCGGCGACTCACGGGGCACCGACGGTGTTGAACCGGGCCCGGCTGCACAGATCGAGAGGCTCACCGAGTTCTGCAAACTCGTCTTCGACCGCTCATACGACGATGCGGCCGCCCGTCTCGCCGATCTCGGCCAACTCGCCGCCCTGGCCGCCGACTACGCGTCGCGGGGCCGGTTCCTCGCCGAGATCACGCTCGACCCGCCTGCAAGCACGAGTGACTTCGCCGGGCCTCCCCATCTCGACGACGACTATCTCGTGCTTTCGACGATCCACTCTGCGAAGGGAGGGGAGTGGCGCGCCGTGTTCGTGATCCATGCTGCGGACGGCAACATTCCGTCGGACATGGCGATCTCGGACCCGGGTGGGATCGAAGAGGAGCGGCGCCTGCTCTACGTGGCGCTCACGAGAGCGAAGGACCACCTTCACGTCACGGTGCCGCAGCGCTTCTACCACCAGCGTTTCTCGACCAGCCGTGCCCACTCGTATGCCCTGCCGAGCCGCTTCCTCGATCCGGCGATGAGCCACTTTGCCGAGTCGTCGGCAGGTGTGCCGGCTACCGACGAAGCAACCGGAGGCGGTGCGGTCGGCGCGGACCCGGTCGCAGGGCTCCTCGACGATCTATGGCGCTGAGCCCTCGGTGGGCAGCAGCGCCGGCTGCGGGTAACCGGACTGGATCTCGGTGACGGTGCGTACCACGTCGGCGGTCCGGACGAATGTCTCCATGCCGGTCCAGAACGTCCCGGTGCCCACCGCCGGATCCATGCTGTCCGACCCGTCGAACCTGATGACGGCGGCGTTCTCGATGATCTCCCCCATGCGACGATCGAAGCCATCCGCGTACACGGAGGTGTCGAAGTCCGGGTGTGGCGATGTGAAGCCGCCCAGCTTCGCCCATGGCGTGCCGGCCTCGGGCGACCCGAGGAACTGGAGGAAGGCGAGCACCTCGGGCCGGTCGGTGAATGCGGCTGCAATATCGCCCGACACCACGATGGGGGGTTCGCCGCCATCCGGCGCCGGAAGCAAGAACACGTCTGTGTCCTCTCCGATGACGGCGGACCCGGGGAGGTGAGTTCTGTAGAACGAGGCCTGTCGGTGAAGAAGGCACTTCGGCTCCGGTTCGAACATCGGGATCTGCGCGTCCTGCCAACGAGTGTTGAGGACCCGATGGGCACCTCCGAGCACCCGCCCTCTCTCGTTCACGACCTCTCCGAAGATATCGAAGGCCTCCATGATCTCGTCGCTCTTGAACGAGACGATGCCATCGACCCAGTCGTCGTAAACATCCGGTCCGTGGAGACGGAGAACGATATCCTCGATCCAGTCGGTTCCGACCCAACCCGTCGATGCGAAGCTCTCCATGGTGAGACACCACGGCGTCAACCCGTCGCTCTCGATGCGCTCGGTGAGGGCGACGAGGTCTTCCCACGATTCGGGGATTTCGTAGCCTCGCTCGGCGAAGACGGTGGGCGGGTACCAGACGAGGCTCTTGACCGCGGCCCGGTACCAGACGCCGTAGTCGCGTCCGAGAACCGTCGGTGTCGCATCGCCCGTTCGCGATACCCGTGGGGCGTCCTCGTCCACGTCGACATCGGAGAGGGGGATGAGGATTCCGTCCCGGGCGAATTCTCGGATGATCGCGGGCTGGGGGAAGATCGCGACGTCGGGATAGTCGGCGTCGGCGACCCGGTCCTGGATGTCCCGGGCGAACGATCCGCTGCCGACGAAGCGAATCTCGATGCCGGTCCGCTCCTCGAATGGGGCGACCGAAGCGGCAAAGGCCCGTGCGTCGTCTCCCCGGTACGGCCCGAACACGTCGACGACGAGTCTCTCACCTGCCGACGTGGTCGTGCACGCGGCAGCGAGCAACGCACTGACGACGAGGAGGACGAGGAGTTCAGCTTGTCGACGCCCCATCGCGCCCTTCCTGCCGGTAGTTGACGTTGAGATCGACGGCCACGCCGCTTGCTTCCGTGATTCCTTGTGCGAGCTTCCACGCAGGCTCACGATCGGCGGTCGTCGCGATTGTGATGTCCACGACTGCATGATCCCCATCTCGATCGGCGCCGAGAGTGACGATGACGGCTTGCGGATCCCACTCCTCGACGGCGGTCGCTATCTGGCGGGTGAGCAGCTCGTTGTCGATGACCGACTTGGTGTGGTTTCCGAGTGGGATGGCGATCGCAAGCAGTGCGATGCCCCACGGAAGCAGGCGGAGTCCGATCTTGCCCTTTGCGAGCTGGCGGATGTAGTCGGGTACGAAGCCCGAGATCAGCATGACGACCGCGGCCGAGAGCACGATGGCGATGAGGTTCGTCACGTAGAGAAGGAGAGCGCCGGACGCTGCCGTGGCGTTGCCGACCTCGAGGGAGACACCAACCGTCGCGAGCGGCGGCACGAGCGCTACGGCGATTGCGACGCCGGGCAACGATGCGCCCGAGCCTTTGTGGGTGAGCACGTACCCGCCTGCGAGCCCAGCGGCGACGGCGATTCCGAGGTCCAGGAGGCTCGGCGTCGTCCGCGCGACGAGTTCGGGTGTCAACGACGTCGTTAGCGTTCCACCTGCAATGGCCGACGCGAGCCATCCGGTGGCGATCGCCCCGATTGTGCCGAGCACGATGATGACGACGGAGCCGATGAGCCTCGCCATCTGCGCGTACATGAGCGATGCGGAGAGAGCGAGCATGGGAGTCATGAGCGGTGCGATGAGCATCGCCCCGATCACCACGGCCGCTGAGTTCCCGATGAGGCCGAAAGCCGCGATCGTCGTTGAGAGGATGATGAGCGTGAAGAACCGTTTTGCGTATGGGATGACGCGTTGATCGGCGGGGAAGAGATCATCGAGGACCTGCTCCCGCTCCTCGTCGGTCCATGCTTCCCGCTCGCGGATCTTCGCCCAGATGACGGCGAGCGGGGTCTGCTCAGTCATCGGCGGCGAACCGCGATCGGGCAGTTCCTCGGTCGTGGTCATGGATCCCCTCTCCTGCGAGCCGCACTGTACCCGGGCAGAGGTTCAGCTCCCGGGCACGCTCACGGGGAGGAGGTGGTCCCGGAGGAACTCGTCGACCACCGGGAAGAACGGCTCGAAGGCGTCGAGGTCCGAGTGAGTCCCACCCGGCACGACAATGAGTTCGCTGCCGGGCAGGCGACGGTGGAGCGCAAGTGAATCGTCGAGCGGGATCACCGTGTCGGCGTCACCGTGGATGAGCATCACCGGCACTGAGACGTCCGCGATCCGATTATGCGGTGCGATGTCGTCGTAACGGTGGCCGATCATGCGCTCGACGACCTGCAGGATCGCCCACGTCACCGGACCCGGGAAGGGGAAGTTCTGACGCATCATCTCCGCGGGATGGGCGAACGATGCCACTGCGACGACGGCATCGATCGACGGGTTCCGCGATGCGGAGAGGATCGATGCGGCCGCTCCGACCGAGTGACCGATGACGCCGACGCTGGTGACGTCGTCCCGCTGGAGGAGCATGCCGATCGCAGCCTCCAGATCCTCGGCGAATCGCGGCATGGACATGAAGTCCTCGCCGTCCGACAAGCCGTGTTTGCGTGCATCGAGGAAGAGCGTGTGGAACCCGGCTTCCAGCAGTCCGGGGCCGATCGGCAGCATGTCCGCCGAGTGACCACCCCATCCGTGCAGGACGATCACGGCCGGTGAGGGACCGTCTGCGGGAATCCACCAACTGTGGAGGCGTTTCCCGTTGGGGCCATCGATCCACAGATCGGCGGCATCGAGCCCGTAGTCCGACGGCTCACTGTCGACGGGGCGGGCCGGCGGCTCGAAGGCGCGCCTCAGCAGGCGAGGTGCGGCCAGCACAGCTGCTGCTGTGAGAGCCGTCATGATGAAGATCAACCGTCGCATGCAGGGAATGGTAGGGAGGCGATATCGTGACGGGACCGGAATGTTGCCAACGGCGAAGAGGGGAACACGATGAGTGATCGATTGGTGGTCATCGGGGCCGATGCGGCGGGGATGACCGCTGCGAGTGTTGCACGGCGGAGGAGCCGTGATCTCGAGGTCATAGCTTTCGAGAAGAGCGGATTTGCGAGCTATGCGGCGTGCGGGGAGCCGTACTACGTGTCGGGCGACATCGACCCGCTCGACAAGCTCATTGCCCGTACACCGGAGCAGTTCGCACGGGCCGGCATTGATCTTCGTCTTCATCAGGAAGTTACCGGCATCGATCTCGACCGACGCACGGTCGAATTGCGGAACCATGCCGACGGGACGACATCGGAGACCGGATTCGACCAGCTGATGTACTCGACCGGGGCGACGCCGTTCATCCCACCGATCCCCGGGACCGACCTCGACGGCGTCTACACGCTGCGAACGCTCGACGACGCCGACCGGCTGCGAGACGCGGCGACGGCCGCACAGGGCAAGGTGGTCATTGTCGGCGGTGGGTACATCGGGCTCGAGGTCGCTGAGGCGTTTCACACGCGCGGCTGGGACGTGACCGTCGTCGAAGGCCTCAACGCTGTGCTGCCGAGAACTCTCGACATGGATCTCGGTGAGAAGGTCGGCGAGGCCGCGGAGAAGATGGGGATCAAGGTCCACACAGGCGTCATGGTCGACCGCATCGAAGGGACCGACCGGGTGACCGGAGTCGATTGTGAGGGACAGACGATCCCGGCTGATGTGGTCGTTCTGGCCGTTGGCTCGAGACCGGTGACCGCCCTCGCGGTTGACGCTGGCATTCCGGTCGGGCCGACCGGTGCTGTCGCCGTTGATGATCACCAGCGAACCGGCGTCGACGGCGTGTGGGCGGCCGGTGACTGCGCCGAGGCCCGTCACCGGGTGACCGGAGAGGTCGTCAGCTACCACCTCGCAACGATCGCCAACAAGGCGGGACGCGTCGCCGGGATGAACATCACCGGCGGCGACGTCGCCTTCCCGGGCACGCTCGGTACAGCCATCACGCGGATCCACGATCTCGAGATCGCGTCGACGGGCGTGCGACTCGACGATGCCGCCGCAGCAGGGATCGACGCGGTCGACACGACCGTGAACGGTCGAACGGCCGCCCACTACATGCCGGAGTCTTCGCCGATCACGGTCAGGCTGACGACGGAGCGAGGGACGAGTCGACTCGTCGGCGCTCAGATCGTCGGCGGTCCGGGAGCGGGCAAGCGCATCGACGTATTCGCCACGGCCATCTGGGAGGGGATGACGGCCGACGGCTTCGAATGGGTCGACCTGGCGTACGCGCCGCCGTTCGCGACGGTGTGGGACATCAGCGCCATCGCGGTTCGGAAAGCGGCGGCGGACGCCCGTATCTAGATGATCGCCTGAAGTAGCCAGACCACGGCCATGCCGGCGACGATCACAGCTGCAACGTTCTTCGTCTTCCATGCGACGAGGAGGGCGACGAGCGCCGCCAACGCCCTCGGGTTCGTCGCCGGTGCGAGGTCGATCACACCTTCTCGGAGGAGGACCGCGGGAGCTACGAGCGCGGCGAGGACGGAGGGTGCGACGAAACGGAGCGGAACCATTGCCCAGTCGGGCATCGGACGAGTTCCGATGATTCCGACGAATGACAGTCGCAGGAGATAGGTGCCGACTCCGATCGTGACGATGATGGCGGCGTCGGTCATGTGGCCATCCGGTGTGTGACGATCCCGGCAACGACCCCCGACACGGCACCGATCATGAGACCGAGGCCGTACGGCGCACCGCTTGCAGCGACGGCGATCGTGCCACCGACGACCGCGGCCACGAGGTCTGCCCGGCTCTTGATGGCGGGGATGAGAAGGACGAGGAACACGAGGGGGATGGCGAAGTCGAGCGACCACGAGGCTGGCACCTGGGCGCCGAGAGCGATCCCGGTGACGGTGGAGATCTGCCATGTCACCCAGAGTGCGAGTGCCGCTCCGGTGAAGTACCGACGCTTGTAGAGCGGATCGGTGACATCTCCGAAGCGCACGATGGAGACCGCGAACGCCTGGTCGGTCATGATGTAGGGGAGCGCGAATCGGGCTCCGCGAGGGAACTCCTGGAAGTGTGGAGCGAGCGCCGCGCTGTACATGAGGTGACGCGCGTTGATGACGAGCGCCGTGGCGATGACGACCGCTCCGGCGGCCCCTGCGTCGATGAGTTGCAGCGTCGCGAGCTGAGCGGCTCCCGCGAACATGATCACCGAGGTCGACCCACCGAGCCACGGTCCCACCGTCGAGCCCGCAGCGACGACACCGAAGACGAGGCCGAACGGGATCACGCCGAGGAGAAGCGGCGCGACCGATTTCGCCCCGTCGGTGATTCCGCGTCGTGAGGGAGATGGTGGCTGTGCCATGAGGCGCCGACGATAGGCGGCGACGGTGGACGGTGGACGGTGGACAGCAAGAGAGTTCGACAGCGTCGTCTGGCCGTCAACTGTCGACTGTCAACCGAGTGCCGGCTACTTCTTCTTGAGCCGCTTGCGCTCGCTCTCAGTGAGGTGCCGCTTCCGCACCCGGATCGACTCCGGCGTGACCTCGACGAGCTCGTCGTCGGCGATCCATTCGATCGCAGCCTCGAGCGTCATGTCTTTCGGAGGCTTGAGCTTGATCGCCTCGTCCGTCGAGTGGGTGCGAATGTTCGTGAGTTGTTTCGCCTTCGTCGGGTTGACTTGCATCACGTCGGACCGGGCGGCCTCACCGATGATCATGCCTTCGTAGACGGTCTCGCCGGGTCCGATGAAGAGCTCGCCGCGCTTCTGGAGATTGTCGAGGGCGAATCCGGTCGCGGCCCCCATCCGATCTGCGACCATGGCGCCGCCCTGGCGATGCGGGAGTTCGCCGGCCCACGGCATCCATCCGGCGTGATGCTGGTGGACGAGCGCCGTTCCCCTCGTCGCCGTCATGAGGAGCGAGCGGAAACCAAGGAGCCCGCGGGCGGGGGCGGTCACTGTGACGATCGTTCGGCCGGAGTCGCCCGGGCGGAGGTCGGTGACTTGGCCCTTGCGGGGAGCGACGGCCTGGGTGACCGTTCCCACGTGTTCATCAGGCACGTCGACCACGGCACGCTCGACAGGCTCGTGCGGCTTGCCGTTGATCTCTCTCAGGATGACTTCGGGGCGAGAGACCTGGAGCTCGTAGCCCTCGCGACGCATCGACTCGATGAGGACGGCGAGCTGGAGTTCGCCGCGTCCCGCCACCTCGATGATCTCTGGTGAGGGGGTCGTCCCGATGCGGATCGAGACGTTGCCGAGTGCTTCTCGACCGAGGCGCTCCCTGATCTGGCGAGACGTGAGGAAGCGGCCATCGCGGCCCGAGAGTGGTGACGTATTGACGCCGAAGGTCATTCGGAGGACGGGCTCATCGACTTCGAGGCGGGGCAGGGGTTTCGGGTCTTCGGAGGCGGCGATCGTGTCACCGATCTCGACCTCGGGGAAACCGGCGACGACGAAGAGGTCACCTGCGACTCGCTGCTCGACGTCGACTCGCCCGAGATTCTCGAAGCCCATGAGCTGTGTGAGCCGTCGCTTGAGCGGGGGCTCGGCATCGTTGCCGTGGCAGAGAGTCACGTGGTCGCCGGCGATCAAGGTGCCTTCGACGACGCGTCCGATGGCGAGGCGGCCGAGGTAGTCGGAGGCGTCGAGATTCGTGACGAGCGCCTGGAGTGGTGCGTCCGGGTCACCCGAGGGTGCGGGGATCGTATCGACGATCGCATCGAGGAGCGGAGACAGGTCAGTGTCCTCCCCAGGGATTCCGGTTCCGGCCATGGCGCGGCCGAAGCGGGCGATCGAAGAGATGATCGGGAAGTCGATGTGGTGGTCGTCTGCTTCGAGGTCGAAGAAGAGCTCGTAGATCTCATCGACGACTTCGTCGATGCGAGAGTCGGCTCGGTCGACCTTGTTGACGACGACGACAGCGGGGAGGCCCTGAGCGAGCGCCTTCGACAGCACGTACCGGGTCTGCGGCATGGGTCCCTCGGCGGCGTCCACGAGGAGGAGCACGCCGTCGACGAGGGTGAGCGCCCGCTCGACCTCGCCGCCGAAGTCGGCGTGACCGGGCGTGTCGACGAGGTTGATCTTCGTGCCCTTCCACTCCACGGAGGCGGCCTTGGCGAGGATCGTGATACCCCGTTCGCGTTCCTGGTCGCTCGAATCCATGACGCGATCGACGCGCTTCTCATGGGAGGCGAACACGCCGGTGGCGCCGAGCATGGCATCGACGAGGGTTGTCTTGCCGTGATCGACGTGCGCGATGAGCGCCACGTTCCGGAAGGAGGGGGAGGACATGGTGAGAAGCATAGGGAGCCGCGAGCCATGAGCTCCGAGCGATTCCAGCTTCCACGTCTCCCAGCATGCTGGGGGACGCGGAGCGGAACTTCACAGGGGGGCTCTGGGAGCCTGAATCGCGCAGATGAGGTCTGGTGTCCGGAGGGACACGGCGCACGGCCTACCCGGCCTACCGCCATCTAGAGCGGATCTAGAGCGGTCCTTCAGTGGTCGTTGAGGCCCATGTGCGACGTTGGGGGCACACCGCCAGACCAAGAAGGAAGGAGGCGGACATGAGTTCCATCGGAGAAGGCGCACGGAGCGTCACAGTCGCCCGCCCAGGGGCGAAGATCAATAGGAAGAGGCTTATCGTCAGCGTTCTCGGAGCCGTCGCCGTTGGCATCGCCGCCGGTGTCATCTCCTACATCGTTCTGAGCCCGAGCGACTCGCTCAGCGTTCAGGACATCGCGGCGGTCCGCTCTGCGGAGCTGCCGGCTTATTACGAGGCCCGGTTCCTGAGCGACCCTGCGAATGTGGCGTCGCTGCGGGCAGCCGAGCTGCCGGCCTATTACGAGGCCCGGTTCCTGAGCGACCCTGCGAATGTGGCGTCGCTGCGGGCAGCCGAGCTGCCGTCAATCTACGAAGCGCAGTGGCAGGCCACCCCCGCGGGGATCGCTCATTTGAGAGCTGAAGCAGCCGTCGAGTTCTACGCCTCGCAGTGGGCGTCGTCGCCGGAGGGCATCGCCTACGCGAGAGCCGCTGAGCTGCCTGAGTTCTATGCAGCGCAATGGCGGGCCGCCACGGCCCTGTCGCCCGAGGAGGTCGGCACCATGCGGTCCGCTGCGATGACTGAGCGATTCGCAGCGAACCCGGATGTCATGTACGGCGTGCCGAGCGCCGCACTCGACAGCCCGGAGCAGATCGCCAGCCGGCGTGCCGCCGAGATGGTCACCTACTTCGAGCACCTGTGGGCAGAGGG
>JBDLHX010000040.1:0-19381 GCA_039715165.1 Actinomycetota bacterium
TCCCCGTTAGCATTCCCCGCCATCCACCAACTGCGAGAGGTTCATGCCCGCCGACTTCGACACCATCGTCAACCTCGCCAAGACGCGAGGCTTCGTCTTCCAGTCCTCCGAGATCTACGGCGGGCTCCGGTCGGCGTACGACTACGGGCCGCTCGGCACCCAGCTCCTGCGGAACGTCAAGGACGAGTGGTGGCGCTCGATGGTGCAGATGCGCGACGACATCGTCGGGCTCGACAGCGCGGTCATCCAATCGCCGAAGGTGTGGGTCGCCTCCGGCCATGTTGCGTCATTCACCGATCCGCTTGTCGAGTGCCGCGAGTGCCACAACCGGCACCGTCTCGACAAGCTCGACAACCCGGACCAGTGTCCCACCTGCGGGTCGTTCGCGTTCACGGAGCCCAAGGAGTTCAACCTCATGTTCCGGACCCACATGGGGCCGGTCGAGAGCGAGGACAACGCCGTGTACCTCCGACCGGAGACGGCACAGGGCATCTTCATCAACTTCGAGAACGTGCGCCGCACAGCACGCAAACGCCTGCCGTTCGGCATCGCCCAGGTCGGCAAGTCGTTCCGCAACGAGATCACGCCCGGCCAGTTCGTCTTCCGGACCCGGGAGTTCGAGCAGATGGAGATGGAGTTCTTCTGCCGCCCCGAGGAGTCGGATGAGTGGTTCCGCTACTGGATCGATGAGCGGAAGCGCTGGTACATGGACCTCGGAATGAGGGAAGAGAACCTCCAGTTCCGTGAGCACGATGAGGATGAGCTGTCGCATTACGCATCGGGCACATTTGATGTGGACTACAAGTTCCCGTGGGGATGGGATGAGCTCGAGGGCATCGCGAACCGCACCGATTTCGATCTCAAGGCGCACGCCGAATACTCGGGTGAAGACCTCACGTACTTCGACCCGGAGACGCAGGAGAGGTTCTTCCCGCACGTGATAGAACCGGCGGCAGGAGCCACCCGGACGACATTCGCCTTCCTCCTCGATGCCTATCACGAGGAGGAGGTGCGCGGTGAGAAGCGTGTCGTGCTGAAGCTCGACCCGCGGCTTGCTCCGGTGAAGGTGGCGGTACTCCCGCTGTCGAAGAAGCCGGACCTCGTCGAAGCAACGAACAAGGTTGCGGACCTGCTGCGCGGGCGTTGGATGATCGAGGTCGACGTGACGCAGTCGATCGGCCGTCGGTATCGCCGCCAGGACGAGATCGGCACGCCCTATGCCGTGACGATCGACTTCGACACGCTCGATGACGACGCGGTCACCGTTCGGGATCGTGACACGATGGAACAGGACCGGATCCCGATTGATGCGCTGGTCGCGTACCTCGCCGAGCGTTTGGGCTGATCTCTCTGAGGAAGTACCAGGAAGATCAGCGGATAGGGAGGTGCGATGCCCTCTCTTCACCTGTCCCCCCGCCCGAAGGGTGGGGGGACGCGTTCGAGCCTTGCTCGAACGCAGGGGGGAGCGTTCCACATGAGCGCGGCGCGCGATGTAAGACCCGCCAAGCGCGTCACCGGAGCCTTCACCGTCCCCCCTGCTTCGAAGCCTGGCGGCTTCTTCGCGTCCCCCCGTCCTGCTCCGCAGTTCCGGGGGGACATGGTGTGGGAGCGCCGTCTCCCCCTATCCGCGCGGCTTCCAAGTACTCGTCCTACGCGATGCTGCCGTTGGTGACGTAGAGGTTTCTCACCAACGCGTCGATGGCCGTCAGTTCGCCGGTGAAGGTGATCTCGCTGCCGGGGGAGAAGATCCGCTCAGGCGGGAAAGCGACGATCGCACTCACGACGGTATTGCCGAAGAGGTCGTGTTCGAGGGACGCCACCTCGACGACCGTCTTCGTGAACGGGCCATCTCCGAGGACACGATCGCTGTCGACGTTGGAAGCCTTCCGGACCTTGCCCGACCACCGAACCAGCGTTCCAGCGTATTCCTCGTCGAACAGGGCGGCCGTTTCGAAGCTCAGGCGGTTCTCGCCGAAGAGGTCGGTCGCGACGGCAACGGGGTCGGTGTTGACATCGCCGGGCACAGTTCCGGCGACGTCCTCGGCCTCTTCAGGTTTGCTTGTCGGGACCGGCGGGGGAGTGGGCGGTGGTGGGGTCGGCGGCTCGCTCGCTCGCGTCGACCAACCTTTGACCTCGACGTCGGCCGGGATCTCGATGGCGAGACTGTCGAAGATCTTCATCGCGGCCTCGGCCAGCCCGGACACCATGAGGGCTTCTCCTGCCGTGAGGCGCTCGTCGATCGTGCTCCCGTCGTCGGGCTCGTAATCCGGGATCTCCCCCTCGAGCCGTGCTTCGGTCATCGCCGTCAGTTGCTCGGATGAGTGCGCCTCGGCGAGCGTCGTCGCGGCCGATTCGAGTCTCCGCAGGGTCGAGATGATGACATCGGTGTCTCGGACGCTCCCTCGCTTGTCGAGGACGATCTCGTTGTCGAGCACCGTGATCTCTGGATGCACAGCGAGGAGGCGGTTGAGGGCCAGTCTGCTGCCCGGAGTGAGAATCTCCCGCGCCCTGCTGGGGTTGTTGGCCTTCACGATGAACGCATCGTCGAAGACCGCGTCACCGACCTCGACGTCCTGGGCGCCGAGGATCTTCAGGAAGCCGCCGAAGCCGGCTTGTCGCGTGAGCCCGAGGCCTATGCCAAACGGTGGGAACTCGACGGAGTAGCGGGTGTAGCGCGTGGATGAGTTGCCCGACTTCTTCGTGTAGCTCTCAACGATCGCCGGGTGGTCGCCGATCTTCCCTGAGATCTTCGGGCCGCCGCGCATCGTGCCGGCCTCGAGCGAGAAGTGGAGCACGTCTGCAGCCGAATTCCAGGCCTCGTTCATCTTGGCCATCTGCTGTCTGGTCGTGGCGATCGCAATGCCGGCGATCAAGAGTCCGAAGATGGCGAAGAAAACAACGACGGGAACACCGGTCATGGACCGAGTGTAGGTCAGGCGGTCGGAACCTCTCAGTCGCCGTAGCCCGGTGCCTCGATCCTCGTTCCTCCCTCCGAGACGAGCGGAACGTGGGGCATCGATTCCTCGAGACCCTTCCACAGGGCGTACATCGTCGCCGCCGCCTCGAACGACACATCAGCACCCTCCGGTACTCCGTCGGCGAGGGTCGCAGACAGCAGGCCCATGGCCTCGTCGAACGACGCCGCTACGACCGGCGATGAGTAGTCGATCGACCCGTTGATTGAGAGTCGGTGTGTCTCGCCGGCAACACGGGAATCCACGACAACCGCGTCGCCCTCTCGGCCGACCATGAACGCGTTCGCGTCCTCTGAGAGGAACTCGTCACGATCGAGGTAGAGCCGCGGCTTGTCGCGGTACGGCTCGCCCGACGTCGGACAGGCCGTCACACAGTTCCCGCACTCGTTGCAGAAGTCGGTGAGCACGGCGATCTGATACGGCTGGTCGACGCGGAAGGCGTCGTGCCCCGCCCTCACGAGGCTCCCGTCCTCGACTGCGAAGCGCGGGAGGTCCGCGGCAAACGGTGCCGTCTCATACGTCATCAACGCCATGTTCGGGCAGACGCCGACGCAGAGGCTGCAGATCGTGTCGCAGTCAACGCACCGGCTCGCTTCGGCCTGCGCGGCCTCGGTCGAATAGGTGAGCAGCGTCTCGTTGAAGTTGTTGCGCACCGTGAGCGGTGTGTGCTCTGCGTGGATCCGGTAGCCCCGATGGGCTCTCCGCATGATGAGCCCGTGGTAGTCGTCCGTCGTCGGGATCGGCTCAACGGCCTCGCCGGTCAAGGAGCCGGTGACCGCTTCGATGATCGACGCCGCCGCGGCCTGACCGTCGGCAGCGGCCTTGACGATCGACGATGGACCGTCCGCTGCGACGTCGCCTCCGGCGTAGATGCCCGGGATCGAGGACTCCATGGTCTGTGGATCGACGTCGATGGAGCCCCAGTTTGTCAACTCCGGCGGAGCTTCGCCGAAGAAGTCGAGGAGCGAGTGCTGGCTGATCGCAAGGATGAGCGTGTCGAGCGGTATCTCGAACTCGGAGTCCGGAATGTCGTGGGGGATCTTCCGTCCCGACGAGTCCCGATCGCCCCGGTACTCGGTCCTTGTCGCGATGAGGCCGACGAGCTTGCCGTCCTCGACATGGAGGCCGTGCGGGCTCGCGAGCTCCTCGATCGTGATGCCCTCTTCGAGGACCTCGTGGATCTCCTCGCGGTCGGCCGGCATCTGGTCGATGGTGCGCCGGTAGATGATCGAGACATCGGTCGCTCCGACCCGCCAAGCCGACCGGGCGCAGTCCATCGCCGTGTCACCGGCACCGATCACGCCGACCTTTGGGCCGACGGCGATCGGATCGTTTTCCCTCACGCTCCGGAGGAATGCCAGGGCATCGAGCACGCCGTCGGCATCCTCGCCATCGACGCCGAGATACTTCGGGAGCTGGGCACCGACCGCAACGAAAACGTGCCCGTAGCCGTCACTGCGCAGGTCGTCGAGGGTGAAGTCGACCCCGGCGGTCTGGCTGTAACGGATCTCAACACCGAGTTCGTGCAGGATCGCCATGTCCCGATCGATCTGCTCCTGAGGAAGCCGGTACTCCGGGATCGCACCTCCGACCATGCCGCCCGGGTAGGCGTGTGCTTCGAAGATCGTGACCGAGATCCCTGCGGCGGCAAGGTCCTGTGCTGCGGCGATCCCCGCAGGTCCTGCTCCGATGATCGCGGCCTTCTCGCCGGTGAGCGCCGCTTGCCCCGGGACGCGGGGGATGGCCTCATGCGACATGATGAACCGCTTCATGTCCCGGATCGCGAGGGGCTCGTCGAGGTGCGTCCGAATGCAGGTGGTCTCACAGAGGTGGTCACACACCCGACCGAGGATCGACGGCACCGGGTTGTCGGCACGGGTGATGGCGACGGCGTCGTCGAACCGGCCTTCTCTCACGGCCCGCATATAGGAGGGGACGTTCTGCGACACGGGGCACTCGTCGACGCACGGGGCCTCGATGCAGTCGAAGAGGCCAAGCTTGCGTTCTGTCTTCGACCGGTCGGTGCGGAACGACTCCTTGCGGTAGCGCCAGTCCTCCCTGACGGCACCGGCGTAGCCCCGGAGGTTGATGCGTGCGAGCGTCCGCATCGCCACGGTGGTCAGCGCTGCAGCGCGTTCTTCGTCGTAGCCGTGTTCGATGGCCCAGGCATGGATGACCTCGGGGATCGACCGCGCGAACTCGCCGCTGAGGTAGACGGCGAGGTCGTGGGCGTCATCGTGTTCGAAGGTCAGTCCGGTGTCGGCGAGAGCGGTCGCGGTGAGCATGTCTGCGAAGACGGCGTAATGGTGCTCGGCGAGCGCTGTGCGCCCGACGAAGTCGGCGAGGCTGGACGCCGATGCCTTGTCAAGGCTGAGGTTCAGCTCCTCGATGTACTGGGACAGGCGCAGGTAGCCGCCGGTCTTGAGCAGATCGGAGCACACCGTGATCGTCGTCATGCCGGAGCGGAGCAGGTCGCTGACGTTGAAAGCATCTGCGCCGCCCGCGAACGAGAGCAGCATGTCGCCCCGGAATTCTTCAGAGAGGCGCAGCGCCAGGTTTGCCGTCACCGCATGGAGCGCCCGTCCCGACATGTACATCATGTCGTCGTCGGGGAATGCCGGCCGATGGTTCTCGACCTCGAGCGTGTTCGAGAGCTTGAGTCCAAACGTCACGCCCTTCGCTTTCGCGATGCGCTTCAGGTTGTGGAACATCGGGACGGCATCGACATACTTCAGGTCGTGGCCGAATGCCTCGTCGGGGATGACGACGTCGGTGAATCCGAGTTCGTCGTTGATGATCCCGCGAACCCGGTCGGCGCCGAGCAGCGTCGGGTTGCACTTCACCGATGTGTGGAGGCCGCGCTCTTCGAGCAAGTACGTGGTGATCTGCTCGATCTCCTCCGGCGGGCAGCCGTGCATGGTCGACAGCGTCATCGTGTTCGAGATCTGCGCAGGGATGTCGAGATCGCGGATCTCGGGGTAGCGCTCCGCGACGACGTCGATGTACGGCTCGATGTACCCGGATGCGTCGCCCATCACGTCGAGGTACCACTGGACGTTCGGCTTCAAGATGCCTTGGAGGTCGTAGCCGACGCTCATGTTGAAGATCATCCCGGGAGCGCCGCCCCCGAAACCGAGCTTGTGATGGAGGGCGTGGATGAGCACCCAGGCGCGCAGGTACTCGTCGAACGACTGGTAGACCTTCAGCTCCTGGGACCACTCGACGTTGTAGCCCTCGTCCTCGAGGTCGATGCACGGCTTGTTGACGTCGAGCTCGTCGAGCGTCTGGACCGTTTTCAGCTCGATGAAGCGGGCGCCGACGAGCCAGGAGACGATGATGTTCTGCGCCATCTGGGTGTGCGGCCCGGCGGCGACACCGAACGGCGTCTCGAGTTGCTGTCCGTAGTTCGTGAGCCGGAAACGGTCGTCATCGCTCGGCATGAAGAACGCGCGGCGCGGGACGCCGAAGATCGAGTCCTTCTCCTCGAGCTCGGTGAAGACCCAGTCCGTGAGTTGCTCCATCGTGATCGGCTGGAAACGGTCGGACATATCTGGTCTCCTTCTCCTAGAGCCGGGCGTGCAGACGTGCGGCCTGCTCCCTCGCCTTCGCTCTGATCTCCTCGGCGTCGACCTTCGTGGGAGCTCCATCGGCGTAGACGACTTCACCGTCGACCTTCACCTCTACAGGGTGAATCCCCGCGGTGAAGGCAATGTGCCACGGGTCCATCGGGTCGTACGACCAGGTGACCTCGTCGTTGCGAGCCTCGGGCACGAGATCCCAACCGGTTGCGAGCCACGACCAAGCAGGGTCCGGCCCGACGGTCACGTCGACGGAGCGCTGCATGGCGTAAGCGAGGCGGAACGATTCGATCATGTTCGACCCGATTCCGTCGGTTCCGAGAGCGACGGGGTTGCTGAACCGTGCCGGGTTGGCGTAGCCGACGCCGTTGTTGAGGTTCGAACGGGGGTTGTGGAGGATCGTGCCCTTGAGCTCATGATCCGTGGGGAGGTGAACGCAATGGCTCAGCAGCCACTTGTCGTTCGTCATGCCCGCGATGCGATTCGGGGCATCGACGTCCCCCGGTCCCTCTGCGACGTGGATGTGGACACCGACGCCGAACTCGTCGGCAAGGGCCGCAGCACCTTGGAGGGACTCATCGGTGCAGGTGAAGGCGGCGTGGATACCGACGAGACACTTCCCTCCCTCTGAGAGGAAGCGCCGGTTCTCCTCGAGACCCCGCCGAGCACCGTCCTCTCCGTGGCGGTCCGAGATGCCGTAGCCGGTGATGACCCGGACGCCGACCTCCTCGCAGGCATCTGCGATGACCGACAGGGATCCTTCGATGGCATTCGGCGTCTCGTTGTGGTCGATGATCGCCGTCGTGCCGGATTCGAGGGCTTCGAGGGCTCCGAGCTTGGCCGACCACTCGAGCATCTCGAGGTCGAGGGCAGCGTCGAGGCGCCACCAGACCTGATCGAGGATCTCCTGGAAGTTCGTTGCGACCTTTGGCGGGGCCGGCATGCCGCGGGCGAGCTCCGAGTAGAGATGGTGGTGGGCACAGACGAGTCCGGGGGTGACATTGCTCACGACGTGCTCCTCTTCTCGATCGGCTGGTGGACGCCCATCGGTGTTCGCGTTCTCCACGTCCCGTCGACCTCGTGGAGTGCGGCAGCGACAGCCCCGGCCGTTGGCACGAGGCCGATCTCGCCGACTCCCTTCACACCATACGGGGATCGCGGCTGCGGCACCTCGACGATGATCGTCTCAACCTCCGGCATGTCCTTTGCCCTCAGGATCCCGAGGCTGCGCAGCGTGTGCTTGATTGGGCGGGCGAGTTCGTCGGTCGGGAACTCCTCGGTGAGTGCATACCCGAGGCCCATGTGGACTGCTCCCTCGATCTGCCCTTCGACGAGGCGGGGGTTTACCGCTCGCCCGACGTCGTGGGCGGCCACGACCTTCTCGATCTGGCCGGTGTCACGATCTGCGACGACGAGTTGGGCGGCGTAGCCGAACGCCGAGTGGATGGTCGGATTTTCGAGACCTTCCTCGAGTGCGTTCGTCCAGTCGACGCGATACTCGCCGGAATGGTCGACACCGGTAGTGAGCCCTGCGTCTCTGGCGGCGCGGCAAGCATCGGCGACGGCGCCGCTCGCCATGACGGTGCCCCGCGAACCAGTCGTCTGTCCGGCTCCGAGCTCGCGAGTCGTATCCACGATCACCTTGATTCGATCAGGATCGATGGCGAGCTCCTCCGCCGCGACCTGCATCGCCACGTTGTGCACGCCCTGGCCCATCTCGGTCCAGCAGTGGCGGACTTCGACGGTTCCATCGTCCTCGAGACGCACGACGGCCTTCGAGATCTCGAGGAAGCCGTTGCCGAGACCTGAGTTCTTCAGAGCGATGCCCAGTCCGACCGCCCTGCCGTCCAGACGTGCTGCTTCGTAGGCGGGCTTCACGGCGTCGAGGCACTCACGGATGCCGCGAGATCCGTCGTCCATGATCTGGCCCGGTCCCCAGACGGCGCCGGGTTCGATGATGTTGCGGGACCGCATCTCCCATCCGTCGATCCCGACGGCCTCGGCGAGACGATCGACGACGCCCTCCATCGCGAATTGGGCCTGGTTGGCACCGAATCCGCGGAAGGCGCCGCAGACGGGGTTGTTCGTTCGAACGGCGACGGCTTCGACGTCGATGTTGTCGACGATGTACGGCCCGCTCATGTGGCCGGCGGCCCGTTCGAGGACCTTCATCCCGACCGACGCGTACGGTCCCGAGTCTCCGATCATGCGCGAGCGGAGTGCCGTGAGGCGCCCGTCGGAATCACAGCCGGCCCACACTTCGATCTCGATCGGGTGTCGCTTCGCGTGGATGCGGAACGACTGTTCGCGTGTGAGCGTGCACGCGACCGGGCGGCCAAGGAGATGAGCGGCCAGCGCCGTCTGGCCCTGGTTCGACATGTCCTCCTTGCCCCCGAATGCCCCGCCGTTCGACACGAGTTCGACGGTGACGGCTTGCTCGTCGACGTCGAGGATCGCTGCGATCTGTGAGCGGTCGTCCCAGACGCCCTGGCTGCCCGAGTAGATGTGGAGGCCACCGCCGCCCGTCGGCACGGCAAGCGTGGATTCGGGCTCGAGGAACGCATGCTCGACTCGTTGCGTTTGGAAGACCTCGTGGATGGTGTGAGCAGAGGCCGCAAGTGCAGTGTCGACATCGCCGCGGGCATAGACGGACCGGGACAGGACGTTGCCGTCGAGGCCCCAGACGGCGTCTTCGTCGGAGGCGAGCGCCGCGTGCGGGTCGGCGAACGGCTCGAGCACGGCGTACTCGACCTCGACGAGGTCCGCAGCCGCATGTGCTTGCGCCTTCGACTCGGCGACGACGATGGCGAGCACGTCGCCGTAGTACGAGGTGCGTCCGCCCTCGGGGATGAAGACCGGCCAGTCCTCGTAGATGATGCCGACGTGGATTTTGCCGGGGACGTCGGCGCCGGTGTATACCGCGACGACGCCGTCGGCCGCTTCGGCCGCCGAGGTGTCGATGCTGACGATGTCGGCCCGAGCGTGGTCGGTGAGGCGAAGGGCGCCGCGCAGGAGGCCGTCCGGCCGTAAGTCGTCGACGTAGCCTCGGTCACCGAGCGCGAGCTCAATGCCTTCGTACTTGGCGCCGGAGTCTCCGATGCCGACCGGGCTCCGCGGTGCCTGAACGGCGTCCGTAACGAGAAGGTCGATCGCTTCGAGGATCTTCGTGTAGCCGGTGCATCGGCAGAGGTGGGCGCCGAGCCTTCCCTCGACGGTGCGTCGATCGAGGTCCGCCCCTTTCTGATCCAGCAGGGACTTCGTCCGCACGAGGATGCCCGGCGTGCAGAAGCCGCACTGCAGCGCACCGGTCGCGGCGAATGCGTTGGCGAGCTTCGTTCGTTGTGTGTCCTCGAACCCCTCGAGCGTCGTGACGTGCTTCCCCTCGGCCTTATCCATCGAGACGAGACAGCTCTGGATCGCCTTCCCTTCGAGAAGGACCGTGCAGGCGCCGCACTGGCCGGAGGGGGAGCAGCCGTCCTTGGGTGAGGTGATGCCGAGGCCCTCGCGCAAGGCGGAGAGGAGGTGTGGATGGTCGCGGGGGAGTTCAACCGGGAGCCCGTTGACGGTGAACGAGACAGTCTCCATGGTCGAACCTCCTCGGTGTCGCTAACCGTATCATCCTCGCTGTCTTGACATTTTGTCAATTCGTTCGGCTTCGTGACCCATTGCTACGCTCCGTCCGAGGCGAGAAGGGAGAGCCCTTGGAGGCGTATCGAGCCGAGTTCATGATCGAGCCGTTCACCGAAGGATCGCCGGGCCCTCCCGTGCTGGCCGGAATCGACGCGGTCCGGGAGCAAGGGTTCGATCCCGAGGTTGGGGCATTTGGAACCACGATCGTGGGTGAGCCGGGACGTGTCGCCGAGGCGCTGCGCAGCATGGTCGACGCTGCGATGGATGCCGGCGCCACGCGGGTGACGGTTCAGATCGATCGGCCCTCTGAATCGTGACGGTCGACGCAGAGCGGGTGATCGCTGCCCTTCGGCCGGCACTTGAAGCCAACGGGAGCGCGGTGATTGCACCCCAAGAAGCCGAGCGGCTCGATGTACCGATCGAGTGGGACGGCGAGATCGTGGCCTACGCCCGTATCGGTTCTGTCGCCGATGCCCTCGGAAACCTCGTGCACCGGATCGAGAAGGAGCTCGGGGCACCGCTGCCCGACCTTGATCGAACCGGGAAGCAGGTCGCAGTTCGGCTCCTCGATGAGCGCGGTGCATTCCTGCTCCGACGCTCGATTGAGGACATCGCCGAGGTCATGGGCGTGAGCCGAATCACGATCTACAACTACCTCAACGCGATTCGCTCCTGATCGCCTGGCCGACCACGGGAGTGTTCTGATTTGACATTTCGTCAAGAAGGAGTGAACCTCCGGCGCGACAGTCCGGATCCAATGCACGGTGAACATTTGGTAAACGTGAGATGACCATCAACCTCAGTCATCAGCAGCGTCGCATCCTCGCGTACAGCATCCCCGTCCTCGCCGTTCTTGCTGCTCTCGTCTTCGGGGCGATCATGCTGGTCCTCCTCGGCGCCGATCCGGTTGAGGGCTATGTCGAGATGTTCGTCGGGGCCTTCGGCTCCGGCAACGCGTTGGTCTCGACGATCCTGAAGGCCACACCGCTGCTGTTCGTCGGCGTCGGCATCGTCATCGCCTTCCGAGCGAGCGTTATCAACATCGGTGCCGAAGGGCAAATGGTGCTCGGAGGCCTCTTCTCCACGATCGCTGCGCTCTCCCTCCCCGAGATGCCCTCGATCATCATGATTCCGATCGTGCTCGGTGCTGGGATCCTCGGCGGCGCGCTGTGGGGTTGGATCCCGGGTGCGTTGAAGGCGTACTACCGCGTCAACGAGATTCTCAGCACGATCATGCTCAACATCGTTGCCGTGCAGCTCATGAACTACCTGCTGCGCGGACCGCTCATCGATCCGGCCGAGATCGAGCGCGGAACGAGGATCCCCCAGACTGCACGCCTCTCCGAGTCGGCGGACCTGCCGCTGCTCTTCGGCAGCGATCGCCTGCACATCGGCCCAGTCATTGCCGTACTCGCCGCCATCGCCGCTTACTACATGCTGTGGCGCACACCGCTCGGGTACCGTCTGCGAGCCGTCGGCCTCAGCGAGCATGCGGCTCGCTACGCCGGGATCCCCGTGAAGCGCACCATCGCTCTCGCTCTCACGCTGTCGGGCGCTCTTGCCGGACTCGCCGGAGCGGTGCTGGTCTTCGGCAGTGAGAGCCACCGCATGGTGACGGACGGCTCCACAATGGGGTTCACCGGTGCCGCCGGATTCAACGGCATCGTCGCTGCGTTGTTCGGCGGTCTCCATCCACTCTGGACGATTCCGGCTTCATTCCTGTTCGGGGGCCTGATCGTCGGCGGTCAGGCGCTGCAGCGGGCCGTGCAGGTGCCGTCGGCGCTGATCGTTGCGCTCAACGGCCTCGTCGTTGTGTTCGTGGTGGCCGCCGATCGCTACCGCACCATGCTGCTGGCCTCCGATGGCCGGGATGAGCAGATCATGGACGAAGGCAGCATGCCGGGCGGCGATGACGCCAGCGCGCTCGGATCCGTCTATGACCCCGCCCCCGCAGGCACGACGTCGTTCGATCCTGAGGACGCGCCGTGAGCGAAGTCTTCACCGCCGCTGTGCTCGTTGCCGTTGTGGCCTCCACGATCCGGCTCGCCGTGCCGTTGCTCCTTGCCTCCCTGGGAGAGACGTTCGGTCAGCGGAGCGGCGTGCTCAACCTCGGCGTCGACGGGATCATGCTGCTCGGTGCATTCACCGGCTACTACACCGTGTGGAAGACCGGCAACGTCTGGCTGGGACTCCTCGCTGCCGCGATTGTCGGGCTCATCCTCGGCCTCGCTTCTGCGGTGATCGCCGTCACGCTGAAGGCCGAGCAGGGCATCAGCGGCATCGGCATTTACTTGTTCGGACTCGGAATGAGCGATCTCCTGTTTCAGAAGCTCGTCGGCACGCCCATCCCGATCGACACGTTCCCGCCCGTTCACATCCCGCTTCTTGCCGACATTCCCTACATCGGGGAGATGTTCTTCCAGCACAACCTCGCCATCTACCTGGCTTTCGCGTCCATTCCGGTTGCCACCTTCGTCATCAACCGAACCACGTTCGGAATGAAGATCCGGGCCGTAGGGGAGTACCCCGAGGCTGCCGACACACTGGGCGTCAGTGTCGCCGGCGTCCGCTATGCGACCCAGATCATCGGCGGGACGTTGGCAGGGATCGCCGGCGGAGTACTCGCCATCTCACTCGGCATCTTCCAGCAGAACCTGACGAACGCCGCCGGGTTCATCGCCATCGCACTTGTCTACTTCGGTGCCTGGCGGCCGATCGGCATCATGCTCGGAGCGCTGCTCTTCGGTTTCGTCAATGCACTGGTGCTGGAACTCAAGACCCAGCAGGTCATCCCGCGTGATCTCTCGGATCTTGCGGCGATGGCGCCGGCCATCATCACAATCTTGGCATTGGTCTTTGTGGCGAGGCGCTTCCGGGCGCCCTCCGCGTTGACCAAGCCGTTCACGAGAGGGAAATAGGGGACCTGAAGGTCCGGCAACAAGAGGAGAAGAAAGTGAAGAAGCTGAGAATCTTTGTTCTGGTGCTCGCCCTGGCGCTTGTCGCTGCGGCATGCGGCGGCGACGATGCCGAAACAACGACGACCGCTGACGAGAGCGCCGCAGAGACAACGACGACCGAGGCCGGCGAAGAGACCACGACGACCGAGGGCAGCGAGGAGACTACGACGACGGCTCCTCCGAGCGACGAGCCTTTCCGGGTCGCCATCGTCGCTCCGTCGCCATCGAACGATCTCGCGTTCACGCAGTCGATCGTTGATGCGGCCAACATGCTGCTCGACAGCGGCCTTGTGACAGAGGTTGCCGTTACCGACGGGACATTCGTCGTCGAAGACGCCGCTGTGGCGATTCGTGGCTACGCCGATGACGGCTACGACCTGGTGATCGCTCACGGCTCGCAATACGGCGGTTCGCTGCAAGAGATCGCCCCGGACTTTCCGGAGACGGCGTTCGCTTGGGGCACGGCAGCCGACACATTCGGCCTGGCAAATGTCTACGCCTACGAGGCGGCGTCCGATCAGGGTGGCCACGTCATGGGGATCATGGCAGCCGCCCTGTCTCAGAGTGGCAACGTCGGGATCGTCGGTCCGATCGAGGTCGGCGACGCCAAGCTCTACGTAGACGGCTTCAAGGACGGGGTTCTCACGCAGAACTCGGCAGCAGAGGTACCCGTCGTCTACACGGGCTCCTTCGGCGATGTGGCGCTGGCAGCCGAGACCGCGCAGTCACTCATCGGCAACGGCGCCGACGTTCTGTCCGGCACGGCACAGATGGTCGTCGGGGCGGTCGGCGTAGCGAAGACGGAGGGCGTTCTGTGGTTCGGAACGCAGGCCAACCAGACGAGCCTCGCCCCCGAGATCGTGGTGGCGTCCCAGGTGTACCACTGGGAGCACATCCTCGAAGAGATCGTCAACAACGCAAAGGGCGGCACGCTCGGCGGCCAGATCTTCTCGATCACCTTCGCCAACGACGGCCTCGTCATCGAGTACAACGAGGACTTCGACCTGCCGGACGACGTGAAGCAGCTCGGCGAGGACGCCATCCAGGCGTTCAAGGACGCGGGTTAGAGGAAACGGTGTCAGGGGGACCTTCGGGTCCCCCAGGCCCGCCGAACGGGAGAGAAGTGTGACGACGAGCCCGATGCTCGAAATGAAGGGAATCACGAAGCGGTTCCCCGGCGTGATCGCGAACGATCGTGTCGACTTCGACCTGTACCCGGGCGAAGTGCACACGCTGCTTGGTGAGAACGGCGCCGGCAAGAGCACCCTCATGAAGGTGCTCTACGGGCTCTACCCGGCGGACGAGGGGGAGATCCTTCTCGACGGGAAGCCGGTCACAATCGACAGTCCGACGGCCGCGATCGAGCACGGAATCGGGATGATCCACCAGCACTTCATGCTGGTTCCGACGCTGACCGTGGCCGAGAACGTGGCACTCGGACTGAAGTCGAGTCGCGGCTTCCTCACCGATCTCGACGTCGTCTCGAAGAGGATTACGGCGCTCTCCGACGAGTACGGGCTGGAGATCCATCCCTCCGTCCTCGTCTGGCAGCTCTCGGTCGGCGAGCGTCAGAGGGTGGAGATCATCAAGGCGCTCTACCGGGAGGCCCGGCTCCTGATCCTCGACGAGCCGACTGCGGTGCTGACGCCGCAGGAGGTCGAGCAGCTGTTCATGACTCTGCGCCAGCTCACTGAGGATGGGCGAGGCCTGATCTTCATCTCCCACAAGCTGCACGAAGTGCTCGCTCTGAGCAGGAGAATCACGGTCCTGCGCCACGGGGCGGTGACCGGCGAGGTCGCCGTCGAGGGAGCGACGCGGGAGAGCCTCGCGAACATGATGGTCGGCCGTGAGGTGAAGCTCCGACCCGACAAGCTCCCGTCGGAGCCCGGCGACGTCGCGCTCGAGATCCGGGGCCTCACGGTCATGGGCGACCGGGGGCTGATCGCGGTGGATCACCTGGACCTCGACGTGCACAAGGGTGAGATCCTCGGCATTGCCGGTGTATCGGGCAACGGGCAGCGGGAGCTTGCAGAGACCATCGCAGGCTTGCGCGACGTCCAGAGCGGCACGATCAAGATCCTGGGCAACGACATCACCGGTGCCCATCCGAAGATGGCAAGAAGGGAAGGACTCGCGTACGTGCCGGAAGAGCGCATGCGCGAGGGAGCGATCGGTGACTTCACGGTGTGGGAGAACCTGCTGCTCATCGATCACGGAAGCGCCGACTACTTGAAGCGAGGGTTGTTCGACTTCAGCGTCATCAAGGACCATTCGCAACAGCTCGTTGACGATTTCGACGTTCGCACGCCGTCGATCGAGACCTCCTGCCGGAGTCTCTCGGGCGGCAACATCCAGAAGCTCATCATGGCGCGTGAGCTGTCTGCCTCGCCGACGGTCATCGTCGCTTCACAGCCCACGCGCGGTGTGGACATCGGGGCCGCCGAGTACATCCACCGGCGAATCATCGACAAGCGAAACGTGATGACCGATGCCGAGTTCATCCAGGCGAAGCTCGTGGAGCACCGAACGGCGTGTACGGCGATCCTCATGATCTCCGAGGACCTCGACGAGGTGTTCGGACTGTCAGATCGAATCGCCGTGATCTACGAAGGCAAGATCATGGGGATCGTCGATCCCGACACGACGACGCGTGAAGAGGTCGGCCTGATGATGGCCGGCGTCGGCGCCGCAGACGATACCGTCTGATCCGAGCCGTCTTCCGCCTCGGCGGCTTCACGGCCCCACCCCTCTACGCTGGCCCCTGATGGCGTACTCACGTGAAGACATCGACCGTGTGCGGGAGCGCACCGACCTCGTGGAGCTCGCGTCCGAAGTGACGAAGGTGAAGCGGTCCGGCCGGTCGGTGATGGCCGTCTGCCCATTCCACTCGGAGAAGACGCCGTCATTGTCGATCGATCCGGCACGGGGGCTGTTTCATTGTTTTGGCTGCGGGAAGAGTGGCGATGTCTTCGGCTGGGTACAGGAGACGCAATCACTCGGCTTTTCGGATGCCCTCGAACTGCTCGCGCGCCGTGCCGGAGTCACGCTCACGAGGGACCCGGAAGCAGCCAAGCGGCGGGATCGTAGGGAGCGCCTCGTCGACGCCGTCGAGCGGGCCGTTGCCTTCTACAACGAACGCCTCCGCACTGCGGACGACGCAGGGCACGCCCGTGGGTATCTCAGAAGCCGGGGATACGACGCCGACGTCGTCGAGCAATTCCATCTCGGCTACTCCCCGGACGCGTGGGAGACGATCGTGCGCCACCTTCGCGACGGCGGGGTTGCCGACGAGGCGATGGTCGGAGCGGGTCTTGCGTCACGGTCGCGCCGGGGCGGTCTCGTCGACCGCTTCCGTAATCGGCTCATGTTCCCGATCTACGACGTTCGCGGCGATGCCGTCGGCTTCGGTGCCCGTCTGCTCGAGGGCGAAGGCCCGAAGTATCTCAACTCGCCCGAGACGCCGATCTACCACAAGTCCCGGCTGCTGTACGGCCTCAACTGGTCGAAGTCTCAGATCGTTCGTTCCGACGAGTCGGTCGTCGTCGAGGGCTACACCGACGTCATCGCGTTCCACCTCGCAGGGAACCCGGTGGCCGTCGCTACGTGTGGGACGGCGCTGGGGGAGGAGCACCTCGATCTGCTGCGGCGGTTCTCCAAGCGGGTTGTTCTCGCGTTCGATGCAGACGAGGCGGGGGCCGGCGCCGCCGAGCGGGGGTTCGAGCGATCTGTGCCCGGCGACCTCGATCTGAGGGTTGCGCTGCTCCCAGAAGGGCGGGATCCGGCCGACCTTGTGTCCGAGGGGCACAGTGACGATCTCGAGAAGGCTATTGAAGACTCCGCTCCGTTGCTGCAATTCCGAATCGAGAGAGAGCTCGCCGGTTTCGATATGTCCGAACCGGAGTCGCGCGGCCGTGCTGTTCGCGCCGCAGCGAAGCTCATCTCGCTGCATCCGGATGCCGTGGTGCGCCACGAGTACGCAGTGCTCGTCTCTCGACGGACCGGCGTGGACGTTGCGACGGTCGAGTCGGCTCTCCGGCGGACCTCCGCGCCTCCGACCCAGGACGAGGCGCTGATCGACGAGGAGCGACTGACGGGTCCTCAACGCACGGAGCGGGAGGCGTTGCGCCTTCTCCTCGCCAACGAGCGGCAGATCCGATCTCTCGAGCTCTCTCCGGAACTGTTCTCGGTCCCGCTCCATCGCTCCGCCTACGAGATTGTGGCCTCGGTCGTCGAGCCACTCGAACCCGGAGCCCCGCCGGATCTCGGGGCGGTGATCGGATCCGACGAGCGAGCGGAGGCAAGGCTGCTCCGTTCCCTGGCGCTCCAGCAGCGCCCGCTCGCGTCCGCCACCGATGTGATGAATCGCCTCAAGCAGGAGGCGGTAGAGCGCCGAATTGATGAGGTAGAGGCCGAACTAGTCAACGTCGACGCGGCTGCCGACCCCCAGGGGTATTCAGATCGCCTCGAACGGCTGATAGCGTTGCAGAACGAGCGTAGGGAGCTGCGGAGCAGGCAATGAACGACATCGTCCGGATCGTATTCGATGAACTCGCCGCGAGAGGTCGGCAGCGGGGCTTCCTCGTCATGTCCGAGGTGCAGCAAGAGCTCGAAGAGGTTGGCGCGCCCGAGGAGTCGTTCGACGAGGTGTTCCTCGCCCTCCGTGAGGAGAGAATTCCCGTCCGCGAGGACGCCACGGACACACTCGCAGCGACGAGCCTGTCGAACGACGAGCTCGTCCACGTCTCCGACCCGGTCCGCATGTATCTCCAGGAGATCGGGCGCTTTCCGCTGCTCACGCCCCAGCAGGAGGTCGAGCTGGCCATGACCGCCGAGGCCGGAACGCGAGCAGAAGAGCAGCTCGAATCCGGTGAAGCGTTCCCCGTC
Organism: Actinomycetota bacterium; assembly: GCA_039715165.1. Taxonomy (GTDB): domain Bacteria; phylum Actinomycetota; class Acidimicrobiia; order Spongiisociales; family UBA5794; genus JAHEEL01. The sequence goes on from JBDLHX010000040.1 coordinate 18,025, forward strand.
GCCGAGCGGGTCATCCTCGAACGGGCGGTCAGGCAGGCGGACAAGGCTCGCAAACGGCTCGTCGAAGCGAATCTGCGTCTCGTCGTGTCGATCGCGAAGAAGTACATCGGGCGAGGGCTCGGCCTCCTCGATCTCATCCAGGAGGGCAACCTCGGGCTCATCCGGGCGGTCGAGAAGTTCGACTACCGCAAGGGCTTCAAGTTCTCGACGTATGCGACGTGGTGGATCCGCCAGGCGGTGACGCGGGCGCTGGCAGACCAGGCGCGCACGATCCGCGTCCCCGTCCACATGGTGGAGACGATCAACAAGCTCGCGAGGGCGCAGCGGGTGCTCGTGCAGGAGCTTGGACGGGATCCGACGATCAAGGAGATCGCCGAGGAGTTGGAGCTCGATCCGGACAAGGTGACCGAGTTGCGCCGGATCGCCCAGGACCCGGTGTCGCTCGAGACGCCGCTCGGCGAGGAGGAAGACTCGACGCTCGGCGACTTCGTCGAGGACACCGAGGCCGAGATCCCGGTCGAGGCGGCGGCGTTCCACCTCCTCCAGAGCTACCTGGGCCTCGCCCTCGAGGCACTGAGCGAGCGCGAGCGCGAGGTACTCGTGATGCGATTCGGAATCGCCGACGGAAAGGTTCGCACACTGGAGGAAGTGGGGGCGTACTTCAACGTGACGCGGGAGCGGATACGTCAGATCGAGACGAAGGCCCTTGCAAAGCTCCGCCAACCGGCCCGTGCGAGAAAGCTAGAGGGCTACCTCGAAGGCGCCTAGTCAATCTCCCCCAGAGGCCCTCATCTTCCTCCTCCCAGGGAGAGCAGCCGATCGTCTTCTTCCTCCCCCTCAGGGGGAGGTGTCAGCGACGAAGGAGCTGACGGAGGGGGTCAAGCAGATCCAATCAGGGCCTCTGAGGTCCAGGAACCTGGCTGTGATCAGGCTTCGACCGGCGCGGCCCCGTTGTTCTCAGCCCGCTCTTTGATCTTCTCGCTCGCCACGACAAGGCCCTCACCTGCAGCCCGGCGGACCTTCGCCGTGGAGCGGTCTGCGACCGATGCGGCCTTCTGGAGTTTCTCATTGCCGCGCACGGAGTCGAAAGCAGATTTCATCTGCTCATAACGCTCGCGGCCAGCCTTCGTCCCGAGGACGTAGCCGACACCGAGACCAAGAACGAGACCTGTTCTGAACTTCATGAGCGGATTCTCCCACATCCGCCGGCGACGCCAGCCGGGCGGGAGTTGTCAATGCCGCCTAGTATCCTCGGCTCCGCTCACCGTATCGGTGAGTTCCTTCCGGGGTAGCTCAATTCGGCAGAGCAGCGGACTGTTAATCCGTTTGTTGGGAGTTCGAGTCTCCCCCCCGGAGC
>JBDLHX010000041.1:0-19116 GCA_039715165.1 Actinomycetota bacterium
ACATGCGTTGTGGGGAGGTGTGCGTTCCCGCCTGAGAGTCCGTGGATTGAGGCGAAGTGGGGGGGGAGGTGGCCCGAGAGGAGTGAGGGTCGGAGGGGGCTCTGGGAGCTTGCATTGACAGTGAGGTCCGGTGCCCCCCTGCGTCGTTGTATGGCGGCTCCTCCGCGTCCCCCGCTGCGCGGGGGACGGGGTCACGGGTATCGCCTGGTACCTTGCGCTCCATGATCCGATACGAGAGCGCCGGGCACACGGCCACGATCACGATCGATGATCCCGACCGCCGCAACGCCCTCACGAACGAGGCGATGGCCGAGCTCGCCACGCTCGTCGAGCGAGCGGGTTCGGACGATGACGTCAGGGTTGTCGTCATCACCGGTGCGGGCGACCGCGTCTTCTCTGCAGGAGGCGATCTCTCAGGCGGATTCGTCGATGCTCCGCTGGCCGGGCACGGCGATCGAGGAGCCCTTGCGGACCTCATCCGTGCGATGCGCCGCATTCCGAAGCCGGTCGTCGCCCGGGTGAACGGGCATGCGCTCGGTGGAGGACTCGGCGTCGTCGCTGGGTGCGATCTGGCGATCGCCGCCGATCATGCGACGTTCGGGACACCCGAGATCAACGTCGGGCTGTGGCCGATGATGATCACCGTTGTTCTTCGCCCGCTCGTGCCACGTCGACCTCTCCTCGAGATGATGCTCGCTGGGCGGCGATTCGATGCCGCCGAGGCAGCGGACCTGGGCATCGTCAATCGGGTCGTGCCGGCGGCAGATCTGGATGCGGCGGTTCGCGAGACCGTCGAGGCACTTGCGTCGTCGAGTCCGGCGGCGCTGGCGCTTGGCAAGGCCGCGTTCTACGCGGTTGAGGACATGGATCTCGACACGGCGCTCGACCATCTCCACATCGGTCTCACTGCGGTGTCAACGACCGAGGATGCGGCTGAGGGCGTGAAGGCGTTTCTAGACAAACGTGAGCCCCGTTGGCGAGGTCGCTGAGCTCGCTTCGGCAAGGAGTACTCGGTATCCGGTATCCGGTGTCCGTGCAGGGGTAGCAGGCTCTTCGCCGAGTACCGACTACGTCAGCTGAACCAGGCTTCGAGCTTCGCGTCGATGTCGGCTTCGGTTACCGCTCCGAAGATGCGCTCGAGGATGACCCCGTCAGACGAGATGATGTAGGAGGCGGGCAGGCCGACGACGTCGTACTCGCGGGCGACGACACCGTGTTCGTCGAACCCGATCGAGTATCCGATGTCGATGGATGTTGCGAAGTGGGCGGCCGATGCCGGGTCATCGCTCGATGCAACGCCGATGAACTTCACGTCCTGGTGCGCCTGAGCGGCGGAGTCGATGTCGGGCATCTCGGCGCGACATGGGGGGCACCACGACGCCCACATGTTCAGGAAGATGGGACGCCCATCGTTCTCGAGATGCTCCGAGAGGGTGAACCCGGTTCCGTCGAGGGTATTAACGGTGAAGTCGGGAGCGATCTCACCGTCGGCTGCGCCTTCATCGGCCCCCGGCACGTCGCTGAGATCCGGCAGATCCTCGGCGGCCGAACTCGAGTCCGAGCATGCCGCTGCCACGAGCGCGAGGACCGCTACGAGGGCCATCAGGGCGAGGCGGAGACGATGGGAGGTGGTGGCGGTGAACATGGGCGGAAGATACCTCTGCACCACAGGTACCGACCCCTGCCGAGCCCCGCCCGAGGACCCCGGGGGATGGTCATCTCCCGTCACCGATATCATGGCCTCGTTCCAACCCATTTCCGACCGCCAGACGTCTGCGAGGCCGCACCATGACCGATACCCACGACCCGTTCGGGGCACGCCACACGATCGCCACACCGCTCGGCGAGCGCGTCATCTACCGCCTCGATGCGCTCGACGGGATCGACGCGCTGCCGTACTCGATCAAGGTGCTGCTCGAGTCGGCACTGCGCAACCACGACGGTCGTGTTGTCACGGACGCGGACGTGAACGCCGTCGCCGGATACGATGCAACGAGTGTGGGGGAGACCGAGATCGCCTACAAGCCTGCGCGGGTCGTCCTCCAAGACTTCACCGGCGTGCCCGCGGTCGTCGACCTTGCCGCGATGCGGTCCGCCGTTGTTCGCATGACCGGCGACGAAGCGTCCGCCGCGAAGGTGAACCCGCAGGTTCCGGCCGACCTCGTTGTCGACCACTCTGTGCAGGTCGATGCCTTCAACTCGCCGAACGCCCTGCAGATCAACTCCGACAAGGAGTTCGAGCGCAACATGGAGCGTTACGAGTTCCTCAAGTGGGGCCAGGCAGCGTTCAACGACTTCCGCGTCGTGCCCCCCGCGACCGGCATCGTTCACCAGGTCAACCTCGAGTATCTCGCGAAGGTCGTGTGGGACGGCGACGGCGCCCTCTATCCGGACTCGCTCGTCGGCACCGATTCGCACACGACGATGATCAACGGTCTCGGCGTCGTCGGCTGGGGCGTCGGCGGCATCGAGGCAGAGGCCGTCATGGTCGGCCAGCCGATCTACATGCTGCTCCCCGAGGTTGTCGGATTCCGCCTCACCGGGAAGCTTCCGGACGGGGCGACGGCGACCGACCTCGTGCTGCGCATCACCGAGATCCTGCGCGAACACGGCGTCGTCGGCAAGTTCGTCGAGTACTACGGCCCGGCGCTCGACGACATGCCCGTTGCGAACCGTGCCACGATCGCCAACATGGCGCCCGAGTACGGGGCGACGGTCGGCTTCTTCCCCGTCGACGAGCAGACCCTCGACTACATGCGCCTCTCCGGTCGTGACGAGGCGCTCATCGCCACCGTCGAGCAGTACTACAAGGAGCAGGGCATGTGGCGCGACGAGAGCCGCGCCATCGCATACAGCTCCAACCTCGAGCTCGACCTCGGTACGATCGTGCCTGCGCTCGCCGGTCCGAAGCGGCCGCAGGACCGTATCAATCTCGACGCGATGAAGCCTCAGTGGCAGAGCGACCTCGAGGGCGGGCTCCGGCCCGAGGGTTCGGTTGCCGGAACGACGGTGACGGCCACCGACGATGGTGAGACGTTCGAACTCGGCGACGGTGACGTCGTCATCGCAGCAATCACGTCGTGCACGAATACGTCGAACCCGGACGTCATGATCGGCGCCGGCCTCGTTGCCAAGAAGGCGAACGAGCGAGGGCTCAAGCGCAAGCCCTGGGTGAAGACGTCACTCGCACCCGGGTCGAAGGTCGTCACCGACTACCTCACCGAGTCCGGTCTGCTCTCGGATCTCGAGGACGTCGGGTTCTGGACCGTCGGCTACGGGTGCACCACCTGCATCGGCAACTCCGGCCCGCTGCCGGAGCCGATCGCCGCAGGCGTCGAGGAGGCGAACCTCGTCGTGACGTCGGTGCTCTCCGGCAACCGCAACTTCGAGGGACGGATCAGCCCCCACGTTCGTGCGAACTACCTGGCCTCGCCTCCACTCGTCGTCGCATATGCGGTCGCTGGGACCGTCGACATCGACCTCGCGACCGAGCCCCTGGGCGTCGACACCGACGGCAACGATGTCTACCTCGCCGACATCTGGCCGACGCAGGACGAGGTCTCGGCCGTCGTCGCGTCGTCGGTCAATCAGGACCAATTCAGGACCGAGTACGGGGCCGTGTTCGACGGCTCCGACGAGTGGCAGGCCGTCGAGTCGGGGAGCGGCTCGATCTACTCATGGAACGCCGACTCCACCTATGTGCAGGAGCCGCCGTTCTTCGTGGATCTCGCCCCGAACCCGACGCCGATCACACCGATCGACGATGCCAGGGTGCTCCTGAAGCTCGGCGACTCGGTGACGACCGATCACATCTCGCCGGCCGGGGCGATTGCGCCGGACACTCCTGCGGGCCGGTTCCTGATCGGCAGCGGTGTCGAGCAGGCGATGTTCAACAGCTACGGCTCGCGTCGCGGCAACGACCGGATCATGACCCGCGGCACGTTCGCAAACGTGCGAGTGCGGAATCAGATCGCTCCGGGCACTGAAGGCGGCTGGACGCATGACTTCCTCGACGGGGAGGTCAAGTCGGTGTACGACGCCTCGATGCACTACCAGGCCGAGGGTGTGCCGCTCGTTGTGCTCGCCGGCAAGGACTACGGCATGGGTTCGTCGCGCGACTGGGCGGCGAAGGGCACGTTCCTGCTCGGCGTCAAGGCCGTGATCGCGGAGAGCTTCGAGCGGATTCACCGATCGAACCTCGTCATGATGGGCGTGCTGCCGCTGACGTTCGCCGACGGCGAGAACGCCGACACGCTCGGTCTCGACGGGACCGAGTCGTTCGCGGTTGATGCCGACGACACGCTGACGCCGCGTCAGTCAGTGAACGTGACGGCGACCAAGGCCGACGGGACGAAGGTCGAGTTTGCTGCGATGGCCCGGTGCGACACGCCGATCGAAGTCGATTACCTGCGCCACGGCGGGATCCTGCACATGGTGATTCGCCAGATGGCGAATCAGTAGGAAGACACAAGTAGAAAGTAGGAAGATCCGGGCCTCGCGCCCGGGTCTCTTCTTTCTACCTTCTACGTCCCACTGGTCCGTCATTCGCGGCCAAGACCCGTAGAGCGTTCTCTCCCAGGACTTTGCGGATGTTCGGCTCCGTCCAACCTCTGCTGAGGAGCTCGACCGTGATTGCGGGGTAGGTCGAGACATCCTCGAGGCCGACCGGCAGTATGTCGACGCCGTCGAAATCCGAACCGAGGCCGACATGATCGACGCCGGCGACGTTCGCGATGTACTCGATGTGGTCGACAACGTCGGAGACGGTGACGTCAGGGAACGGATCCGCTTTGAGCCGTCGCGCCAGTTCGGCATCGACGGCGTCTTCGTCTCCGAGCTCCTTCATGAGCTCGCGAGCAAGGGCGAAGCGTCCGGAGGCTTTCTCTGCCGCCTCTCGGCCGACGAAGGCGGTATAGAAGACCACCATCACGACGCCTCCGTTCTCCCGGACCATTTCGAGAGCGTCGTCCGGGACGTTGCGGACGTGCGGAGCGAGAGCAAACGCTCCGGAGTGCGACGCCATCAACGGTCGGGTGGTGACGGAGAGGGCGTGGCGCATCGTGTCGGCCGAGACGTGCGAGATGTCGACGATCATCCCGATCCGGTTCATCTCGCGCACGACCTCCTCGCCGAAGTCGGTGAGGCCGCCGTGTCGGGGATCGTCCGTTGCCGAATCGGCCCAATCGTTGTTGTCGGCGTGGGTGAGCGTCATGTAGCGCACACCGAGACGCCGGAGCGTGCGGAGAGCGGCGAGTGAGTTCTCGATCGAATGCCCGCCCTCGGCCCCCATCAGCGATGCGGTCCTGCCGGCGGCACGAGCGTCGGCGACGTCGGCGGCCGTGTCGGCATGCGCGAGACGATCGCAGCGGTCCGTCATCCGACGCACGAGGTCGATCTGCTCGACGGTCGTGCGGAACGGGTTGTCGTCCCATGCCGGGACGAAGACGGACCAGAACTGGGCCCCGACGCCGCCTGTGGCGAGGCGGGGGACGTCCGTGTGGTACCCGTCGAGCGGGCCGCACGGATCGGCCGCGTTGAGGTCGGATGCTGCGCGTTTACGGAGTTCCCACGGCAGGTCGTTGTGTCCGTCGATGACGGGGAGATCGGCGTGAATGCGCCGAGCGACTGCTTCGAGGTTGTCGGTGGTTTCCATGAGCGGAGTCAAGCAGCCGCTCGCTTCGCTCGCAGCAGCAAGACACAAGAAACCACGAGCGCTTCGGTCTTGCTACTTGCTACCAGGCCACACCGAATCACAGAGAACCCGACGGCGACCTAAATGTGAGTGACGCAGTCCCCGTCGTCCGTCACATGCGGAGTGATGATCGCGACCGGGATCTGCTTGGTCCCGTCGAGGAGGCCTGTGACGAGGCCCTGGTCGAGCTGACAGACGATGTCGGGGTGGTTCACCGCGGGCTCCCCGAACGGGCAGAAGCGGGTGACGAGCTCGTGCTTCCCAGGGTGTGCCTCGACCTCGAACCCAACGCCCATGAGGGCTCTCGCAACAGCGACTGCCGCCGCCTCGTAGCCGTCTTCATCGGGCAGGCCGATCTCGGAAGCGAGTTCCCGTCCGAATTCGCGGCCGATCTCTTGAGCGATTTTCGACGCGTCCTCGGGTGCGATGCGCTCGATGACTCTGAGGAGCAGCTCGGCGAGCAGGTCGTAGCGGCGGGCGGGGAATTGCACGGAGACGTTCTTGCGGGTGGGTTCGTAGTGTTTCGCCGGACGGCCCGCACCCGGCCCCGTCCTGCCGGAGGGGCGCCGGCGAGTCACCTGGAGGTACCCGTCGGCGACGAGGCGGTCGAGGTGGTGTCGAGCGACGTTCGAGTGGATGTCGAAGAGGTCTGAGATCTGAGACGCCGTAACCGGTTCGATGGACTCGCGAACGGTCACGTAGATTCCGCGCCGCGTCGCATCGCCGAGCGTCGCGGCGAGATCTGCAACTTGTTGATCGAATGCCTCGGAGTCCATGCCGCCCCGTTGAGAATCTGAAATTCGCGCTTCACTATAGTTTCTATTCACTATCTCGATAGGAGTTGTCCGTGGTGGATGTTCAAGCCCTCCGAGCAGCGATCGGAGCGGTCCAGGACCCCGAGCTGCATCGGGGATTGGAAGACTTGGGGATGCTTCGCGACGTAACCGTCGGCCCCGATGGAAGCGTCCATGTCGTCGTTGCCCTGACCGTTCCCGGCTGTCCTCTGAAGGACACCATCACCAGTGACGTGACGGCGGCCGCGATGACGGTCGAAGGCGTGACCGGGGTCGGCGTCGAGTTCCTCTCGATGAGCGACGCGGAGAGGGCCAGCGTTGTCGAGACCGTCCGCGGCTCGAACATCCGCGACGTCACGATTGGCAAGGCCGGGTCGAAGACGCGAGTCATCGGCATCTCGTCCGGGAAGGGCGGCGTCGGCAAGTCGTCGGTCGCCGCGAACCTCGCCGTTGCGCTCGCCGCTCGCGGCAACCGCGTCGGCCTCATCGACGCCGACGTGTGGGGCTTCTCAATCCCGAAGATGCTCGGTGTCGATCGCCAGCCGGTCGTTCTCGACGAGACGATGATCCCGCCCGAGGTCTACGGCGTCGGCGTGATGTCCATGGACTTCTTCGTGGCCCCCGACCAGGCCGTGATCTGGCGCGGCCCGATGCTCCACAAGGCGCTCGAGCAGTTCCTTGTCGACGTGCTCTGGGATGAGCCCGACTTCCTCCTCATCGACATGCCCCCGGGGACGGGCGACGTGGCGATCTCGCTCAGTCAGTTCCTGCCGAGGTCCGAGACGATCGTCGTCACGACGCCGCAGCCGACCGCTGGGCGTGTCGCCGTCAAGGCAGGCCTCATGGCGGAGAAGGTCAATCAAGACCTCCTCGGCGTCGTAGAGAACATGTCGTGGTTCACCGGCGATGATGGAAAGCGCTACACGATCTTCGGAGAGGGTGGCGGCGCGGTCCTCGCCGAGCAGCTCGGCACGGATCTCCTTGCTCAGATCCCGCTCGTGCCGACCATCCGGGACGGAGCCGACCGGGGTCTGCCCGCCGTCGCCGTCGACCCCGACGGAGAGGCTGTGGTCGCATTCGATCGCCTCGCAGCGGCGGTGGAGGAGCGCAAGCCCCGTACACGCACGCATCCGGAGCTCGTCGTCAACACCTGACGATTCTGCGGCAGTACGATCGACGCATCGCCAGGGATAGGGAAGGAACGACATGAGCGACACGATCACCGAGACCGTCAAGGTGCGGTTCGGCATGGCCTCGACTCGCGAGCTCGAGATCGAGGTCGAGCCCGGGCACGACATCACCTCCGAGTTCGAAGATGCCTTGGCTGCCGAAACGCAGGTCCTGTGGATCCGCGACACCCGCGGTCACCAGCACGGGATCGTGCTCGAGAAGGTGGCGTTCATCGAGATCGAGTCGGCCCGCCGACGAGACGTGGGGTTCTCGGTCGAGTCCTGAGCGGGGGCTGTGGCCCCTCTCAACGTCGTTTGTGCCTAGAACCACACAGGATGTGGTCGTAGGCACAAACGATGGGGAAGGGCCCGGGAAATGACTCGGACCCGGGAGTACCGGGTCCGAAGGGGGAAGTTCTAGCTTGCTGCTTGGCGCTGTCTGCGGCGCTCCGCCAACCAGCGCTTCCTGAGCCGGCGCCGGTCATCTTCGGGGTAGCCACCCCAGACACCGGCTTCCTGGTTCGTTTCGAGTGCGTACTGGAGGCACTCGTCCTGGATTGCACAGGCGGAACAGATCGCCACGGACTGGCGAATCATGTCGGTGGCGGGACCCGTTGTTCCAACAGGAAAGAACAGGTCGGGATCGGAGTCTCGACAGGCGGCCAGCTCGCGCCAGTCGGTGACGGTAAGCACAGTGGGTTCTCCTCGAAGCGTGTTCGGATGCGGCCTCGTGATTGTGAATGCTTTCACAAAGTTACCTTGTTGTCAACCGGTAGTGGCCCAGAACTTGCGAGAGTTTATTGCCATGACCTGGAAGAACGCAACCGGTCGAAAGACCCTATTTGATTCCCGGCTCAGAGCTCTTCGCGGGCGAGTCGCGTTGCGAACCTGAACCGGTCTCCCCGGTACCGAGACGTTACGAGCTCGATAACGTCATCGTTCGTGTCGAAGCTCTGGCGCGTCAGGAGGAGGATCGGTCCGCCGACCTCGGTACCGAGCAGCTCAGCGTCCTCAGGCGATGCCGCAGCGGTCTCGATCGTCTCCTCGGCGTAGCTGAGGATCACGTTGAAGCGGCGTTCCATGATCGAGTAGAGCGAAGCGTTCTCGGTCATGAGCTCGTCGACGTCACCGAATCGCTCGGCATCGAGGTGGACGGTCTCAATCGCCATCGGACTGCCATCGGCGAGTCGCAGCCGCGTGATCGCAAGGATGGGCGCCCCTGCAGGGAGGTCGAGGGCATCGTTGGTCTGCGGGTCGTCGGTCTTCGTCGTCACCGAGAGGAGACGTGAGCTCGGGATCAGGCCCAGGCGGACCATGTTGTCGGTGAAACCGGTGAGCGTGAGCTCCTGGATGAGCTTCGGCTCGGCGATGAACGTTCCGCGGCCCTGCTCGCGGGAGATCCGCCCCTCGGTGAGGAGGTCGCTCAGCGCCTTGCGTACCGTTGTGCGCGAGACGCCGTGTCGCTCGGAGATCTCACGTTCGGTCGGGATCGGTGCCCCTGCGGGCAGCTCAGAGATGAGCTCGAGGAGATCCTCCTTGACCTGGTAATACGGCGGTGCCGCTCCACGGTTTGTCATGTCGCCATTGTATGGGCTCTTGCCCGATCCTACGTCGACGACCGGTAGCCTTGAGCGGAACGAAGGAGCTGATAGGAGTGACGATTCAGGAGCAGCTGGTCGCCGACCAGAAGACGGCCATGAAGGCGGGCGATCGCGCCACCTTGAACGTGATCCGACAGATTCGGTCCGAGGTAGCGGTCGCCAAGTCGGCCCCCGGCTTCAAAGGGGAGGTCGATGACGCTCTCTACGAGGCGACGATCGCCACCTACGTGAAACGCATGGGGAAGGCGAAGGGCGAGTACGAGGACATGGGGGAGCGGGGAAGCGAGCAGGCTGAGAAGCTCGGTTTCGAGATCGACTACCTGTCGAGATACCTGCCGCAGAAGCTCGACGAGGCGGCGACGCGAGCCCTCGTAGAGCGCACGATCAAGGATCTCGGCGCCAACGACCCGAAGATGACGGGTCGGGTGATCGGAGCGGTCATGAAGTCGGGCGAGGAAGTCGACGGCGGCCTGGTTGCCCGCCTCGTCAACGAAGCACTGAACAAGTAGAGAGTAGAAAGTAGAGAGACAGGAGAAGAGAAGCGTGGAGAGCGGCGCGTAGAAACGGTCTCTCTACTCTTGTCTCTCTACTCACTACTGGTCTAGCCGCATCCTCCGCCGGCCGGGCCCGCGGCGACCTTGAGTTCGACCTTCGACTCGAATTCGAGGTGGAACTCGTGCGAGTCGGGATCCGAGGCGACGCACCGGTCGCCGAGGGCAGCCTCGAACACGAAGCTCGGCTGTTCCGGATACTTGGTCGGCCTCGGCTCGGCATCCTCGCCGAAGATCTCGATCCAACCGTTCACGCCGTCCTCGAGGATGTACGTGTTGATCACGTTGTTCGCCAGGAGCGTCTTGTACGCCATCGTGGCGAGGTCCTCGTCGTTGCTCATCGCGACGATGACCGTCTGCGGATGCACGTGCTCGAGATCGGGCACGATCGCCTCGACGTCTGCGCGGGTCGGCGGCACGTGGCGGGCCGATCGGATGTGGAATTGGTTGTAGTCGCGCTCGGGCCGCACGTCGAGCATGATGAGGTTGATGCGGCCGTTGTCCATCAACTCGAGCAGCTCGCCCGAGTGGATCTGCACTTCACGATTATCGAGCCTCGCCTGCTCCTCGCCGGCGATTGCGTCCCAGTATTCGTCGGTGCCGGGCTGGCCGATCGCGAGGACGACGAGGGCGAGCAGGACGAGGCCACCTGCGGCCGCATAGCGGGCCCTGGGGGCGTCCTTCGGGTCCTCACCGTTGACTTTGTGATCGATGCGTTCGGCGCCCCAGAACATGAAGAGGGCCATGAGCACGATGAGGAGGACGACGACACCGGTTGGGAGGCCCAACCAGTCGGGGACCGTGAGTCGGCCGAGATACGACTGCGTCCAGAAGTCCATGAAGTAGGGGACCGTCTCACCGAAGACGAAGATGCCGATGGTGGCGCCGCCGACGAAGAACATGGCGTCGATCTTCAGCGTCGATGCACCGACGAGCGATGTGCCGGGGCAGAGGCCGCCGACGAGGAAACCGATGCCGAGGGTGAAGCCGCCGATGATGATCGGCCAGAGGTACGTCTCGTTGACGTAGACCGCCCGGTAGTCGAGGAGGCCGAGCGCCGATGCACCGAAGACGAGCACCATCGCCGTGATGACGGCGGTGAACATCACCTTGAACATCGCGAAGTCCTTGAAGTAGAACTGCGCGGCGAGCTTCGTGCTGCGGCCGAAGCCGGACTGCTCGAGCGCCGCTCCGAAGCCGGCGCCGACGAGCACGTAGACGGCGTAGATGCCGGCCTGGCTGAACGTGGAAGTGAGGTCGAAGGGAGCAGGCATCAGTCGTTCCAGAGCTTCTTGATGAATGGTGAGACGGCGAAGGCACCGGCGAAGAACGCCATCATGAACGCCCAGCTCCCGACCGACAGCAACGCCGAGCCGGAGAGACCCTGGCTCGACGTGCAGCCCCGGGCGAACCGGGCGCCGAAGCCGACGAGGATGCCGCCGAGGGTGGCGAACAGGAGGCGGGTGCGGGGCGAGATGGCCGGGCCCTTCACGATCTCGGTGTAGACGCGGCGCCCGAACAGGCCGGAGAGGAAGCCTCCGATGACGACGCCGATTCCGAGGGCGACGATCGTGGCCGTGAGCGGCTGGGCCTCGCCGCCGGCGTACTTGACGAGGTAGATGTTCGTGTCGACGTGGTGCGGAGCGATCAGGCGCTCGAACCAGGCCCAGACGTTCTGGAGCGCACCGGAGGCGCCGAGGCCGCCCCCGGTGATGAACACGGCGAGGAACAGAACCACGCCGAGCGCCACGCCGACGGCGTACGAGTTCGGGAACGGCCGCGGGTTCGGTGTCTTGCCCTTGCGGACCGACGGGCCGATCGGCTTGATCGTCATCAGGACACCACCTCCTCATCCATGACTTCGACTTCCTCCCAACCGGTGATCATGCCCTTGATGCTGGCGAGCGGGGTCGGCCCGGTCGTCGTCAAGTAGACATGCATGATCACGAACGCTGCGAAGAACCAGGCGATGAGGGTGTGGACGGGCAGCAGGAATCCGAGACCGCCGAGGTTCGACGTGAGATCCGGCCAGCGCTGCGCTCCCCAGATCAAGATGCCGGTGATGATCTGCGCCGGCAGCAGCACGTTGAGGATCCCGAAGTACGTCGCCTGTTGCAGCGGGTTGAGCTTCTCGCCCTCGACCTTCTCGAATGGGTGCGGCTCACCCATGAAGATGCCCTTCACGTAGAAGGTCGTCTGCTGGATGGCCTTGGAGAAGAAGCCCTGCGGACTCGGGATGAACTCCTTGATGAACCCGGTGGCCAGAGCATCGACGAGTGCAACGACCGCGTTGATGACGAGCAGGAGAGCGAGGATGTTGTGGGCAAAGATCATCCATGTGAACGCTGTTGCCGTACCCGGCCAATGGATCACGGTGCCGGTGAAGACCAGGGCGATGATGACGGCGGCCTGCATCCAGTGCCAGAAGCGCTCGTAGCGGCTGTAGAGGTAGGCCTCTCTCGTCTCGGCGTGATGTGGCGGCCCGTACTTGCGTCGGCCCCAGAAGCGCAGGGCGGCGTGGAGCATGATGCCGGCGAGGACGCCGAGGAACGCGGCGAGGCCGACCCAGTCGACCCAACCGCCGGCCGTAGACCCGAGGATGCTGATCTCGCCGGATGTCGTCTCCGGGTGGTAGCTGATCGAGCCGTCGTCCTGGACGTCCATGAATCCGGTCGACTCGGTGTTCCCGTCGCCGATGAACGTCGGGACCACGCCGCCGGGCGTGTGGTTGCCGAGTTGGATTGCCTGGGCGAGCCTGGAGTCCTTTGAGTGACACTCCTGGCAGTCCTTGACCGCCCACTCGCCGCCGACGACGCCGTGAGTGACGCTGTACGGCTGGACCTCACCGACGATGCGGGGATCCGAGAGGCCGAGAGACGCGAGACGAGCGGCGACGGCAGCTTCCTTCTCGTTGCTGTCGATGGCGAGTTCGGCATCGCTGAGGTGGCCGTCCCCGTCGGTGTCGAACACGGTCACGATCTCAGGTGCGTAGGTGCCGCCGTCGAGGTACGCGGCTTCGAGGTCGATCGTGCGGACGGGCCGCTCGTCGGCATCCGTGCCGTGCGTCCAGTACCAGGAGCCGACGAGGTTGTAGGGGGAGAGGCGCTTCGTGCCGTCGGCCTCCTCACGGAGGAGGATCGCCGGCTCGAAGCCGCTGATGACAGTGGAGGATTGGTCGAGCGGTCCGTTGACACCCCGCATCGTGACGACCGGCGTTCCATCTTCGTGGATAACGGTCCAGTCATACTGCTCGGCTGCGGGCGCCATCGATGACGGGATGTGGCACGTCTCGCAGGCGAGCACCTGCATGTGGCGATCCTGGTAGGGGAGCCACTGGTGGGACTCGGCCGGGTCGTGGCATCCGGTGCACGTGCGCATCGTGTTGTCGTACTGCGGGGCGACGGTCCCTTGCGCGGTGTCGCCCTTTGCGAACTCGTGGAGCGGCTTGTTGAGGTAGTCCCCGAGGTCGGAGCGGCGGGGGTCGTAGACGAGATGGTCCGGCTTCGTGGCGTTGTCTTCTTGGACCTGGGCGCCGTTGTTGATCGATGAGTGGCAGCTCACGCAGTCGAGGCCGCGTTCGGCATGGATGTCCCACGCTCGGCTGAGGTCCTCTTTGTCGCGGAAGTTGAGGCCCGAGTCCGAGAGCCGTTGGTCGGAGTAGATCTGACCGGTCGTGAGCGTCGACCAGCCTTCGTCGAGATCTGCTGCGGTGAGAGGTTCTTCGCCTGTGTGCACCGTGCCGTGGCACTGGCTGCATGCCTCGCTCGTCGGCTTCCGGATCGGGAGACGATCACCGGCCACCTGACCGAGCGAATTGAAGGCCCCCGGGTTCCACTCCCAGCCGTCGGTGGACTGTGTAACGAGACTCGTGTGTGCGAGCGTCGCGGTGCCGGCCCATGCGAAGTTCCCCGACCCGATCTCAGCGGTCCGGGCGTCGCCTGCCGGGTTCGGGAGATGACAGAGGAAGCAGTTGAGTTCCTCGACGCCCGACGTCTCCCAGTCCCAGGCGATCGTTTCGCCGGTCACCGGATCGAGGACGCTCGCCTCCGGGTCTGCCTGGTCCGACGAACGGGTCTCGAGATCGGAGCCATCCCGGGCCGTCGTCGCAGGGCCACTGCCCGGATGGCGGGTGCCGAGCGTCATGATCCACTCGGGCGTCGTCAGGTCGACGAGATGATCGCCGGGAGGCGTGAGGTAACGGTAGGTGATTGGGTTCCATCGGCCGAAGGGACCGTTGGACGTGTCCCATGCCCTGCCGGACTCGGTGGAGCCTGCGGTGCCGAGGTCGTCCAGGCCGAGGGAGGCGTGGTAGTTGTGTTCAACGATGAAGTCGACGTCGTGGCACTGGCCACACGTGTTGAGTGTTGAGATCGGCTTGCCGGTCGTCAGCACGTTCTGAGCATCGTGATCGAGCAGCGCGTAGTTCGGGTGCATGACGCTGCCGGCCGCGTCGTGAGGTGCGGGCGGGTTGACGAGATCCTGGGTCTCCTGGGGCGGGACGACGCCGCCACCCGGCGGGACGACCTGACCGTCGCCTTCGTGCCCGGTCGACGCGGCACCGATGCCGGCGAAGCCGAGGGTGGAGACAAAGAGGGCGAGAACGCCGAGCAGGAGGACAGTGCGGCGCTTCATCCGTCACTCCCCGAGGTACGGCGACCGGCTGTGTCCATGGGGTCTCCGATGTAGCCGAGGGCCTCCCAGTCGAGGCGGCCGTCGTCTGAGTGGCATGCCGTGCACTGGAGTGCGTCGGAGGCCGGGGCGACCTGGTGGTTGACGGCCCAGTACATGTCGCTGCGGGCAAAGCCGTACTCGCCGCTGTATTCCATGTTCGTGTCCTCAGCGCCGATGGCGAGCGCCGACGGCCAGTCGAAGGTGGTCCAGTAGCCGTCCTCGCCTGCGAGATGCGGCTGGATGAAGTAGTTGTTGACCGCGTCGTACGGCTGGTTAGCGCGATGGACTTTGAACGGGTAGATCACAGCGTTCGGGTCGTCGATGCTTCCGTTCGGGTAGTTGAGATGGGTGACACCGTCCGGGTCGATCGGGTCGCCGAGCAGGTAGCGGTCGGCGGTCCCGTTGAACCAGTAGTACTCCGGGATGACATTTTCGCCGTAGACGAAGCTGCCCTTGATCTTCAAGTACTCGTGTGGATCGTCGGAGACGCCGTCCTGACCGGCGGTCGACCAGTCCCACCACAGCTTCGTCGGGTCGTCGACCGCGTACTGCGGGATGTGGCAGGTTTCGCAGGCGACCCGGTCGGTGTGGCTGTTGAGACGCTCGTCTTCGTGTGGCTCGATCGAGTGGCAGTCGGTGCAGGCGACGGGGAGGTCGTCGACGAGCTTCACCGACGTCATCGTTCCGGGGATCTGGTGGTCGACGGTCTCGTGACAGTCGACGCACTGGAAATCGAGTGCGCCCATGTGATAGTCGATGGTCTCGTTCGGGTGGAGCATCGTGCTGTCGAGGTCGCCGTGCTTGACGGCGTTGCCGCCGCCGCCGTTGAAGTGGCAGGTGCCGCAGTTGTCCCTGGTCGGAGTACCCACGCTCCCGGCCGCAGCGACGAGGTCGACGCCTTCGGCGACGTAGCCGGAGCCGCCCTTCACGTACTGGCCGGATTGGTCGTGGCAGACGAGACAGTCGATCTTCGTCTCGTCCTCGAAGTCGAACGTCTCGTCTTCCCAGCCGTACCCGGCGTGGCACGACGTGCACTTCGTCTCGTTGCCCTGGATGCCGGTGCAGAAGTTGTTGATGGTGTTCTTCTTGCCGGTGGAGACGGGCTCGGCGCGGCCGGGGAGCGAGACGGGCGGGTTTTCCCAGAGCCAGTGCTCGGAGTGGAGCATGTCCTCGCCGGCGTCCTCGTGGCATTCGAGGCAGGCCTTCGTGACGTCGGACCCGGTCTCGTACGGGCCGGTCATGAGCTTCGAGTGGTCGGTGTGGGGGTCGCGGGTTGCGATACCCGACCAGGGATCGTCGGTGGTAGCCGCCTGGACGGAGCTGCTGACTCCGGTGTAGATGACGATCGGACCGACGATGAGGAGGATGATGGCGATGAGGCCGATGACCCAGTCGCGGCGGTTGCCGCCGTCGGTGGTCTCTTCGGTGTTCGCCGCGGCGTCGGGCCCGGTGGAGTCTTCAGAAGTCATGATGAGGTTTCTCGGCCCGTCATGGGGGCGGGTCACCGGCTGTCGCCTATCCCGGTTCTGCCAAATCCTAGGAAGGTCTGGTTCAAGTGAATTCGCTCACAAGCCTTCCGAGCTGGAACCCCTGCAGTGCAAGGACCGCCGTTTGGAGAGAGAGCACATGGCCCCTATCGCGAACCCGACACTGTGTCGGTGCGTCGATCGGTCGTACTCCCTGCTGTGACGTGGTGTTGTGGTGGTGTGGCCGGTCACGGATTGGGCGAGGGTGTGAACGGCGCTCTTGTGCATTCTCCCTCGCCGGAACGGTGGGGGAGATGTCGCCGAAGGCGACAGAGGGGGGCGGTGAAGATCTCGGAGGCACGCTGTGGCTCAGGACCGTTGTGGTGCGCGTCGCCCGCATGTGGGACGGTCCCCCCTGCGGGATCGCAGGGCGATCCCGCGTCCCCCCGTCCCTTCGGTCCGGGGGGACATGCGTAGTGGGGAGGCGTTCGCTCCCGCCCGAGAAACCGCGGATCCAGGTGCGCTGGGGGAGGAAGCCGAGGAGCCTTGAGGGAGGGAAGAGGTGGTCTGCGAGCGAAGCTCGCGCGTGCCCCAGGCAGGAATCGAACCTGCGCTCACGGCTCCGGAGGCCGTTGCTCTATCCCCTGAGCTACTGGGGCGCTGCGAAGGATTGTAACCTCTGGACCCTCGCAACTCTCCCTGGTGGAATCTCCTCATGTCTCTACTCACAGACCTCTCAGAACAGTTCGGTGACGCGTTCGAGGCCGCCGGCGTGGATAGCGCCGCCGGTCTCGTCCTGCCATCGCAGCGGCCAGAGCTCGCTCAGTTCCAGTGCAACGGCGCGCTCGGCGCAGCGAAGAAAGCAGGCCGCAATCCCCGCGACCTCGCCCAGGAAGTCCTCGACAGCCTGGGAGACCGGACGCCGTTCGCGTCGCTCGACATCGCCGGGCCGGGCTTCCTCAACATCACCGTCACCGACGAGTACCTCGCCCACTACGCCCAGTCGATGGAGGACGGCGACCGCTGCGGGATCGGCACCCCCGACCCGAAGCACAAGGTGATCGTCGACTACGGCGGGCCGAACATGTCCAAGTCGATGCACGTCGGACACCTCCGCGCGTCGATCATCGGTGAGAGCCTCAAGCGCCTCTTCCGTGTCGCCGGCCACGACGTCGACGGTGACATCCACATGGGGGATTGGGGCATGCCGATCGGGCAGCTCATCATCGAACTCGAGCGCAGGCAACCTGAGCTGTCGTACTTCGACGCGGACTTCACGGGTCCGTACCCGGCCGAGTCGCCGGTGACGCTCGACGATCTCTCCGAGATGTACCCGATCATCGTCGAGGGGTGCCGTAGCGAACCCGAGTTGGGCGAGCGAGCACGCCAGGCAACGTTCGACCTGCAGAACGGCCGGGCCGGGTACCTCGCTCTCTGGCAGCACTACCACAACGTGTCGGTGACCGAACAGAAGAAGGACTTCGCGCAGCTCGGAGTCGAGTTCGACCTCTGGCGCGGCGAGAGCACCGTTCACGATCGGCTCGCACCGCTCGTCGACCGGCTCATCAATGAAGACGACCTCGCCGTCGAATCGGACGGTGCGATCGTCGTTCACGTCGAGCAGCCGGACGACAAGAAGGAGATGCCGCCGCTCCTCCTCACCCGCTCGGACGGCTCCTATCTCTACTCGACGACCGATCTGGCGACTCTCGACCAGCGGGTCGAGGAGAGCTACGACCTCGTCCTCTACGTCGTCGACGCCCGCCAGGGCCTTCACTTCGAACAGGTCTTCCGGGTCGCCCGCAAATCCGGGATCGCTCCGGAGCCCGTCGGTCTCGAGCACATCGCGTTCGGAACGGTCAATGGGCCGGATGGGACACCGTTCAAGACCCGTGAGGGCGGTGTGCTGCGCCTCGCCGACCTCATGGAGATCGTCACCGATGCGGCCCGGGAGCGCCTCGACGAGGCGGCCATCGCCCAGGACTATCCGACCGAGGAGCGCGATCGGATCGCCCGCCAGGTCGGTCTCGGAGCGCTCAAGTTCGGCGACCTGTCGAACCACCGGACGTCGAACTACATCTTCGACCTCGACCGCTTCACCTCGTTCGAGGGCAAGACCGGCCCGTACCTCCAGTACGGAGCCGTGCGCATCCAGTCGATCCTGCGTCGCGCCGCCGACGCCGGTCTCGAGCCTGGTCCGATCATCGCCCCCGTCGTCGATCAGGAGCGCGGACTCATTCTCCGGCTGCTGCGACTCCCGGAAGTGATCGACCGGGCCGTCGAGGTCCGCGCGCCGAACGTGCTCACCGAGTACGCCTACGAGGTCGCTACCGACTTCAGTCGCTTCTACGAGGCGTGCCACATCCTGCGAGAGGAAGATCCCGACCGGCAGGCATCGTGGCTGGCGCTCGTCGACTTGACGCTGCGGGTGATGCGGCTGCTGTTGGATACGCTGGGCATTGAAGTGCCAGAGAGGATGTGAGTGTGAACCCCGTACCACGGTCGTTGCTGCCCGATTCGGCTGAGGTCGTCGACGGCCGGCTCTCCATCGGGGGCGTCGACGTGCTCGACCTCGCCGACGAGTACGGCACGCCGCTCTTCGTCTACGACGAGGAACAATTGCGTTCTCGCTGCCGGGAAGCCGTCGCGGCCTTCGGCGACGGGGTTGCGTATGCCACCAAGGCGTTCTTGACGACCGCCATGGCGCGGCTCGCATACGAAGAAGGGATGCACCTCGACATTGCTACCAGCGGCGAGTTGTTCGTGGCCATCAACGCCGGCGTGCCGGCGGAGCGACTCGTCCACCACGGCAACAACAAGACCGTCGAGGAACTCACGATGGCGCTCGATGCAGGAATCGGGCGCATCGTCATCGACTCGTTCGTCGAGATCGATCGCATCGAAGCCCTCGTCGAGGCAGGAGCGACGCCGCCGAGCGTGCTCGTGCGGATCAACCCCGGCATCGACGCTCATACGCACGAGTATCTGCGCACCGGCGTCCCCGACTCGAAGTTCGGCTTCGGTCTCGCATCGGGTGCTGCGGAGCGCGCCGTCGCCCGGACTCAGGCTTCGCACGGTATGGAGCTCGTCGGGGTCCACGCCCACATCGGTAGCCAGGTGTTCGACGTGGACTCGTTCCGCAGGGCCATCGAAGCGCTCGCCCCCGTCGTCG
>JBDLHX010000042.1:0-18680 GCA_039715165.1 Actinomycetota bacterium
CTCGTGGCGATGACGCTCGGCGCTTGCACATCCGCTGCCGAGGAGACGTCCACCACGGCTCTGGCCGAGGAGACGTCCACCACGGCTCTGGCCGAGGAGTGCGCTCATGTGATCGATGCGACCGTGGAGCTGTCCGCATCGGGGTTCCGTGTGACGGCGACCGTGCGGAGCGGCGACACCGGATGGGATCGCTACGCCGACGCATGGGAAGTGCGCGACGCGAACGGGGCGGTGCTCGGCACTCGCGTTCTTGCGCATCCTCACGTCGATGAGCAGCCGTTCACCAGGTCACTCGATGGCGTCGCCATCCCCCAGGGCGTCGCGGTCGTCGAGGTCGCGGCGCGTGATTCCGTGCACGGGTTCTGTGGAGACACCGTTCACGTCGAGGTCCCAGAGCGGTAGGGACGCTCCGCCATTCCCGCGGCGGAGCCGTGAGCGGCCTCAGTCGGGGGCTGGTCGCTGCTCGTCGGCGTCTTCTCGCGGCGGAGCGGGAACCACGAGTACCGGACGAGCCGACTCGAGCATCACTCGGGCCGACACGCTCTCCCACGCGTCTCGATTGAAGATCGGGCGCGTTGCTCCGAGGACGACGACATCTGCTTCGATCGTGTCGGCGGCCTGTGCGATGCCTTTTGCGGCATCGCCACCTTCGACGAACTTGACGTTCGTCGGGATACGCGCCGACTCGAGAGCGACCAAGACGGGCTCAACGGCCTGCCGGCCCCGCTCTTTGAGGTAGCGGCTCACGGCATCCTCGCGGGCCTCCTGTGAAGCCTCTGTGCGCCCGTCGGCCGCATCGAGATCATCGAGGAATGCTCGTGGTACCTCGATGACGGTGATGAGGGTGACGTGACCGTTCTGGCCCAGAAGGTGGCGGGTGAACTCCACGACGGGCTCGGGACTCAGCACCCCAGACGTCGCGATGAGCACGTGCATGTGGTCATCCTAGAGCCGGCGAGCCGGCACAACGTCAGGCCGTCGGGACGCTGGATGCAGTACGGTGGCGTTCGGTCGAACGAGCAGCGGATGGAGGCGTCATGGAGATCCGATTCGACGAGCAGGTCGCGCTTGTCACGGGGGCGAGTCGCGGGATCGGCGAGGCCGTGGCTGCGGAGCTGCTCGCGTCCGGTGCGCGCGGTGTCGCCGTCACCTCGCGCCGCGCAGAGAATCTCGAGGCGGTGGCGGAGCGTCTCGGATCACCGGACCGGCTCCTGCCCATTGCGGCGCGAGCCGACGATCCGGATGCCGCGGCGGCGGCGATCGATGCGGTTGTTGAGCGCTTCGGCTCGCTGGACATCCTCGTCAACAACGCCGGGACGAACCCGTCGGCCGGGCCACTCGCAGATGTAGATCTCGGTGCCGTCGACAAGACGTGGGCCGTGAATCAGCGTGCGCCACTCGTCTGGGCTCGAGAGGCCTGGCACCGGGCAATGCGCGATTCGGGCGGCGCGATCGTGAACGTCGTGTCGATCGGCGGGATGCAGCCGGGGACCGCGCTCGGGGCCTACAACGTTTCGAAGGCTGCGCTCATACACCTGACCCGGCAGCTCGCTTTCGAGTTCGCTCCGAAGGTTCGGGTGAACGCCGTCGCTCCTTCCGTCGTGCGTACGCGGCTCTCCGCCATGCTGTGGGAGGGTCAGGAAGATCACACGGCGAAGCTGCATCCGCTCGGGCGGATCGGTGAGCCGGCCGATGTGGCCGCAGCCGTGGCTTTCCTTGCATCCGATGCTGCTTCGTGGATCACCGGCGTCATCCTGCCCGTCGACGGGGGAGCTACTGGGGCGACTCCGGCTCCTGGGATGTGAGCACGGGATCGAAGCCCGGGAGCCCGGCCTGGACCCACTCCTCGAACGTCGTCTCGCTCTCGACGTCGGCGCCGCGATCTGATGCGACAGCGAAGCGGAAGTTGAGGAAGTCGCAGTAGCCCTGGATCGGGTCCGAGTCGGGACGCAGGTCGAATATGCGGCGCGTGAACGGCTCGAACCTCGTGATCCGCCAGTGCATCGTCGCGACGGCCTTTCCGGTGACCGAGCCCTTCTCCCCTTTCTCTCCGTACTTCGCCTCGTGGTAGGCGACGTCGCTGAGGATCTGGCGCGCTTGGTTCTCCGAAGCATCGATTCCTGCCAGCTCTCTCAGGCGCTGGGAATGGAACGTTCGTCCTCCCACCTTGACGGTGATACGAACCCGGCTCGACATTCCCTCCGGGACGACGTCCACGTCATCGACTGCGAAGCCGAGGTCGTTCAGACGCCCGACGCGCTCGCGGATACGGAATCGCTCGCTCGCGGCGATGACGAGGTCGGTGGTCAATTCGTGCCAGAGAGCGAAATACCGCTCCGTGATGTCGAAGCCGAGGCTGAGGTCGGCGGAGTCGAGGTCGAATCCGTGCGACGCAGCGATGTCCGCCATGTCACCCGCAAGGTTCACCTGCATGATGTCGAGGTCCTCGTTGCGCTGACCTTCGCTCAGCTCTTCATACAGTCGTGAGGTCTCGGCATCGACCATGACGGCCTCGATGGCGCCCGCGTCATAGCGGTAGAGGACATTCGAGAGCGAGCAGTCGCCCCAGAAGCATCCGGCGAGGTGGAGTTCAACGAGAAGACCGGCGAACGCGTCGAGCATCTGCGTGCGACGGGCTCCGAACCCACCTCCCGACACGAGCTCTCGGTACGGGAACGCGAAGTCGACAAACCGCGTGATGACGGCTCCCGAGCATTCATCGTGGGGATCGGCCCAGGGCCTGATGACGAGCCCCGCCGGACGCCCTGACCGTGTCGTGCGCTCTGAGAGGGATCTCAGCGTGTCGAACTCGTGCCGCGCGTAGCGAACGGGCAGCTCCTTGATTGCGTAGACGCCCTCTTCGTACGCGACGAAGACCACCGGGTGACGATGGATCCCGGTCGGCATGTCGACGAGATGCGGATCGTCCCAGTCGGAGATCGGACGCTCCCACGGAAGGTCGAGGAAGTCCGGATTCCCTGGACGGATGTGAAGGTTGGGGACCGGCATTCCCATCACGATAGGGGAGTAGTAGCGTCGGGTCGATGGATGTGGAACCGCGCGAAGTCAACGTCGGCTCGGAGTCCGTGACGATCTCGTGGACCGACGGGGCGGTCACGGCGATCCCCGGGCGGCGCCTCCGCTCGTCGTGCCCCTGCGCGGAGTGTCGCGAGCACGAATCGGCAGCGACGTCGTTCATCGAGATCGACGACCGTTCGACGATCGTCGACGCACGACTCATCGGTGGCTACGCACTCCGCTTCACGTTCGGCGACGGTCATGCAGACGGGATCTACGCGTATCACGTGCTGCGTGAGATGGGTGCGCAGTAGCCGGGAAGCGGCGTTTGCGGCTACTCCTGCAGAGCTCTCTCGAGCTCCAGGATCCGGGCGATGATGGTCGCCCGCTCCAGGGCGTCCTGTTCGTTGAGCTTCTCGTTGATTTGGTTCGCGTATGCGCCCGGGTCGTTGACCCAGCGGTAGTGCCCCTTCTCCGCCCAGCCCTTGCCGATGGGCCGCTCATCGATCCGGGCGAGCCTCTGTTGGAGCCCGGCGAGTTCGTGTTGGAGCGACACCTCGGATCGTGACGCGTCTGTCGCCGCGCGAGCCGCGGCGCGGAGCTGATCGCGGCGATGCTCGAGGGTGGCTCGACGCCGGTCATCGGGCGGAAGAGACTCGATCTCATCGGACAGGGTCCGGATGGTCGAGAGGGCTTCGTCAACGCTGAGGTCGTCGCTCATCATCGCCAGCGTACCGTCTGGTGGGGGAGTGAGGACCCTCACGCGCGAGTTGAGAGATGATGCGATCGCTCAACCAATAGGACTTTCGGCCGATCCCTCGACCTGTGGTTGAGGTGGCCTCGAATTACAAAATCGTCTTACACACGGTGTGGTGGGTAAGAACGGGGTGTCGAGGGGGAGGCTGGTTGGGTGGTCCGGATCAGCGGCCCGCGGCCGCGATGATGCTCGCCGCTCGGCCTGGATCAACCGGGTTCGTTGCGATGCCGCCGGTCTTCGCCGCGGATCCGACGATCACGCCGTCGGCGATGGCGAGCAGCGAGGCGATGGTGTCGGGAGTTGCTCCCGAACCGACGAAGACCGGGAGGTGCGACTGCCGGGCGACGGTACGGAGGTCGTCGAGATCCGTTGGGGCTCCCGTCCCGGCACCGGAGACCACGACCGCGTTGGCCCCGGCCCGTTCGACGAGGTCGTTCGTCGCGTCGATGAGTGTGAGGCCGGCAGGCGGAGTCGCGTGTTTGACGAAGACGTCGGCCATGATGTCGACGTCGGGGCAGAGGGTTCGCCGCGTGCGTGCGATCTCCGCTGCACGACCGACGATCGGGCCCTGGTCGGTGTACATCGTGCCGGACAAGACGTTGATTCGGATGAATGAAGCCCCGGTGGCGGCTGCGACCGCGAGTGCAGCGAGCCCATCGTTGCGCAGCACGTTCACGCCGGTCGGCAGTCCGGCCGTCATCACTTCGGCCACGGCACGCGACATCGCAGCAACGGTGACATTGGGGACATCATCAGCGAAGAACGGGGCATCGCCGAAGTTCTCGACCATGATTCCGTCGAATCCGGCGTCGGCGAGGAGACGAGCGTCGCTGCGGGCCCGCTCGAGGATCGTCTCCATCGAGCCGCCGAATTCGGGTGAGCCGGGCAGGGCTTCGAGGTGGACCATGCCGACCAGGCTCGGGACGGCCATGGCTAGAGGATCCGGGCGATTTCGAGTGCGCGCTCTGCGGCGGGTCCGACTGCCTTGAGCCCGGTCTTGTCCGCCGACTGCCTGCCGACGACGACGCGGCACCAGTCTGCCGCCATGCCGCGGATTACCTGATCGGTGGCCTCCGACCCATAGCGCCACGCCGCGTACTTCGGGCCCATCACTTCGACGCGGATGCCGTCCTTCGGGTACTTCTCTCCGGCTTGCTTGAACGCAGCCGGGAGGGCCTCTTGACCGAAGCAAGCGATGTGCCGGAGCCTCGTGGTGTCGGCGAGGGGATCCTCTTCATCTTCTTCGAGGTCGTCCTCGGGCAGCGGGGTGATCCGTCCGAGCATGGCGGACTTGATGTCGAGCCCGTGCGCCCACGTTACGGCGAGGCGAAGTGTCGCGAAGTCCCGTGCGTTCATGTTGCCAGACAGCCAGGGGATCTCCTCGGTGGCCATCATCCGTGAGAGGGCATCCACAACGTCGGCGCGTCCGTGGCGCCACCATTCAATGACCTCCTGGTGGCGCTGCCCGCGCCCCTCGGCGGGTCCCTTCGCGCGCCAGGCGTCGAGGTCGCTGAGATCCTCGGCGTTGATGCGCTTCCGGCCGTCGGCGATGACACCCGCGGCGAAGGCCTCCTGGTGGGCGAGGAAGCTCACCTGGTCCTGGATCGTCCAGTTGTTCAGCGCCGTCTTTCTCTTCCACTCACGAGTGGAGAGGCCCTGGAGGAACTGGTCGAGTTGTTGTTCCTCGGCTACGAGGTCGGAAAGGATTTCCCGCATAGGGGCAGATTCTAGAGGTGCTCAGGTCACTGCGGATCGGCAGGGGGGTGTCGATCCATGCCGTTGATGTGATCGACGAGGCAGCGGAGGCGACCGTACTGGCGTCGGTCGAAGCGGAATCGCAGCCGCGGCAGTTCGACGACGTCGTCGGTCGCGATCTCGGCCGGCGTCGCCTGCGCCTTCTCGATCCGGCCGGTTCGCACGATGTCACCGAATCGTTCGTTGAGATCCCCGACCTGTTCGTCGGACGGTTCGGAATTGAGGCGCAGGACGAGGTCGCCGTCGACGTAGCGCTGGGAGTGGTAGACGCGGTAGAAGCCACGGATCTCGTCGATTGCCTCGTCGAGGTCCGACGTGACGGTGAAGAGGTTGAGGTCGGCGTCGGAGATCATTCCCTGTTCGACGAGAGTGTCGACGAGCGCCTCCCACGCCTCCCAGTACCCGGTGCCGGGAGCTTCGAGCATCACCACAGGGTGGAGGCCGGACTTGCCGGTCTGCATGAGCGTGAGCAGTTCGAATGCTTCGTCGAGCGTTCCGAACCCGCCGGGGAACATGACGAACGCGTCCGACTCCTTGACGAAGGTGAGCTTGCGGGTGAAGAAGTACTTGTAGTTGATGAGCCGGCTCTTGTGCACGAAGGGATTGGCACCGTCTTCGAATGGAAGGCGAACATTCACTCCGAACGAGTAGTCGCCTCCGGCGCCCCGGTTGCCGGCCTCCATGATCCCGGGACCCGCCCCTGTGACGACCATCCAGCGGAAACGGTCGACCATGCGGGAGGCGAACTCGGCCGCGAGTTCGTAGTTGGGCGAGTGAGGCTCGATACGGGCTGAGCCGTACATCGTCACCTTCCGCACGTTGCGGTATGGCTCGAAGACCCGGATGGAGTAGCGCATGTCCTTGAGGGCGTTGTTGATGAGCTTGAGATCTCCGCGGTCGGTGCCGTCCTTCAGGAGACGGAGCGATGTCACGAGCATCTCCCTGACGAGACCGGCATCCGCGTCGTCGAATGAGCCTTCGACGCGTTCGACGAGCGCCTGGATGGCGTTGTCGAGGTCGGGATCGCCGGTGCGGTAGGGAGACATCGATTCAAACCTAACCTCAATGAAACTGATGCACGTTGTTTGGGATTGGAACGGAACACTCGTCGACGACCTGCCGGTCGTTATCGACTCGGTGAATGGCGCTCTCGGAGCGATCGGCGAGCAAGCGATCGACGCGGACGATTACCGCGCGCACTACACGCGACCCGTCTATCGCTTCTACGAGAGTCTCCTCGATCGGACGGTCACCCGTAGCGAGTGGGAGACACTCGACCGCGTGTTCCACGATCGCTACTCCGCCTCGCTCGACCGGGTGCCGCTCGCCGAAGGCGCGAACGCGGCACTTGATGCCGTTGAGGCGAGAGGATGGACTCAATCGATCCTGTCGATGTGGTGGGAGGCGGATCTCACTGCCTGCGTTGCACGACGCGGACTCACCGACCGGATGACGCTCATCCAGGGCAATCGGAACGACGGCGGTGGCACGAAGGCGGCGCATCTGCGCCGGCATCTCGCTGCGCTTGATCTCGAACCGACCTCAGCGGTCCTCATCGGGGACTCGCTCGACGACGCGGCGGCCGCACAAGAGGTTGGAGCGCGTTGCGTGCTCTACGACGGCGGCTCGCACCATCCGGACGAACTCGTACGAACGGGGGCGCCTGTCGTCGGGTCGCTGACCGCCGCGATCGGGGTTGCCGCTGGGATCGCTCAGTGATCAGGCGGCAGTACAGCGACGGCTGCTCGAAGAGCCTCGAACCCTGAGTCATACCGCCGAAAGGCCCTGCCCGTAGAGACTCCGGCCCCTACCGCCGAACCGGGTCGCGTCGATACGGTGCATGTGGATCGCCGCCGATCGCTGAGGAGGCGCGTGGCATGGCAGACAAGACCGCTGATCTCGCAGGGCCGGGCATCGGGAGTTACGACGATCTCGTCGACGTCCTCCCAGACGATTACAAGTCGGCGCTGAGCGCTCGGGAGACCATGGAGGCGCTCTTCGCAGTCAAGTCGTACATCGAGGAGCACCTGTGCCGGGAGCTCGGCCTCATGATGGTTCAGGTCCCTCTCATCGTGGACTCTGCGAGCGGTGTGAACGACTATCTCGACAGGGACGGTTCGAGAGGCCCCGTCGAGTTCCACATCAGCAACGACCACGGCCGCAATCCGATCGATGCCCAGGTCGTGCAGGCAGCCACGAAGTGGAAGAGGGTTGCACTCGCCCAGTTCGGGATGCGCCCGGGCGAGGGCATCTGCACCGACATGAAGGCGGTGAGGAAGGACTACTTCCTCGACCACGACCACTCGTCCTACGTCGACCAGTGGGACTGGGAGCGGGTCATCAGTCCTGCCGACCGCAACCTCGAATTCCTCACCGACGTCGTTCGCCGGATCTGGAAGGTGATCCACGGCGCGTCGTTGCACGCTCTCGAGCTATTCCCACAGCTCTACGACCCGCGGTACCCGCCGATCCCGGAAGAGCTCTACTTCATTCACGCCGAGGACCTGCTCGCCCGCTACCCGGACCTCCCGCGCAAGCAACGCGAGACGGCGATCATCCAAGAGCACCCTGCGGTCTTCATCTACGGCATTGGATGGACGCTCGAGGACGGCTATCCGCACGAGATGCGCGCAGCCGACTACGACGACTGGGTGACCGAGACGACATCCGTCGACGGCCGTCCGATGCACGGGCTCAACGGCGACATCCTGGTGTGGAATCCGGTGACGCAGCGCCGGCACGAGCTCACGTCGATGGGCGTTCGCGTCACGAAGGACACGCTCCGCCAACAACTCGAGATGACCGGCCAACTGGACTTCCTCGACCTGCCGTACCACCAGGCGATCCTCAACGACGAGATCCCGTTGTCGGTCGGCGGTGGGATCGGCCAGTCGAGGACGTACATGTACCTGCTGCGCAAGGCTCATCTCGGTGAGGTCTCGGTGACCGTCTGGCCGCAGGTGTTGAAGGACATGTGCGCGGACCGCAACATCTTCGTGTTGGAGTAGTCCGGGCTCCGTCCCTCCCACGAAGCCTGGATCCGCGGTGTGTGAGCGCACAGATCGGCGGTTCCCCTGGTCACGTCAGGGTTTCGCGGTGATTGGGCTCGTCACGATTCAGGTGAAGCCGCGAGATGCGCTCTTTCACATTCTCCCCCGCCTCGCGCCTCAATCCACGGTTTCCTCGTGGTGCAGCGGCGCTTTGGTTGCTCCCCCAGGAACTGGGGGAGATGCCCGGCAGGGCAGAGAGGGGCGGTGCAGGTTTGGGGGAACTCGATGTGGGACAGGATCCCTTGTGGTGCGCGTCGCTCGCAGGTGGAACCGTCCCCCCTGCGCCCGAGCATCAGCTCGGGCGCGTCCCCCCGTCCCTTCGGTCCGGGGGGACATGCGTTGTGGGAAGGTGTGCGTTCCCGCCTGAGAGTCCGTGGATTGAGGCGAAATGGGGGAGACGCGGAGCAGCTATGTCCTCCGTGCCACCATGAACAGGCGGCTGAAGGGGAGCGTTGTGACGCCGGCTGGGTCCATCGGGTAGGCCTCGCGATAGCGGGCGCGGCACAACCGTGAGAAGCGTTCGCGGTCCTCATGGTCGAGGGCCGCGAGGACCGGACGCAGCACCGATCCGGTGAGCCAGTTCCAGACCGCATCGTCGCCGGTGAGTTGCTGGTAGTAGGTCGTTCGCCAGAGATCGACCGTTGCCGGCTGGAGCCATCGGGCGTAGTCCGGCGGGGGAGCGAGGCGGTCACGCAGGAGTGCCGCTCGTGCCGTCTCCGACCAGCCGTCCTCGTCGAGAATCTCGGCGGGGATGCGATGCGTCGGCGCGGCCCAGTTGTCCGGCATCTGTAGCGCGATCACGCCTCCCGGGGCGAGCAGGGCTCGCAGCCGGGGGAGAAGGCGCTCGTGTTCGTCGAGCCAGTGGAGGGTCGCGTTCGAGAAGATGAGGTCGACGGGCTGCTCGGGCTCCCACTCTGCGACGTCACCAACCGCCCATTCGAGGCCGGGATGATCGCGGCGGGCTCGTTCGACCATCTCCACCGACGAGTCGATGCCGGTCACCTTCGCATCGGGCCACCTCAGGGCGAGGAGGGTGGTGAGATCTCCGGTTCCGCATCCGAGGTCGACGATCGTTCCGGCCTCGATGTCCGGAATGCGGGCAAGCAGCTCGACGCCGGGCCGCTTCCGGTGGTCGGCGAAGCGCAAGTACTGATCAGGATCCCAGGGCATCGCGTCAGCGTACCCAAGGGCCGTGGGAGAAACCCGAGGAGTCCCGTGGGCCGCTCGTCTGTCCGCTACACCAAGCCCCGGACTGCCCAGGCGCGGGCGGTGAGTCCGATCGTCCCGTCGGCCGACTCCGGCAAGTCCCTTCGCAATCGAGACTCGAGGCGCTGCCTCTCGTGCTCGTCGAGAGACCCGACGTAGGAGGGAGCCGGCCCCTGGTCACCGAGCATCGGGCGCCAGTACTCGTCGAATCCACGGAACACCGTCGGGATCTCCAGGGCGGTGACATCGACATCGCGCAGCCCTGAGGACTCGAACAGATCGAACAGCGGACCGGGCCGGCAGAGGGGGAAGCGGGTCGCTTCGTCGAGGTGAGCTGTCGATGGGTTGAGCGCTACGGCCGCATCCCAGAACGCCCGGATCATCTGCATCCCGTCGGCGTAGTCCCACACGTAGGCGGCGACCGTGCCGTCGTTTCTGGTCACGCGCCGCATCTCGCTCAGCGCTACTTCGGGATCGGGCACGAAGTTGAGAGCTAAGCCGCTCACCGTCGCATCGAAGGAACTCGAGTCGAAAGGGAGTGCCTGAGCGTCACCGACTCGCAGGTCGGGGTCGCCCGTGAGCCGCCGGCGCGCCGCTTCGATGAATCCGGCCGACGGGTCGACGCCCGCGAGCCGCGTCGGAGCGACTGCTGCAGCGATCGCGGCGGCCAACGCCCCCGTGCCGCAACCGATGTCGACCCACCGGGACCCCGGAGCGATGTCCAACCAGTCGAGGAACTCGCGTGCAATGGGCTCGCTCCACCGACCCATGTAGTCGTCGTAGCCGTCGCTCGCGTCCCACGTGTCCATCCGGCGAGGCTATCCCAGCGAGCCGGCGGGCGACGGTGGTTTCTGGGTCTTAGCGGTCGAGACCGGGCGGGGGAGCGACCATCGTCTCCCACCAGAACCGCAGCCGCGCGGCGTGGCGGCCGCGGACCATGACGAGGTGGTTTCCGAGCGGGTCGTTCAGCAGCTGCTCGACCGCGCCATCATCCAGTCGCAGCTCGATCTGTGTGCGGCAGAGGTTCGGTTCGTCGCCGGGACGAAGGATCTCGCCTTCGGCGAGCCAGAGACGCTCCATCCGGTTCCCTCCGATCCGGAGCACCGTGACCGGACCGAGTTCGAACTCACCGTGCATCCCGACACCGCGGTCCGACTCGTAATGGGTGTCGAGTCGGAGGTTCGTCACGAGGCTCGGTGCGACGGTGCAATGAGCGAGCCAGAGTGTGTTCTCAGCGGGATTCACTCTTGCCGGGTTCGCCATCCAGGGCACCAGGCCGAGGAGCTCCTGGACCCACATCATGGCGACAGTGCTCACGAGATCGCCTTCGCAACCGGCGATGATCCCCTCGTCGTTGAGACGGGCGAGAGCGAGGCAGCCGGTTGTGTCGAGCTCACCGATGACGTCGAAACAACGCAAGGACAGCGCATCGAGGTGCTCGCCTGCGATGAGTTCGCGCAATCCCTCGTAGATGCCGTCTGCCTTGCCGACCTCTCCGATCTCGATGCGGCTCTCGCCGGCCGGGAGGGGCTCGATATCGGGATCAGTGGTGTAGGCGCCGTAGAGGTGATCGAGGCCGATCGGCACCGCGGTCGGGCCCCAGGACGACTTGACGACGTTGGGTGCAGGCATGGATGCAACGAGCCAGTCCGAGGGTGGGCCGACGACCCCGATGGTCTGTCCGCTCATGCGCCGGCGGACGGCGAGGTCATGGACGGCATCGGCGAGATCGGCGAGGCCGCTGTCGTCGTCGGGTCCGCTGAGATACAGGATGCGTCCGCGTCCTCCGAGTTGCACGACGCGGGCGAGAGCCTCGAGCGAAGCGGGCAGGGAGTTCTGATTCGGGTGGGCGAGGAGGAAGAGTGGTGTGTCGCTGTCCCACAGCTCGAGGATCTGTGCCTCGGTTCCGCCGGTGAGCACGAACGGCAGGGCGATGTCCCCTCCGGTATCGAAGGTCCCTCCCATCCTTTCGAGAGCCGGACGGTAGGAGTCGACGAGCCGCTCGAGGGACGCGGGGTCGTGGATGGGTGAGGCGATGGGTATGACGGTGAACATGCGGACGAATCTACCGTCCGAGCCGCCGGCGCGCTGCGCTGTAGGCCAGCGTCAGTCGCGGTAGTTGACGAATTGGAGGGGGAGGCGGAAGTCGAGCGCCTTGATCTCTGCGATGACAACCTGGAGGTCGTCACGCTTCTTGCCCTGGATGCGCAATTGGTCGCCCTGGATCTGCGCCTGGACCTTCAGCTTCATGTCGCGAATGAGCTTGGCCAACTCTCTCCCGGCATCCTGGTTGATGCCCTCGTTGAGCGTGAACTCGGCATGCGCCCTGCCTCCGGCGGCCGGCTTGATCTCCCCACCGGCGATCGACTTGAGTGACACCTTGCGCTTGACGAGCTTCGTCTTGAGCACGTCGATGGCTGCCTCGACGCGGTGATCGGACGCGGACTCGATCGCGATGCCCGTCTCGCTGATCTCGATCCGGGTGTCGGTGCCCTTGAAGTCGTAGCGATTGACGACCTCACGCATCGACTGGTCCACGGCGTTGCGGACCTCTTGCGTGTCGACCTGGGAAACGATGTCGAATGACGGCATGCGTGTCTCCTGCTTCTACTTCGAGAACGGGGCGCCCGACGGGCCGCGCCGAACAACGGCGGACCAGACAGTCTCGTAGTGGTCCCGATCGTACGGGTCGATGTGCGGCAGCACGAACTCCTCCCACGAGCGCCGGAGCGGATCCTCCGCCTTCGCGTACATGTCGAGGCCGGCGGGGAGGCGGTCGAGCACCGTGCGCAGGCTCATCGGCGTCTCGACACGGGTCCTGGAGTCGCCCGAGACGAAGGATTCGTTGATCTCCACGGCGAGCTTCGCGATGAGCCCGATGAGCTCTCCGCTCATCTTCGGATGCCGCCGTTCGATCATCATCCGCAGTTCGTCCTCAGCCGGGAACTCCTTCTCCCAGATGATCCACCGGTCGGCGAACGCCTTGTTCAGCGTCTGGGTCCCGGCGTAGTCGCGCAGGTCGGTCGGGTTGAGCGTGCCGAAGATCCGCACGTCGTCGCGCAGACGCACCATCTCACCCGTCGGGAGCTCGAGCGCCTGGTGGCGGTCGAGGAGTCCGTGGAGGGCGAAGAGCGTCTCGGCGCCGGCAGCGTTGAGCTCAGAGAGATTGACGAGCGCCGGACCGCGCAGCGCCCGCGTGATATCGCCGTCCTGCCACCGGCTCTCGGTTCCACCCTTGCCGTCGCCGTGGAGCTTCACAGATCCGATGAGCGTGATGTCCCGCACCTCGCCGGTGAGGGGGATCCGGTAGTAGGGAAGGCCGAGGATCGCGGCGAACTGCTCCAGGTCGTGGTCCTTGCCGGTCCCCATGTGGCCGCGAAGAGCGAGATGGAGCGGGATGCCCTCGAAGCGGCGTTCCCTCACCTGTTCGAGTGCGGCGAGTCGGTAGAGCATGCCGAGATCGACGTAGTAGGGGTCGGGCTCGGGGATGTGGTCGAGGCGGATCTCGGCGTCCGAGAGGCTCTTCGGGATGGACGCTCGCTCGAGTGTGATCGGTGCTCCGATCCCGGCCGGGTCCTCGAATGTGACGGTGTCTGCCATGAGTGCTCCTCAGATAGAGACGTTGCTGATCTGTTCGGTTGCGTGCGTCCACCACGTGTCTCCGCCCTCGTCGGTGATCGAGCGGAGGAGAGCCGAGCGCACGCCGTCGACCATCGCGGCGGCGAGAGCCTCCGGCCGTTCGACGACCTGGTTACGGGCGTATGCAGCTTGCACGGTCTCGTCGCCGATGCCGATGCCGAGCACCATCGTGCCGCCGCGTTCGATCGAGGCTGCTGTGTCGGCGAGGGCCTCGACCGAGCCGCGCGTCATGCCGTCGGCGAGGACGACGATGATGCGGTGCGACACGTTTCGGGCGGAGAGACGTTCCGCGGCGTGGACGAGGTTGAACTCGTCGACGTTCGCTGCCTTGTCGAACATCGACAGCGGTGGTGCAATGCCCGGGTCCTTGCGGGCCTCCTTCGCCGCTTCCTGAGGGGAGGCGGCCATCCAGAAGAGGCCGGCGAGGACGTCCTCCGCCGCCCTCCACCGGGCGGCGAACGGCTTGACGAGATAGTGGTTCACGGTGCGCGTGAGACGCTCGGCGGCACCACCCTGAGTGCGGCGGAGTGCACCAGTCGCCCGGCTCCTCCGGTCGGTGAACGACTGCTCGGTGTCCCCTCCGGATGCGACAAAGCCCCGGTTGAAGAGGGCGACCTCGAACTCGACCTGCAACTCATCGGCGAGACGTGCGAGCGTCCAGGCACCGAGCGTCGCTGCAGCCAGGGCCCACGGCCGTTTCCTTCCGGCGCGAACGACCCGAGGCTGGAGCATCGACGCCGAGCCGTCGACGAGGAGGCTCACACCGTAGGAGCGGCGGTTCGGAAGATCGCGGCGTTCGAACATGCGCTCGTAGAGGCCCGCTCCAAGGAGTAGCGGCGTGTAAGGGGAGAGGTCCCCGGCGTCGAAGCCGGTGCGAAGGCCGCGCCTCTGGTTGGCGAGGAACAAGGGATAGAGCTCACCCGAGACGCGGTGCTGGGCAACGCCCCACTCGCGGGTCGCGGCGTCGAGGAGTTCTCGACCCTGAGGAGCGAACCTGCGGAACTCGGTGGGGAACTCTCCGACGACGAGCTTGCCGGATTGGCCGGTCGGCAAGTACACGGTCGGCGCCGTCGAGACCGTCATGAGCTGGTCTGCCGCCGGGTCGCCCGCCTCGTCGGCATCACCGTGACGGCCCTCCTGGGCCGAGACCGTCTGCGCCGCCTGGCGGGTCTCGTCGTAGTGCTCACGATCGGCGAGAGGAGGGGTGACGATCCGCACCGCGTCGACGCCTTCGGCGACCGCCGATTTGTCCGCCTCCATCTCGGTCTTTCTTCCGACGGGGGAATCGGCAGCGGCGCCTTCCGTGAGGAGCCCATGCATGCGGGCAACCTCGATGAGTTGGAGAGCGACGCCACCGACGGCCCATGGGTCGTCGAGCTCGAGGACCGGATCGAGAAAGGCAGTCGCGTCGTCGATGGCGAGAGCCACATGAGGATCGACGCGACGCTGGAGATCGTCACGCTCGAAGTAGCCGCCGATGAGGAGGAAGCAGGCGAGAGCAAACTGCCCGAGGGGGCGGGCGTTGGCGGATGCTCCCGGCACGGCCGCTCGGTAGAGGTCGGAGAGCACCGATCGGGCACCCGGGAACGGCTCGAGGTGGAGCCGTTCCTGCCGGGCGTCTTCGATGGAGAGGAACATGGCTTCAGCAGCCGGTCCGGCGACCGTGTGGAGCGCATCGAGGAGCGTGACGTCCCCGGTGGGGAGCCGCGGGGCGCCGTCTTCCTCGTCGTCCGGGTGGATGTCCTCGTCGGTCGCTTCGGATTCGACCCAGTCATACGACACGAGCTCTGCGAGGGGCGGCGGCTCGGTGCCTTCCTCGTCGAGCGAGCGGCGGTGAGCGAGCCACGACTCGGGAATCGGCCGCTCTTCGTCGAAGTCGGTGGCGATGAGATGGATCGCCTCGTGAAGCGCCGATGTGAGAGCCACCTCGGTCGGGGTCACGGGCGCACTCCGGGCATACGCGGCCTGGAAGACGCCGGGGTCGATGACGATCTCATCCTTCGATGCGGAGGCCCGGGATCCGAGCCGGACCCGCAGTTCGTCGTTCTCTGCGATCGAGCGGGCGAACCGTGTGACGGCCGGGGCGACGCGCTGATAGCGAGCGACGACGGCCTCGATCACCCGATCTTCTGGTGGGAGGATCTCCTGGAGCAGGGATTCGTCGTGCGCGCGCATGAACTCATGATCCTACGTCCCCTGTCAAGCCTGTATGGGCGGGTTTCGGCGACGCGCTCGCGGTACCGTTGGGACATGGACGAACTGAAGATCAACGACGCGATCACAATCCCCGAGGGAGAGCTCCATTGGTCCTTCTCGCCGTCCGGTGGGCCCGGTGGTCAGCACGCAAACAAGGCATCGACCCGGGCCGAACTCCGTTTCTCCATTGCAGAGAGCCAGGCGCTCGACACCGAGACTCGGGCGCTGCTTCTGCGGCACCTCCCAGCAGACCCGGTGGTGACCACCTCGGATGAGAGTCGGTCCCAATGGAGGAACCGCCAGATCGCACGCAAGCGACTCGCCGAGCGGCTTCGCGAGGCGCTCCGTCCCGACCCGGCTCCTCGCCAACTGACCAAGCCGAGCCGGGCAGCGAGGAAACGCCGCGTCAACGAGAAGCGAGCGCTGTCGCGCAAGAAGCGTCTCCGTCGGCGGCCCAGCCTCGACGAGTGACTCACCACGTCATTTGTGCCTACGACCACACCAGATGTGGTTCTCGGCACAAACGACGGATTGCGGCCGCGCCGACGGCTTCAAGCATCCGCCGCGCCGATGGGTAGGCTCCCGTCTCGATGCGAAGGGCCAGCACGCTTCTCCCAACCGACATGTCTCGATGACGGCGTTCGTCTCACGGCTGCGCACCAAGCACCTCCGCCGTCGTCCGGGCGGACTCGGCACCTTCATCGGCGTCTTCACACCCTCGATCCTCACGATCCTCGGCGTCATCCTCTATCTGCGAGCGGGGTGGGTCGTAGGGAACGTCGGCCTCGTCGGAGCCCTGGCGATCGTCATCCTGGCGAATCTCATCACCCTCGCCACGGCTCTGTCGGTGTCGTCCGTTGCCACGAACATGGAGGTCGGCCCGGGCGGGGCGTACTACATCATCTCGCGCAGCCTCGGCATCGAGATCGGTGCAGCGATCGGACTCCCGCTCTTCCTCGCTCAAGCGTTCTCGATCACGCTGTACGCGTTCGGTCTCGCCGAGTCGCTCCAATTCGTGTGGCCCGACCTTCCGCAGATGCCGGTTGCGGCCGTGACCGTTCTGCTCGTTGCGCTAATCGCAGCGCGAGGTGCCGGCGTCGCCCTGCGGTTGCAGCTTCCGATCATGGCGGCGATCGTCGTCTCGCTTGCCGTCCTCTTCTTCGGTGTCGCGCGAGCGATTCCGGCAAGCGTCGAGCTATCGGGCCATGCCCTCGACCCGGCGGGCTTCTGGGTCGTGTTCGCCGTCTTCTTCCCCGCAGTCACGGGAATCATGGCCGGCATCTCGCTCTCCGGCGATCTCGAGAACCCGACGCGGTCCATTCCGAGAGGGACGATCGCCGCGGTGCTGGTCGGCTTCGTCGTCTACGTCGCCGTCACGATCGCGCTCGCTCTGGCGGCGTCACCCGCGGATCTCGTCGACGATCCACTCATCTGGTTCACGATCGCCGGCGGCCTCGCGTTCCTCATCTTCCCAGGGCTCTGGGGAGCGATCTTCTCCTCAGCCGTTGGGAGCATCCTCGGTGCCCCGCGAACCCTCGAGGCGCTCGTCAACGATCGGATCCTGCCCGGCAAACTCGCTGCTTCCATTGGGAGGGTCCAGGGCCCGGGCGTTCCGCTGCTCATCACAACTGCGATTGCTCTCGCCGCCGTCGGCCTCGGCGGGCTCAACGCGGTCGCTCCGATTCTGACGATGTTCTTCCTCACGACCTACGGCATGGTGAACCTGGTCGCCGGTCTCGAGCGGCTGAGCGGCGACCCGTCGTTCCGGCCCACCATGAAGGTTCACTGGGTCGTCTCGCTCGGCGGCGCGGCAGCGTGCTTCTGGGCGATGTTCCTCATCAACCCGCTCGCGTCCGCGGTTGCTCTCCTCGTTGAGCTCGGGATCTATCTGCTCGTGCGGCGCCGTGCCCTCACGGCACGCTGGGGCGACGTCCGGCGGAGCGCGCTCGTGTCACTCGTCCGTTCCACGGTGCTCCAGCTCCGACGTCTGCCGGAGGAGCCGAGGAACTGGCGACCCAACGTCCTCATGTTCACGACCGATCCGGATCGGGACCACCAGACGGCACGGTTCGCTCACTGGCTCGTCCAGGACCGCGGCATCCTCACGGTCAACCATCTGATCGAAGGGTCGATCACCGACCACGTCGAGAATCTGCCGGATGCCGTCGAGTACCTCAATCACTCACTCGAGACGGCCGGCCTCACCGGCTTCGGCGAGGTAGAGATCGTGCCGGACCTCGCCCGAGGCGTCGTCTCGGTCGCGCAGTCGAACGGGATCGCCGGCATCGCGTCGAACACCGTGTTGTTCGGGTGGCGGGAGCGCAGGGACGAGATGGCGACCGTGCTGCGGGCGATCGAGGAGCTGTCCCTGCTCCAGAAGTCGAGCGTCATCGTGCGGCCGGTATCGCGGCGGCTCCAGCCAACACGGCGCACCATCGACGTCTGGTGGGGCGGCCTGCAACAGAACGGGGACCTGCTCGTTCTCTTCGCCCACCTGCTGTCTCTCGAGCCGAGTTGGCGGGATGCGTCGGTCAACATCAAATCGATAGCGACGACCGAGATGATGGCGCAACGGACGGAGAAGACGCTCGCCGAGATGCTCCACGCCGCACGAATCGGGGCGGGCTTCGAGGTCATTCGCAAACCGGAGGGCTCGACGATCCAGGAGATCATCCACGATCGGTCGAAGGATGCCGATGTGGTGTTCCTCGGGCTCAAGGCGGTCGGCCCGGGCGAGGCGGAGGACTACGTCGAGCGACTCCTCCAGCTCATGTCGGGTCTGCAGACCGTCCTGCTCGTCAGGAACTCCGGCCCGTTCCGCGGACAGCTCCTCGGTGTCGAGCGCTCGAGCGCGAACCTCAGCTAACCAACCGCGTACCAAGCTTCGTTCTGTGGGCCGGCGAGACACCTATAGACCGCTGCGAGCCCTGGGTTCGCCGGGCACGGTCTCTATCATCCGGGGTTATGCACTACGACCTCACGACGCTGCCGAACGGGCTGCGCATCATCTCCCAGGACATGCCATCGCTGCGCTCGCTCGCCGTCGGCGCCTGGGTCGG
>JBDLHX010000043.1:0-18385 GCA_039715165.1 Actinomycetota bacterium
ACACCCAGGAGCGCGATCGGGATCGACAGCCAAACCCACGATGCTCCGGGCACTGCGGGGGCCGGACGGTCGCGTGAAGTCGTGTTGCTGGCCACAGCGCTGGCCCTCCCATGTGTTCGCCGCTTCGACTGAAGAACTCACCCATCTTCCACGACACACCGTCGCCTGCCAGAGCCGGAAGCCCCGATAGCGGCCTCTCACGTGAGCCGCTGATGGGGATGATCCCCTATGGACGCTCCGAGCGATCGCTGGGACAGTTCAAGAGGGAGGGTGATCATGAGCACACCGGTTCACGACGCGGAGACCACGACCGAAGCCTCGGAGCACAAGCGGCGGCGGTGGCCGTGGATCGTCGGCGGCGCCGTCGTTCTCCTCGTCGTCCTGTTTCATCTCGCCGGTGGCTTCTACTTCGCCGGGCTCATCCGATCGGACGGGTTCGAGCCGGGTGGACCGGAGGCGTTCGTCGACGCGACCGCCGGTCCGATCGGCGACGACACGATCACCCTCGTTGTGGTCGACGACTCCGGTGACCCGTTCCTCGAGGGTGTCTACGGACTCAAGTGGGACGACGGCTACGGCCAGATCGGGGAGATCCTGTCCGAATCGGATT
This sequence comes from Actinomycetota bacterium, assembly GCA_039715165.1. GTDB lineage: Bacteria > Actinomycetota > Acidimicrobiia > Spongiisociales > UBA5794 > JAHEEL01. The sequence continues at coordinate 611 of JBDLHX010000043.1, forward strand.
CGGAAGTCGTGCGTGCGTTCACGCTCGTCGAAGGGACACCTCCCGCTCTCGGTACCGAGATGGATGTGATGGGATGGGCGTGGCCGGCCGACCCGGAGCGGTCCTTCGGCTACGACTACTCGACGGTCCAGTACCCGTCCGAACTGGGCCCCATGGATGCGTGGATCGTTCCGGGCTCGAGTGACCAGTGGGCGATCTTCGTGCACGGCAAGGGCGTCGACCAGCGTGAGGGTCTGCGCACGCTGCCGTCGCTCCACGACGCCGACATGCCGACGATGCTCATCTCGTACCGCAACGACATCGGGGCGCCGGCGGATCCGACCGGCCTCTACCGGTACGGGGAGACCGAGTGGCGGGACCTCGAGGATGCCGTGGAGTACGCGCAGGATCAGGGCGCCGAGCGCTTCGTCCTCATCGGGGACTCGACGGGGGCGGCGATCGTCATGTCATTCCTCTACGAGTCGGATCTCGCACCGCTCGTCGATGGGGCGATTCTCGACTCGCCCAACATCGACTTCGGGCAGGTTGTCGACGTCGAGGCGTCACGACGGAGCCTTCCGGTCGTGGGCCTGCCGATCCCGGCGACACTCACCTGGACGGCGAAGTCGATCGCAGCGGCGCAGATGGGCCTCTCGTGGGACGACCTCGACTACATCGACGAGGCCGATGACCTCGCCGTGCCGATCCTCGTTTTCCACGGCACCGAGGACGGTTCGGTCCCGATCGAGCTGTCCCGGAGGCTTGCCGCTGCTCGACCCGACCTGGTCACGCTTGTCGAGACGGACGCTGCTCACGTCCTCTCATGGAACGTCGACCCCGCCGCGTATGAGCAGCACATCGACAAGTTCCTCGCATCGATGTGACCCGACGGCCCCGTCCGTCGTAGACGCAGCACATCGACCGAGCTGCCGACCGTGTGCGTCGCCGCCTACGCTCCCCCTCGAGGTCATCTCCGTGAGCAACTCCGACGATCAACACACCAAGGCACGCCTGGAACGGCGCGGTCTGCGGCTCGAGTACGCCACGATCGGGTGGAACGCCGCCGAGATGATCATCTCGATCGGCCTCGGCATCGCAGCCCGATCCCTCGCTCTCATCGCGTTCGGGCTCGACACCATGGTGGAGCTCTTCGCATCCGGCGTGGTCGTGTGGCACCTCCGGCACCCCGGCCGCGACAGCGATCACATCACCGCCCGGGCCCTCCGCCTCGTGGCCGCTTCCTTCTTCGTGCTGGCCCTCGTCGTGACCATCGCATCGGTGTGGGCGCTCGTGAGCGGATCGGCGCCCGATGAATCCCCCTTCGGTATCGCCTACCTGGCGGTCACAGCGATCGTGATGCTGTCTCTCGGCCGGGCGAAGCGAACCACCGGCAGCCAGCTTGGGAGCGAACCGCTGGCGGCCGAGGCCCGGATGTCGGTGATCGACGCCGCCTTGGCGGCGGGCGTGCTCGTTGGACTCGCGGCGAACGTGCTGTTCGGCTGGTGGTGGGCGGACCCGATCGCAGCGCTCGTCGTGGCCGGCGCCGCGGTGCACGAAGGGATCGAGAACCTGGAGGAGGCGGGCGAACTCCTCGAGCCTGTCGGCTGACGACGGTGACGTCGTCCACACTCCGCGTAGTGTGAGCACATGACCGTGGGCACCACCCTTCGCAGGTGGCTCTTCCGCCTCATCAAGCTCCCTCCGAGGCTCGTGTACGGGCTCGGACTGGGCGGGGCATACGGCCGCGTCGTCCTCCTGCTCACCACCACGGGCCGCAAAACGGGAGAGCGCCGCGTCACACCCCTCCAGTACGAGCGAATCAACGGGACGCTTGTCGTCGCTTCGGCGCGTGGCACGGATGCCGACTGGTACCGCAACGTGGTGGCCGACCCTCGGGTCGAGGTTCGGGTGAAGCGATCCCGCTTGCGGGCGACTGCTAAAACCTGCACCGATCCGGCACGCATCGCCGACTTCCTCGAGGTCCGTCTCGATCGGCACCCGCGGATGGTCGGCCGGATTCTTCGCATGCGCGGGCTGCCTGTTCATCCCACGCGTGCGCAGCTCGAGGCCTACGCAGCGGGGAGCGCAATGGTCGTCATCACCCCCGAGTAGTGCAGCCGGCTATGAGGCCGCCCGGGAGTGCGGAACGCGGCGCCTCTGCACTCGGACGCCAGCCTCAGGTTGCGTGGTTGAAGTGCCTCGTCACGAAGTCTGCTGATCGCCGCTCTTGGCGGCAGAAACCTTCATCGAAGGGCCGGCGGCATTGGTAGTTTCGAGAGGGTGAAAGGGAGCCGATGACCGACATGCAACGCCCCGCGCCCGAACGCGCTCTCGACTGGTCACCCTCAGATGCCCGAGCGTTCGGCGAGGAGACGCTGGACATCTGGACGGAGCTGCTCAACCGCCTGCACGATGACCTCCCGGTCGCCAGGAGTCGATCGACCGCCGAGGTAGCCGACGCCGTCGCCTTGGAGGTGCCGGCGAAGCCGATGCCTCTCGACGATCTCGTCGCGCATCTCCGCAGCGTCGTGTTTGACGAGTCCATGTATCCGGGCCATCCGGGCTTCGTCGCCTACATCAGCGGCGCGGGCACGGTGCCCGGTGCAGCTGCCGACCTGATCGCGGCTGCGTTGAATCAGAACGCTGGTGGGTGGCGTGTTTCTCCGGCAGCCACCGAGATCGAGCAGCACCTCATGCGATGGTTCGCCCGACGCCTCGGCATGCCCGAAGGATCGATGGGCTACGTGACGTCCGGCGGCGCGATGACGAACCTCATCGGCCTGACACTGGCCCGCACGCGAAATGCCGGATGGGACGTGAGAGTCGATGGCTTGCGGGCTGGTCCGCAACTCATCGTGTACACGTCGGCCGAGGCCCACGACACGGTCGACCGAGCCGCGCAGATACTCGGTATGGGCAACGCCGGCGTCCGTCACATCGCGACGGACGACCAACTCCGCATCGACATCACCGCCTTAAGGGAGGCGGTCGAGGCCGATCTTGCCGCCGGGCACCAGCCCATAGCCGTCGTGGGAACGGCCGGAACGACCGGCACCGGAGCGATCGATCCTCTCTCTTCGATCGCAGATCTCTGCACCGAGTACGGGCTCTGGTTCCACGCCGACGCCGCCTATGGGGGCCCGGCAGCGCTCACCGAACCGCTCCGGCACCTCTTCAACGGTATCGATCGGGCCGACTCGGTCGGTTTCGACCCTCACAAGTGGCTCTACACGCCACATGCGGGTGCCTGCCTTCTGGTGCGTGACCCGGCGGTTCTGGCCGAGGCGTTCGCCGTTGAAGCGTCCTATATCGTCACCGACGCCGACCTCACGGGCTGGGGGCTCGACATCTTCCAACTCAGTCCCCAGTTCTCTCGTCCGTTCGCGGCGCTGAAGATCTGGGTATCGCTCCTTGCACACGGCTGGGATGACTACGAACGGCGCATCACCCACGACGTGGATCTTGCCCGCTATCTCCACCGTGTCGTCATCAACCATCGAGAACTCGAACCCATGACCGAGCCCGGCCTCTCGATAACGTGTTTCCGCTACGTCCCGGAGGATCTGGTGGGGCACACCGGCGCCGATGAGTACCTGGATCTGCTGAATGAACGTCTCATGTTCGACCTTCAACTTGGCGGCAACGTCTTCCCATCGAACGCCATCGTCGGAGGGCGTTTCGCTCTGCGCTCGTGCATCGTGAACTTCCGCACCGAAGCTGACACCATGGACGAACTCGCCGGCGACACGGTGCGTCTCGGGCGTCTCCTCGACACCGAACTCCGGCCGCAATTCCTCGGCTGACCGGACGGATTCCTCCCGTGGGCCGGGCATCACGCGTGTACGTTTGAGGAGGGGCGTCCGGAACGGAGCCGGACCCCGTCAATGGGTGCGCGCCCTTCGTCTCAGCCGCTCTGGGGGAGAGACAGCCACGAGGGAGGGGCTATGCACGCACTGCTGATCACATTCACCACCGACGCACCGCTCGAGGAGCTGGTGCAGCCGATGACCGAGTACGCCCACGGCTTGTGCTCGATCGACGGGCTGGTCTCCAAGACCTGGATCGCCGAAGGCACGATGCTCGGTGGGTTCCACGTGTTCACATCACGCGCCGCCGCCGACGCCTACATGGCGACCGACATGGCGGCCGGTCTGGTCGCGAACCCGGCGTTCCACGACTTCGAGTTCCGCCACTTCGACATCCTCGACGAATTGAGCGCCATCACCGGCACGTCTCATATTCCGCTGGCGGCCTGACGATCCCGCTGACCCGGTGGTTTCTCCGGTGGGACCGGTCTACCGGTCCCACCACCCGGCGTTTGCGAGGCGTTGCTTCGCTTGTGCGGCGGCATCTGCAGGCGTCATGCGCAGCAGTTCGCCGTGGCCCGGCAGCAGCAGATCGGCGTCGAGGGCGGCCAGCCGGTCGAGTGACTCTGCGGCTTGCTCCCAATCGTGGCTGAAGATCCTCGGCATCAGGCGCGGTCCGGGGCGGTTCGTCAACACGTTGTGGTTCACCAGGGCATCGCCGGTGACGACCACGCCGTGGTTGGGAAGGTGGAGTGAGCTGTGACCGCTCGTATGGCCGGGCGTCGGGACGGGCACGGGACGCCCGGGGACGTCGAGCGGCGCGTCGTCGAAAGCTTCGACGGTCGGGACCGGCTTGGGATGCGACCCGCCGAGTTTGATCGAATCCATAGCGAAGGCGAACGTAGAGGGTCGCCACATCCGCAGGACGATGTCGATCGTTCGGATGCGCTCGTGTCGCTTGCCGAGAGCGTGGTCGACCTCGTCCCGGTGAGTGTGCACGGCGGCGCCGTGCTCGCTCCTGAGACGCTCGGCGACGCCGATGTGATCGGGGTGGGCATGGGTGAGTACCACGGCCTCGACGTTGTCGGGCGTGGCTCCGATCTGGCGGAGTGACTCGACGACGTGCGAGTAGTTCTTGGGCCAGGCCGCGTCGACGAGCGTGAGGGCGTCACCCTCGCGCAGGAGGCACCAGTTCGTGCGGGGACCGATCACGAGGAACACGTCGTCCGCCGCGTGAATGACTTCGATACTCATCGCTGTCTTCCTCCCCGGGGAACTCGTCGCCAACCCTACGCGACGTCCTCGCCGCGACGAGGACCTAATTCGCACTCAGCGGGCCGTCGGCATGCGCCCTGCACTCCGGCGTCGGCTCAGAGCGGATAGCCTTGGAGAGGTGAGACGTTCGTTGTGGCTTGCCGCGATGGCGCTCGTCGCCGGTTGCTCGTCGGCGCCGCTTCCGCCCATCACCCAGGTGGGTACGGCCGGAGGCGACGCCCCCACGACCTCGGCAGCCGTATCGGCGCCTTCGTCGCTCGCAACGCCGCCCGACGACTCGGTAGACGAGAGGATCAGGATGGTTGAGTCGCAGATCGAGGCGCGGAACATCACCGACCCGAACGTGCTCGAGGCGATGCGCACAGTCCCCCGCCACCGCTTCGTCCCCGAGGAGAACCGGAGTGTTGCCTACGGCGACCACCCGCTCCCCATCGGGCACGGGCAGACGATCTCGCAGCCGTTCATCGTGGCAATGATGAGCGAAGCCCTCGACGTCATTCCCGGCTCCAGGATCCTCGAGATCGGCACCGGCTCCGGGTATCAAGCCGCAATCCTCTCCGCCATGGGCTGCGAGGTGTTCACGATGGAGATCATCCCTGAGCTCGCCGCCCGAGCCGAAACGACGCTCGCAGAGCTCGGCTACGACGTCAGCGTCGCCAATGCCGACGGCTACTTCGGGTGGACCGAGCATGCCCCATTCGACGGCATCATCGTCACCGCAGCACCCGATCATGTGCCTCAGCCGCTGATCGAGCAACTCAAGCCGGGGGCGGCGATGGTGATCCCGGTCGGACCGATCGGCGCAGTTCAGACGATGTGGCGATTCACCGTCGACGCCGAAGGCGAGGTCACCGGCGAGAGCCTGGGCGGCGTGCTATTCGTGCCCTTCACCCGAGCCGAGGGGTGACCGGCCGGCCGCCACGGCCAGCAACGCAGCGAGGCCGTAGGCCGCGGCGCCGGCCACCAGAACTGCCGTGAAGCCGAACGCCAGCGCCAGCAGCGCCGCGACGGCCGCACTGACGACCGAGACGGCCCCGTTGATCCCCCAGGCCCACGGGACCAGTTGGGGCGCTCGAGCCTCGAGATGCGAGACGCCGCGGGGGAACATCGTCCCCATCAGCAGACCCAGCGGGGCGAGTGCCACGACGCCGACGACAACCCTCGCCGGGAACGGCGCCGGCAACGCGACCTGGGTGAGCGAGCGGATCAGGAACGGGGACGCAACCGCCATGACCGTGAGAACCGCCGCTCCGACGACCCAGGGGATGCGGGGCGAGATCGCGCTACCGATCCCCGATGCGATCAGAACGGCGAACAGCACCACCGCGAACGCCGTGGTCGGGTCTCCAACAAGCAGGATGTACAACTGGATCAGCGGGATCTCGACGAGCAGGAACGCGAGGCCGAGCAGTCCGAAGTAGCCGACGGTCCACCACCGCAGCGTCCCCGGTGTCAGGGCGATCGCCCCCGACCGGCGCCGCAGTGCGAGCGGTGCAACGATCAGCACGAGCGAGCTGAGCGTCGCGAGAACGAGGAACGCCACGAGCACGAGGAAGCCGGCGCCGCCGAACGGCTGCCACGTGCGGCCGAGCGTGTCGACGACGTGTGCCGTCTGGTCCCACTTGAAGTAGTGGCCGAAGAATGGGTGGTCGTCGGTGGGTGGCGTGATATCGAAGTCGTACCCGGCGTAGAGGTCGTGTGGGTCGGCGGAGGCCAGCAGGTCGTCGGCGAGGTTCGAGTACGACTCGTCCGGGACCACGTTGTACCGGTTCGTGTCGAACGGGTCCGGACCCGGCATCGCGACGAGATCGAAGCGCTGCTCTTCGGCGAACGCACGTACTTCGTCGAGGTCGCCGGCCGACCACCCGTCGGGTTGAACGAGCAACAGGGCGTTGGAGTAGCCGCGAAGCATCACCACGACGGTGGATGGATCGACGCTCTCTCTGAGCAGAGCTTCCGCTGCGACACCGAGCAGCCGGATCTCCTCGCTCGGCGGTGTCTGCACCCAGCGCGCTGCGGCGAGGATCCCTCCGGGTTCCAGCCGCTCGAGGTAGCTCGCGAAGGCCTCAACCGTGATCCGGTAGTCCTCAGCCAGGCTGTATGCGCCCGACGTCACCGGTCGGTACGGCGCGGTGAGCGCCAGGTCGATGATGTCGAAGCTCTCTCCCGTTCGTTCGACGAAGGTGCGTGGTTCTTCGGCCATGACCCGAACGCGGGGATCGTCGTAGACGCTCTTGTCTCCGCCGGTCAGCGTTTCGATGACCGCGGCATGCGGCTCAACCGCCGTCACCGACCGAGCCCCACCCTCGAGCGCGACGAGCACATCGAGGCCCCCACGCGGCTCGAGCACGAGCGTGTCGGCACCGGGTCGCAGCAGCCATGGGAGTGCGGTCAGCATATGGCGGGCGACCTCGGCGTGCCCGGCCGAGAGGCCGGGGATTGGGCTGAGGTCGTCGCCGTCGAAGGCGACACCGTCCTGGGCCGGCGGCGTCCCGGAATAGGCGAAGCTCAGCCCGGGAAGCGAGCGGATTCCGTCGCTGCGCACCAGGTCGATGCGCGTGCCGCGGTCCCACTCGGTGCCGACGATTGCGGCGCCGGGGAACCGCAATGCGCCGGAGAGGCCTTTGTACGGCGAGAGCTTCATCTCGAACAACCCCGGCACGAAGATCGCGAACGCGACCAGCCCGACGGCGATGGCCGTGATGGCGATGGTGGCCTGCCGGCGGTGCTCGGTGAGCACGGCGAACCCGACCGCGGCCGACAGTGCGACGACCGCAGACAGGACGACGGTCCCCTCTCCGCCCAGCGTGTCGAGCCCAATCACCGCCGCAACGCATCCGAGCCCGGAGCCGACGAGGCTTCCCCCGTAGATCACGTGCGAGGCGACGAGTTCCGGCTGGTCGGCACCCGTCAGCAGGATGCCGACGATGAGTCCACCGACCAGGAACGGCAGAGCGAGAGCCACGTAGTAGACGGCCAGGTAGAGAAGGTGGCGGCGGTCCCAGGCGATGGCGAACGAGTCGAACGGCAGCCAGTTCGTCACGGAGTAGGCGCCGATGATCGCGGCCGCCTGGAGTCCGGCCAGCCATGCCCAGCGCCGCGGCCCGCCGGCCGCGAGCTTCGGGAAGACCGTCAGCAACGTGCCGCTGGCTCCGATCCCGAGCAACGCCATCGAGACGATGAGGAACGCGAAGTGGTAGAACTCTGCGACGGCGAACACCCTGGTGAGAGCGATCTCGAAGGTGAGCGCCGAGGCCGACGACGCGGCCACTCCCCCGAGCGTGAGGATGCCGGCACGGGTTCGTGGCAGCCCCGTTCGCTGCGACACCACCATCGTGAGCCTTCCCGACAGTCTGCCTCAATCGTACGCACCCGCGTACCCAGGGTTGCAGTCCCCGTATGCGGCGCTACCAGCCCGCGGAATGGAGACGATCGGCGAACCGCCCGAACTGTGGGCCGGCGAGACACCTATGGGCCGCTGCGAACCCTGGGTTCAGGAGGCTTGGCAAGTCGATGCTCGAGACATCGTCAACGGTCGGTCGCGTCAACGTCCGAGCTGCATGTCTTCCCGCCGCTCGGCGGTGCGAGCCATCCGGCGGGCCATTCTGCTGAAGATCGGAGCATGGAACGGCAGCATCGCCCACCAGTAGAGCCTGCCGGCGAGGCCCCTCGGCGCGAACTGGGCGACCTGGACCAGGCGGGAACCGTTCTCGGTCGGCTCGACCGACCACCCGAGCCACGCTGCACCCGGCACCTTCATCTCTGCACGCAGCAGCAGCCGATGCCGCTCCGGATCGATCGTGGCGACGCGGAAGAAGTCGAGGGCTTCCCCGGGCCGCAGCTCCTCGGGGTGTCTCCTTCCCCGCCGCAAGCCGACGCCGCCGATCAGCCGATCGAACCAGCCCCGCAGAATCCACGCCCAGTTCATCGTGTAGTAGCCGACGTCACCACCGACGCGAGTCACCGCCCAGAACAGATCATCCTCCGAGGCCGATGACTCGGCGACCCTCCGGTCGTCGTTCATGGCGGCGCCCGACCAGACCGGATCGCCGGGCAACGCCGCCGCCGGGGAGCTCACTGCATCCGACCATCGCGTCTCGACCTCGAGATGGGAGACGCGGGCAAGCGCCCGCTCCAACGATTCCCGATAGGAGAACAGACCTGCCGGGCCGTGACCAGGCGGCGAGGCTTCACGCACGACAACGTCGTGGCAGAGGCTCTCGATGAGCGGTCGCGCCACCCCGACCGGAAGCGGTGTGACCAGACCCACCAGGAGAGGCGAGAAGCGAGAGCTGAAGACCGGCAGCGGCACGACCACGCGCTTCCTTAGCCCGGCAACTTCCGCGTAGATCTGCATCATCTCCGCATACGTGAGAATGTCCGGTCCGCCAATGTCGTAGATCCTGTCGACCGGTTCGGGTTCATCGAGCACGGCGATCAGGATCTCAAGCACGTTGCGGACCGCGATCGGCTGACATTCGGATCGAACCCAGGTTGGTCTCATGATGACCGGGAGCACTTCGGTGAGGTGCCGGATCATCTCGAACGACAGCGACCCGGACCCGATGATCACCGCGGCGCGGAGTTCCACGACCGGGGTGTTCCCCGAGGCCAGTATCTGCCCCACCTCGTGACGGCTGGCGAGATGCTCGGACAGATCCTCGTCGTCGGAGCCAAGGCCGCCGAGATACACAACTCGCTGGAGACCGGCCCGATCCGCGGCGTCGCGAAAGTTCCCCGCCGCTTCGCGATCGTGCTCGGCGAAGAGCTTCGGTGACCCCTCCATGGCATGGATCAAGTAATAGGCGGAATCACACCCCTCGAGCGCCTTCGTAAGGCTCGTGGGGTCCATGGCGTCGGCTTGCACGACCTCGACCTGGTCCCGCCACGGATCCAGCGTCAGGAGTTCCGGGTCGCGCGACATGCACCGCACCTCGAGCCCGTGATCGAGCAACCGAGGAACGAGCCGACCACCGATGTAGCCGGTGGCGCCGGTAACGAGGACCTTCACGTCGACGACCATACTGGAGGGCCCCCGCACCATGCCGACCGACGTCGGCCGCCAACAGCGGCCGGGAACTGAAATCCTTTCGTACTGTCCGACTCGGGACAACGAGTTGCTGACTAGTCACCGCACAGCCGGGGACAACCATTCTCTACCAGGTCGGCAGTTCGGTCGATAGATGGCGCAGGATGGAAGACACCTACCCGCAGCACCCGACCGGCCATACGTGCACCCTCGGTGGCGGCGTCGCAGTCGTTGAGATAGATGGGACCTATCTCTGCGCCAATGACGCCGTTGAGGCAATGGAAGCCAGCACATGAGCCGAGTGGCACAGGCCGGCGACTGCGGAATCGAAACGTGCGATCCTCGTTGATCCGGCACCGTGGGGGGAGTCGGGTCGACGCGGATCGCCGGCAGCCGGCGACCCCGGCGGAACGGGCGCCCTCGCTTCGACGGACCCCGTCCCGTTATGCGTTGTCTGCGTAGGCGGCAGCACAGGCCTTGATGCCGTCCCCATGTTTCAGGTAGCCGGCGAAGAGGTCGTCGAAGAGGGTGTCGGGGTCCTCCGCATTCCGGGCGCTCAAATCCTTGCTCACCTCGATGTTGCGATCGGTCTGCTCCGGTTCACCATTTGATCCGATACCGTCGCCTTCTGTCTCGTAGTAGACGTCGACGAAGTCGAGCAGGCCGAGATCTCCGGCTGCCTCATCGACGAGACTCGTATTGTCGAGACACCACGCCTCTTCGTCCGACGACAGCGACTCGCCCCCTCCGCACGCCGCAACCAGCAGAACCATCACGACCAAGCCATACATGTATCTCCACATGACCTCGACCTTACGCGTGATTCGCCGGCCGCGGATGACGCGCCGTCGGAAGCGAAAACGGCGGTGTCCGGCAACGCAGCACGTTGCCGGACACCGCATCGTCTCCTTGGCCGTCAACTCTCCAGGATCTCCGCAAAGATGGCCGCCACCTTGACATGGCCGGTGTCGGTCATGTGCAGGCAGTCGGAACCGCCGACGAAGTCGCCGGGCCCCAATCGTCCGAACACCTCGGCGACGTCGGCGTCGTAGTCGGCGGCGACACGGCGCACTACATCGTGAATGCCGTCGAGCGACCCGTCCGGCGTGCCCTCGAGGATCATCGCACCGAGGCCAACCGCGGGCGCTCCGTACGTGGCACCGAGCCAGCAGTACGGCACCGGGTTGTCATAGGTGCCGAGCACAATCGGTGTGTCGGCGCCTGCCGCGGCACGCAGCGGGCCCACGACCGAGCGCAGATCGGCCTCGAACGTGGCCATCTCAGTGAACCAGGTGTACTGGCACTCCGGGGTGAAGCCGCCAAGGCACGCCGCCTGGATGGGACCGGAGACGTCGTTCCCGCCGACGTGGAGCGTCACCGCTTCCACGTCGTCGCGCGGGTTCGAGTCGCCGTTGCGCTCCGCGAGCAGCGCCACTGAGAGCGGCAGCTGTTCAGACCTCACCAGCGGCGCCGTGACACCGGGCAGGCCATCCCGAGCAGGCCGGGCGAGGTTCAGCACCTGGAGGTGCTCACACCCGTCGGCCGCCATGTTCGACTCTGCCGGGAGGCAATCCAGGCTCTGGGTCAGGTCCTCGGCGAGACGGGCAACGTAGCCGCCCGTCGCCGGGCTCGAAGCTCCCTGCCCGTACGCCCATGAGTCACCCAGGGCGAGGTAGGCCGGGTTGCCGGGCACCAGGTCGGGACCGGCGCTTGCCGAGGCCGCAACCGAAGCCACGAGCATCATCGTCATTCCAACAATCGAGATACGGATCCAACGTCGCATCGTTCTCCTCCTTGTGAGACGCATCGTCGTTTTCCGATCATGAAGGCAGCGTGTCCCGTCGCCTATGGGGGATGACCCTCCTCGTGGGGCCGGGGCGCACAACTCACCCAGGAGCCCATCGCGTGACTGTCCACTCCCACGCTGCTCGGAGCGGTAGGGATCTCCCCCATGTGATCGCGAGTTCGCTCACGTACGCTTTCGTCATGGCGGAGAAGGAATCCTCAGCGGCTGCCCGTGCCACACGGCCCTCTCCGTTCGACCGCTTCCTCGTCGCTCAGCCGCTCGAAGATGTCTTGCGCTTCGTGGTCGTGTTCTTTCGCGTCGGCGCGTATGTCTGGATGGCGACGCTCACGATCGTCACCTTCGCCACCGACGACGCTGCGAACCGCACCGTCGTCGCCGGGGCTCTCGTTCTCGCCACGGTGTGGACGGCCTTCACCCTCGAAGCTGGGCGCCGGAGATGGATCGGCACGTGGTGGTTCCTCATGTGCGACGGCATCGTGGTCATCGCCCTCGCCATCGCCCCGGGAATCGCCAACTCCTCCGACTTCTTCTACGGAGGCATGCCGCTCTCCTGGCTCTTCGTCGCCGCGTACACCGGCGGGTCGCTCTGGACGATCCTCGCCGCCTTCATCCTCAGCGCCGCCACCTTCACCGGAGCGGCGATCTCAACACGCGATGCAACGCCGACGTCCGATCTGGGCCTGGTCCTCGTCTTCGTCATCCCGGCGATCGTCATCGCATGGACTTTCGACACGCTCCGCTACACGAACCGGCAGCGTGCCCAAGCCGAGGAAGCCCTCGAACAGGAACGCGCCGAGCGCATCCGCCAGGAGGAGCGGGCCGACGTGGCAACCCGGCTCCACGATTCCGTTCTCCAGACGCTCTCTGTGATCGAGGGACGCAGCGGCGAACCGGAAACCCGTCACCTCGCCCGGCGCGAACGCCACGCAGTTCGCAGACTCATCGACTCGCTGTCGTTCGGTTCGGACCACAGCTTCAAGGGGAAGCTGCTCGAGATCGCCGACGGCATTGAGGACGCGTATCTCGTCAACGTAGAGTCCGCATTCGTCGGCAACACTGGACTCGACGACACGCTGGAATGCCTGTGCGCCGTCACCAAAGAGGCGCTGGTGAACGCGGCGAAACACTCCGGGTGCGACCGGATCAGCCTGTTTGCCGAAGTCGGCGACGGACGCGCAACGGCGACGGTCAAGGACGAGGGAGGCGGAATCCCCGACTCCCGGGTGCGCGAGTCGCTCGAGCAGGCGCTCATCACACGGCTGGGCGGATCCAACGGCAGAGTCGTCGTGCGCTCCGCCCCCGGCACGTTGACGGTCGTGGAAGCTTCAGTCGAGAGGAGGGCCACGTGACGGCCGAGCCGATCCGGGTATTCGTGGTCGAAGATCACGATGTCGTTCGAAAGGGCATCGAGGCCGCCATCGGAGCCGCACCGGACATCGTCATGGTGGGCCAGGCCGATGAGGAGTCGGTGGCTATCGAGATGATCCGGGAACGTGACCCCGACGTCGTGCTCCTCGATCTCAACCTCCGCTTCGGCCATGGTCGCCGAGTCGTCGAACAGGTGCTGCAAACGCATCCCGACATGCGGTTCCTCGCTCTCACGGTCTCGACGAATCCGGAGGACGTCGTCGGCGTGATCCGAGCCGGCGCCCGCGGCTATCTCACGAAGGACGTCCCGGCCGCGGAGCTCATCGAGAAGATCCGCGCCGTCCACGAAGGCGCGGCCGTCGTCTCCCCGCAGCTCGCAGCCTTCGCCCTCGAGGCATTCGACGGCGAAGCTGTGGACGAGACCGACGACAACGTGGATGCGCTGACTTCTCGTGAACGAGAGGTAGCGACGCTCATCGCGAAGGGCTACACGAACCGGCAGATCGGGGCGGAACTCGACATCAGTCACAAGACAGTCGAAAAGCACGTCGGTCACATCTTGGGGAAGCTCGCCCTGACCAACCGCACCCAGGTGACCCGGTGGGTGCTCGAGAACCCGTTGCTCGGCTGAACCCCAACGGGCCAACGATTCGATAGGCTGTGAGTATCGGCATCGGGGGGTGCTTTCAAGGCTGCCTCGACAATTGGGCCCCTTGCGATCGTTCTGGTCGCCGCCTGCGCGACCACAGCGACACCGCTGATCGCACACTTCGAACAGGTCGAACCCGTTCGGTACATAGCGGCCGAGGAGGACCGCTCGGTCGGACTGCAGGCGCCCATCCACATCCGGGAGGTCCCGTCGTTCGACCTGGAGGACTGGTGCAGGCAGTTCGAAGGGCTCGACGGCGGCTGGCGCGTCGAGGCCGAGCCCATCTTCGTCGTCGACTCAGCGACCGGTGAGCCGATGACGCTCAGTCCGGAGACCGGTTGGGTTGGGCCACCCGAACTCGACGGGCGTGCTCAGAACGATGCCTTCCTCCGGCTGCCGGTGCCGTCGCCGCTCGCGTGCCGGACCAGAACCGGAGCCGACAACGACTAGCGGCAACGAGTCTCTTGGTTCGTCCTCACCGATGCCTCACGATGAGTCCCCGGCACGCCGTACCCCGTCACTGGAGTCCGTGCACTCGCCGAAGCGGACCGCGCCGCATGCAAGGAGATGGCTGAACGCTATTCCGGCATTCCCGCGACATCGGTTGGAGCCGCTTGCTCCGTCTTGCTTCTGACCTTCCCGCAGATCGTGCAGATGCGCGCACCTGGGCCGGTCTTCCACGCGACCCGGTGATCCCATGTGTGCTCGTGATCCTGGCCGCGCAGCTCCTCGTCGATCGGCACCCGGTCGAGACCGAGGATGTCGTACTTGCGTGCGACGTCGATCGCGCGGATCCACAAGCGGTTGAGTTCGTCGTCATCCTCGACTGACTCATCCTCAGCGGGCTCTTGACTCTCTTCGGCGCGTCTTCGCCGCAGCCTGATCCGGCGGCGAGCTTCGTCGGGGGATGCTTCGTCATCCTCGGACAGCTCATCATCCACGATGGTCGCAGCGGGCTCGAGGAGGCGTTCGGGATCGGGAGCGGGCTGCGGCTCCTCTTCAACGCGCCTGCGTCGCAGCCCGGTCCGGCGGCGAGCCTTGACAGGGACCGCTGCGTCGTCCTCGAGATGCTCATCGTCCTCGATGGCCTCAGCCGCACGGATGGCAGACTCGAGAGCGGAGACCGGATCGAACTCGGGGACCGGGTCCGGTGCGGGAGCCGTCTCGGCAATCGTGCCCATCAATGCTGCCGCGCGGTCCTCGATCGACACCGTCGCCGGCGCATCTTCCAACGATTCCTGCTCCGCGGGTGACGGTCGGGCGGGCGGCGGCTCCTCCGAGGAGGCCCGGCGCGAGCTGCGCTTCGCCTCCTTCTTGGCCTCCTTGTCAGCCTTCCTCGCTTCCCGCTCCGCTTCCTTCTCCGCCTGTGTCGCTTCCTTCTCGTCCTGCTTCGCCTGCTTCTTGGCGTCCTTCTCGTCACGTCGTCGCTCACGCCGCTTCATGTCAGCGGGATCACTCACGGCGGGGTGCTCGCCGAAGGTGTCCGGATCCTCCGGCAGGAAGATGAGCCGATCTCCCTCGGCGATGAACTCGAACGAGGTGTCGTCGATGCGCCGGATCGTCACCGTCGACGTGAGCCAGTTACCGATCTCGGCCCGGCCGGTGCGGAGATCGACCTCGAAACTGTCGATGCTCAGTTCGACGCTGAGCGCGCCCGAGTCGTCCGGCGGTCGCATAACCCCGGAAGCCACGAGTCTCGTACCCCCGCTCAACTCATCCTCAAAATGCAAGGTGCCTGCCCTTTTCCGCGGCAAACCACTCCTCCTCCTCGAAGACGGTCTCCAACATCTTCGACCGCTTTGCGTCCTGACTCAAGGGGCTCTTTCCTACGAGGGGTACACCAGTTGGTTCTCACCGGGACCGCCCAGGCTACGGATCACCTGCTTCAGTGCCGCTCGGTTTGAGGGCAAGGCCGATCGCGTCGTCGAGGGACATCTCACGCCCCGCATCCCGCGCCGCCTCCCAGACTCGATCGCCGAGTGAGAGACGCAGATCGGCAAGTGCCCGGTCGTAGTCGTCGCCGATCGAGCGGGGCATGATTTGGGAGATCGCACGAAGGTGGTGATCGGCGGCACCGAAGAGCCGCACGGCCCGTTCCTGGTCCCCTTCGATGTTGGCGAGATCCGCGCAGGCGTGCAACGCCAGAGCAAGCACGATGCGCTCCCTCCGCCGCCCGGCCACCCTGAGGCACTCGGCAAGCAACTCTCGAGCCCCTGCAGTGTCTCCTTCTCTCAGCGCCAGCCTGCCAAGCACCCACAGACTGTTCGCCTCGATCATCACCTCGCTGTCTTCCCGGGCCATCGCCAGTGCCCGTTCGGCGAGCATCCGGGTTCGCCGGACCTTCCCGAGATCGATCGTGATCCAGGCCAGATATGACATCGCCTCCATCTGGTTGCTCCTCGATCCGCGACGGCCGTAGCCCTTGACGGCCTCTTCCACCAATCGCTCCGCTTCTTCAAGGTCACCCCGTGCGTAGAGGGTCATGCCGAGGTTCTCGACGAGCCCGTAGTCGCGAGTCCTCCCCTCCCGCTCGTCCCACCGGGTCAGTTCGGTGAGCATCTGCTCCGATTCGTCGAATCGTCCGACGCGGATGAGGCATTCAGTCAGCAGCACCCGCGCCCGAGACAGCGGGCCGCCATCCGCCTCGGTCAATCGGCACGACTCCTCGATGAGGTTGATCGCTCCGGTGAGATCTCCCCGACTCCACGCGTGGGCACCGCGCAGATAGAGTGCCCTCGCCTGAGGCTCACTACGACCGAGCATCTCGGCGAGCCGATCGAATTCGTCAAGCCGGGCATCCACTGGTTCGCTGCAGGCGATCCCGAACTGGATGGTGAATTCGAGGGCATGGAACTGTTCGGCGGAGACCGCATCAGGTGACAGGGCGAGCACTGCCTCCAACCACGCATGCCCCTCGGCCTTCGGCCCGGCCGCCCTCCAGAACGGACCCAGACCGCTCGCCAGTGTGAGAGCCAGCCCGGCCTCCTCGGCGTCGACCGTCCAACGCAGGGCCTCGCGGAAGTTCTCACGATCGTGCAGACCGATCTCGAGCACCCGATCCATCTGCCCGGCCTCCGCCTGCTCAGCGATCACGGCAGCCTTCTTCGCGAACCAAGCCGCGTGGCGGTAGCGAACCACGTGATCCTCACCCGTCTCGCGGAGCAGTTCGGCGCTGAATTGGCGCACCGGTTCGAGCTGCCGGTACCTCGTCGCGCCTCTCCGTTCCTCGGCCACGACGAGCGATGCCACGACAAGGCGACTCAAACCGTCGCGCACCGCGGATTCGGGTTCGTCGTCGCAGATCTGTGCGACATCTTCGAGGGAGAAGCCGCCCCGGAAGACACAGGTGCACCGCAGCAGCACCCGATCGGCTTCTTTGAGCAGCTTGTAGCTCACGTCCATCGCGGCCTTGAGCGTCTGGTGGCGCGGCAGCGCGGTGCGCTGTCCACCGGTGAGGATGTCGATCTGGCTGTCCATGTGGCTCGCCAACTCTTCACAGGACATGGAGTGGAGTCGCGCTGCGGCCAGCTCGATGGCCAGGGGGATGCCGTCGACGCTGCGGCAGATGTGGGCGACAGACACCCGGTTGCCGGCATCGAGAGCGAAGCCGGGCCGGGATGCCGCAGCCCGGTCGACGAACAGCTGCACGGCCGCTGTGTCGCGCAACTCCTTCGCGGCGGCATTGACCGTGGGAGTGTCGAGAGGGTTGAGCCGGTACACAACCTCACCATCGACGCCGAGCGGCTCCCGACTAGTTGCAAGAATGTGGAGCTCCGGGCAGCCCTGCAGCAGTTCGCGGGCGGTCGACGCCACACCGTCGATCAGGTGTTCGCAATTGTCGAAGATGAGCAGTGTCTGGCGC
>JBDLHX010000044.1:0-18162 GCA_039715165.1 Actinomycetota bacterium
CTTCGTCCACCTCCGCCACTACAACCGTTCGATGATCAACGGGCACTTCAGTGAGGAGGAGATGCGTCGGGAGCATCCGGCCCATCTCGACGAGATCCATGCGGGAGCGGTCGGTGAACCGACCCCCGCCGACACGCTGAGGAAGCGTCGTCTGAGGTTCTTCCCCGCCTACGTACTCGCCGTTGTGATTGGGGCCGCCGGCGTCGTCGCATTCCTCACCTACGAAGACGTCGCGATCAAGACCGTCCCCCCGCCGATTCCGCCGGAACAGGTCTTTGTGCCGTATTCGCCGCCCGATGACGGCGGCACGGCGGATGCTGCGATTCGGGGTGCAATGCCGTGAGCTGGTGACGAGCGGTGCCGGTTTCCGTGAAGACGCGTCTAGCTTCTGGGTGTCGACGGTGAGCGGCGAAGCCCTGAACTTCGCGGCTGGCGACTCCGAATGCGACCGCGCTGGTATGTTCACCGTTCGTTGATCCGTCGAGTAGTGCAGTCCAAAAGCCAGTCATGACAGAACCCACGCGCCCCCGAGAGAATCGCACCGAGCCGCTCGTCGTGCTCGACGGCGTGGGCGTGCGCGTCGGTTCGACGCAGATCCTGCGCGACATCAATCTCGAGGTCGATGCGGGCGAGGTCGTCGGGCTCTTCGGCGCCAACGGCGCGGGGAAGACGACCGCTCTCCGCCTCATCGCGACGCTCATCCGTCCTGCGGAGGGCAAAGGCACCGTGCTGGGAGCCGATCTCTCGACACCGCAGCGCTACGACGTGCGCCGGCGCATCGGCATGGTCGGGCACGTCCCCGGGATCTTTCTCGAGATGACGTTGCTCGAGAATCTCGAATACGCCGCCCGGGTCGCAGGCGTGCCGCTTGAGCAAGCCGGCGAAGCGCTCGCCGCGGTTGGTCTGGCGGGAGCAGCCGATCGGCTCGCCGGGGCGTCATCGCACGGCATGCAGCGCCGCACCGAGTTCGCGCGCGAGCTGATGATCGACCGCTCGCTGCTGCTCCTCGACGAGCCCCACTCGGCGCTTGATCGTGACGCCGTCGACCTCGTCGAGGGGTTGATCGAGCGAAAGGCGGCCGAAGGCGGCGCCGTCGTCGTGGTCTCCCACGATCGCGATCGCATCAACGCGATCGCTCACCGCAGCGTGGAGCTGAGAGGGGGGACCCTCACATGACGACGGGCTTCTGGCACCAGGTGCGCGCCGTCGCCCATCGCGATCTCCTCCGGGAGCGCCGCAGCGGCGATGTTCTGTGGGTCACGATCCCCTTCGGCGCGTTGGCGCTTCTCCTCGTGCCGCTCGCAGTCGGGACCGACGCAAAGCTCCTCCGCGAAATCGGGCCGGGCATGTACTGGGTCATCGTGATGCTGTTCGGCGTGCTCGTCGCCGTCGGGAAGGCCTCGAAGGAGACGCTTCCGCAGCAGGACGCGTCGTCGCTCCTCGGACTCGATCCGGCCGCCGGATATGTGGGTCGGACCGCTTCTTCGCTCATCCTCTTGCTGATCTTCGAGGCGGTCGTCGGCGCCGTCGCTGTCGGCCTCTACAACATCGACATCCTCGCACCAGGTTGGCTGGCGTTGACCCTTCTCGTCGTCGCGATGGGCCTCTCGCTGCTCGGTACGCTGACCGCTTCGATCGTCAACAGCACGAGTGCAGGGACGGCGTTGGTGCCGCTTCTCGTCGCCCCGTTGTCCGTT
The DNA here is from genome assembly GCA_039715165.1 of Actinomycetota bacterium. Lineage (GTDB taxonomy): Bacteria > Actinomycetota > Acidimicrobiia > Spongiisociales > UBA5794 > JAHEEL01. Next base: position 1,698 of record JBDLHX010000044.1, read on the forward strand.
CCTCTGCTGCTCGGAGCCACCCAGGCGTACGAAGGCATACGGCTGGGTCACGGTATCCTCTCGTGGGTGCTGCTGATGATTGCTGTTGTGCTCATCGTGGCCATGATCGGGGTGTTGACCGCCCGTCCCATGCAGGAGTCCTGATGAAGGTGCAGACGCGAATTCGCCGGTGGCCGTGGGTGGCGATCGTTCTTTCCCTCGCCGTCGCCTTCGCCCTCTCGATGATCAGTCCGAAGGACGACGTTCAAGGCGAACTCGTTCGCATCATGTACCTTCATGTGCCGGCAGCCTGGCTCGCCTACGTGGCCTTCTTCATCACGTTCGTCAGCAGCATCGCCTACCTCCTCACCAAGAACCTCCGGTGGGATCGCATCGCCGCCGCATCAGCCGAGATCGGCGTGTTCTTCACCGGTCTGACCCTTGTACTCGGGATGATCTGGGGCAAGTCGACGTGGGGCGTGCCGTGGACGTGGGACGCACGCTTGACACTGACCGCAATCATGTTCTTCGTCTATCTCGGCTACCTGGCCCTGCGCCGCACGACCGACGATCCGATCGCCCGGGCATCACGCGCCGCTGTCCTCGGTGTGCTCGGAGCGGTCCAGATCCCACTTGTTCACTTCTCCGTCGTCTGGTGGAGGACCCTCCACCAGCCACCATCCATCATCCGCCCGGACGGCCCTGCAATCCAGGAGCCGCTCATGATCGTGACGCTCGTCGTCGGCGTCGTCGTGTTCACGGTGATCTACGGCGCACTCGTAGTGAAGCGCATCGAGCTCATGCACCTCGAGGAACAACTCGCCGAGATCGAGCGTTCGGCTGATCGTCCGGTCGCCGGGGAGGCTGTCGTCGTGCCCGAGCTGGGGAAGAAGCCATGACCGAGTGGGGATGGGTCGCTTTCGCCTACGCCGTCGGCTACGGGAGCTTCGCTCTCTACGCCGGTTCGATCGTGGTACGCATCAGAAAGACCAGGCAAGTCATTGAGAGGGCAGAGTGAAGCGTTACTGGAAGTTCATCGTGCCGGCCGCGATCGTGGTGGTCGTTCTGGTCGTGCTCATCATCAGCCTCAACTCGAGCCTCGTGTACTTCAACACCCCGACCGAGCTGACCGAACAAGCGGCGGATGAGGGGCGGTTGCGGCTCGGCGGCCAGGTCGTCGCGGGCACCGTCGCCGACACGGAGACCGGCGTCACGTTCGACGTGACGGACGGCCGCGAATCCGTGACGGTCATGCACACCGGTGCGCCGCAACAGCTCTTCCAGGAGGGCATCGGCGTCGTCGTCGAAGGCACCTGGGACGGGGCCAGCTTCCACTCGGACACGATGATCGTCAAGCACGACGAGAACTACGGGTCCGATGAGGGCGACTACGACCCTGACCATCCGTACGGGGACGAAACGGACGAGGCGTGATCGCTCTCGCCGGCTATGCGTCGATCCTCATTGCCCTCATATCGGCGGTGGCGCTCACTGTTCAGGGCTGGAGGGTCTCCCACACACCGAACCCCGACCCATCGCGGCTGAAGCTTCCCGCTCTCGGACTCGCCGGCGGCGGCGTCGCCGCCTTCGTCTTCCTCGAGTTGGGGATCCTGACCCACGACTTCACGATCGCCTACGTGGCCAAGAACACGGCGCTCGCTACCCCGTTCGTGTTCCTGCTCGCCGCCGGATGGGCGGCCCTGGCGGGGAGCGTCGTCCTCTGGGGCCTCATGCTCTCAGTGTTCACCTGGCTCGTCTGGCGCGGTGTGAAGTCGGGAGACGGACTGGGCGTACTCGCCCTCGGCGTCATGGGCGCCATCGCCGTGTTCTGGTTCGGCCTCATGGCCACCGCCGCCAACCCATTCGAGGTCTGCACAAGCGTCGCCGGCGGGTTCTGCTCCGCAACGTCCTGGTCGCCCCTTGCCGCCGCCGTCGCGCCGATGGACGGCATCGGTCCCAATCCGCTGCTCGCGAACCACATCCTGATGGCTGTGCATCCGCCGCTCCTCTACGTCGGCTACGTGGGCTTCACCGTCCCCTTTGCGTTCGCGATCGCCGCTCTGTACCGCACCGAACTCGGACGAGTGTGGCTCGATCGAACCCATCGCTGGTCCCTCGTCGCCTGGATCTTCCTCACCGCCGGCATCCTGCTGGGCGGCTGGTGGAGCTACGAGGTGCTCGGCTGGGGCGGGTACTGGGCATGGGATCCGGTGGAGAACGCAGCGTTGCTTCCGTGGATCTCGGCGACGGCGTTCATCCACTCCGCGGTCGTCCAGCGGCGGCGATCCATGCTCCAGGCGTGGAACTTTGCGCTTGTGATCATCACGTTCGCGCTCACGATCTTCGGGACGTTCCTCACACGCTCCGGCGTCATCGCATCCGTGCACGCATTCAGCCTCTCGGCCGTTGGCCCGACGCTTCTGATCTTCCTCGGCGTCATCGTGTTCGGCTCGTTCGGCCTCTTTGCCGTGCGAGCGAGTGCCGTAGCGTCGGCTCCGCGGCTCGACTCACTCGTTTCACGCGAGGGATTCATCCTCTTCAACAACCTCCTCATGACGCTGTTCGGGTTCACGATCCTGTTCGGCACCCTCTACCCGCTGCTCTTCGAGGCGTTCACCGGACGCGAAGTCGCTGTTGGCCAGCCCTTCTTCGATCGCATCTCCGTCCCCATCGGGTTCCTGCTGCTGCTCGCCCTCGGGTTCGGCGCGACAGCCCCGTGGCGGATTGCAACCCGCAAGGTTCTCTGGGAGCGAACGAGGGTTGGCCTCAATGTCGGTCTCGCCGTCGCCGCGCTCACGATGCTCGTCGGTGTTCGGTCGGTGTCGATCATCGCCATCATCGGACTCGCCGGATTTGTGATCGGCAACATCGTCGCGTTCTACTTCCACCAAGCGTCGCGAGCCCACCGCGGAGGTAAGCCGTGGATCGCCGCGATGGGATCGACGCTCCGCAACGACAAGGGTTTCTGGGGCGGCCAGATCGCCCACATCGGCATCGCTTTGGCAGCCGTCGCCATCGGGACGACCTCGGTGCTCGCCGTCAGGACGGAAGTACCGCTCGCCGTTGGCGATACCGCCGTCGTTGAGGAGTACTGCGTCGAATACCTCGAACCGTTCTCCCGAGTCGAATCGGAGCGCAACGTCCAGGGCGCCCGGGTGGCGATCCTCGACGCGAGCTGCTCGACGACGCGAGCTGTGCTCGAGCCACGACTCCACGAGTACCCGAAGTTCGGCCAGGTGATCACGACGCCGCAGGTCTGGACGACGTGGATCGACGATGTCTACCTCTCGATCGCAGCCATCGACGCCGACGGGATGCGTCTCAAGGTCCTGATCTTCCCGCTGCAGTGGCTCCTGTGGTTCGCCGGGGCTGTGATCGTCGCCGGCGGGACTCTGGCTCTCGGCCGGAAACCTGGGCGCCGGTCCGCGGCGTCGAAGCAGGGTGACCGATCCGAGCATGCCGATGCCTGAACGCGCAAGAACCTTCGTTTGGCTCCTCGTTCCGGCGATCGCCGTCGCGGTGATCCTCGTCGGCCTCTGGTCGGGTGAAGGCGGCGCTGAGGACCCGGAGGCTCGGGCATACAACCTCGCCACATCGCTGAAGTGCCCGATCTGCGCAGGTGAGTCCCTCGCTGGATCCCAGACCGATCTGGCGAAGGACCTACGGGCTCGCATCGACGAGGAGATCGCCGCGGGCCGCACGGACGCAGAGATCATTGACAGCTTCGTCGCCGCCTACGGGGAGCAGGTGCTCCTCGATCCGCCGAGTACAGGCTGGGGCGTCGTCCTGTGGGCTGTGCCGCTCGGTGTGCTCGCAGCCGGTGTGCTCGCCATCGTCGGGCTCCGTCGGAAGAACCGCGTATCCCGAGGAGTGGAAGAGTGAAGACCGCGCGAATCGCAGATCAGATCGCTCAGGTGGATCTCGACCTTGCCGAGATCGATGATCAGGTCGAGGCAGGAGAGCTTGACGAGACGACGGCCGAACGGCTCCGATCCGCATATCGGGCCGAGCGGGATGCACTCGAGAGGGAACTCGTCGAGGTCCCTCGGGACGACGCCGGAGCTGCCGAAGACAAGGGCAGCGTCGTGGTCGGTGGGCCTGCCTCCAAGAAGCCCAGCCGCGCCATCGTCGGGACGGTAATCGTGGCGGTCGCAGCGGTGGTCGTCGCGGTGGTGGCTATGTCCTCACTTGAAGAGAAGACGCCCGCCGGTGAGATGACCGACGGCGTCGCCACCGACGTCCTCGAAGGGCAGGGGAACGTCGACATGGGGTCCATCTCCCTCGAGGAGATGGAAGCGGTCGTCGCCCAGAATCCCGACATCGTCGGCATGAGGATCGCCCTCGCTCAGCGCTACCTCGACGAGGGCATTCTCGACAAGGGACTGGAGCACTACACGATCGCTCTCGGCCAACAGCCGGACGATCCGATCCTCAACGCATGGGTCGGGTGGCTGACGTTCCTCTCGGGCGATCCGGACACGGCGGAGCCGCACGTTGTCCAGGCCCTCGTCCTCGAGTCCGACTACCCGCAGGCTCACTGGTTCCTCGCAAACATCCGATTCGAGCAAGGAGATATGGACGGTGTGATCGAGCCGCTCGAGACGCTTCTCGGCTACGAGGATCTCCCGCCCGACATCAAGGCCGACGTCGAGGCAATGCTGGAGGAGGCACGTTCATGAGCAGTCGCATCACATGGATCGTCATCGCTCTCGGCCTCGTCGTGGTCGTCGTCGGCGTGGCGCTCGGGGGTACCCTCGGTTCGGATCCAAAGCTCGCTGCGTCGCCCCTGATCGACAAGCCTGCCCCGGAGATCGTCGTCGACGATCTCTATGAGGGCGGCCAGATCAGCCTCTCAGAACACGTCGGCGATGTCGTCGTCGTCAACTTCTGGGCCTCGTGGTGCAGCGGCTGCAGGGCGGAGCACGCAGCGCTCAATGCCGCTGCAGCTCAGTACGCGGACTTTGATGTGACGTTCTTCGCCGTCAACACGTTGGACGAGCGAAACCTGGCGCTCTCGTACCTGGATCAGCACGGGGCGAGCCCGGAGACCGTCTACGGCATCGATCACGGGTCGGCTGCGGCATTCTCATACGGCGTTGGCGGTCTCCCCGAGACGTTCTTCGTCGATCGTGACGGGATCGTCGTCGGGAAAGTGATCGGCCCCGTGACGTACGACTTGCTGGTGGGGACGATCGACCAGATCCTTCTCGGCAAGGACATCGAGTCGGTGAAGACCGGCGAGACGGAGACACAAGGCTGATCTTCGCGAGGCCGAATCTGTCCGCCCGGGACCCGAATCGAGCAAGTACGATGATTCCATGAGCCGTTTCGCGCGCGCCCGCATGTTTATCGCGCCGCTTGTCGTCGGCTTCGTCGTGTCCGGCTTGAGCTTTCCGGCGCTGGCCGAAGAGCCCGCCCCTCGCTCTCTCGACCCCTCGACCTACACGCCTCCGTTCACCCTCTCGTCGCCGGTCGACGGTCGGGACCATTACTCCGATTCGTTCGGCGTGATCCGGGACGACGGCGACCGACTCCACCACGGAATCGACATCGGAGCTCCCCTCGGAACCCACGTGCTCGCCGCCGCCCCCGGCGTCGTGACACGCATCACTGAGGGTGGCACGGCAGGGCTCTATGTCGAGATCAAGCACGCCGACGGTTGGCTGACGCGCTACCTCCACCTGAACAACATCGAGCCTCCCAAGCCTGAGCCCGAGCCCGAGCCGGCGGTCGAAGAGATCGCGGTCCCTGAAGAGGATGGGGCGCTGGAGGGCGAAGCTGCGGCTTCCGAAACGCCCGCCGGTGAAGAAGCGCCGGCTGGAGAGGATGCGGCGGAACCGCCGCCCACCGAAGAGACCGTTCCCGCCGAAGAGCCGATCGTCGAAGAAGCCGAAGAGATTCCCGTCGAGCACAAAGGATGGGGCACTCCGAACGGCATCGCCGTCGGCGCCTCCGTCGCTGCGGGCGACGTGATCGGCTACGTCGGGTACAGCGGGAACGCATCGAGCAACGCGCCGCACCTTCATTTCGAACTCAGGATGCCGGATCGGACGCCGGTGAATCCGTATCCGTTCCTCACCGGGAAGACCGAGCCACGAACGCTCTACGTTGTTCCGGACATCACCGATGATCCCATTGCAACGTCGATTGAGGTCGTCGGGCACTTCGACCCGGGCGAAGGCTTCAACGGCGTCGTCTGGGCGCACAACGGCGTTGCGTACATGGGTTCGCACGGCGATGACGAGGTCTGCCCCGCGAGCGGTGTCCGCCGCTACGACGTGACCGACCCCACGACGCCGGTCGAACTTGTGCCCCTCCCGGTCGAGCGTCCCGGCACGCGGACGTCGGCCATCTGGGTGGGTGATGTCGAGACACCGAGCTTCACCGGCACGCTCGCCATCGTCGCATACACCGCCTGCGACGGCGACTCGGTTGGCGACGGCGGCTTCGTGCTCTACGACGTCACCGATTCGTCCGAACCTGCCGTACTGGGCATCTACGACACAGGCTCCGGCACAGTCGGCATCAGCGATCTCGACGTCTGGCACGGCGATGGAGTGGTGCGTGTCATCGCAGCCGTTCCGAACTCACGCATGGACCACGAACAACGCCTCGGCGACGTTCGGATCATCGATGTCAGCGATCCCGTCTGGCCGGCGGACATCGCCGACTGGGACTTTCGTCGGGACGGTCCGATGACGATGCGGCATGCTGTTGCGGCAGAGCATGATCTCCGCGATCTGCACGCTGCCGGCGTGGCATTCGACGTCGACGGGAGCCGAGCGTTCATCGCACACTGGGACGCGGGCCTCATCGTTCTCGACTTGTCCGATCCTTCGGAGCCCACCTTCGTCGGGAGGGATGCCTCGCTCGGACATCAGGAAGGCAACGCCAGATCGGTTGTCCTCGATCCGGCGAGTGGCATGGTCGTGGTCAGCCACGAGGATCTCGACCCGCTCGAAGACGAAATCCTCGGCACCTCATGGGGCATCGACGTCGCCTTCGACGCGCGCTCGGATGCCGATCCGGTGCTCCTCTCGACCTACTCGCTCGCGCATGCGGCCCCCGACGATGACGGCCGGGTCCCCCTCTCCGGCATGTACTCGCCGAACGAAGCCGCTGTTGCAGAGGGCTATCTCTACACCGCATGGCTCTCCGGCGGTCTTCGCGTGATCAGCCTCGTTGATCCGACGGAGCTCGTTGAGATCGCATCGTTCATCCCACCGACGCGGGTCGACCCCCAGCGCCGGTTCGCCTCCCCGAACGGGAACATCGGCATGCCGCTCGCCTGGTCCGTTCACATCGACGGTGACCTCATCTACTTGTCGGACCTCAACACGGGGTTGTGGATCCTTCGGCTCGAAGAACCCCCGCTCGGCGGCCAATAGCCCGCGACCAGCGTGTGCGGTCCTGCGGCATGTCGTGCTTCTCCGGCCCTTTTCGATCCACGCCGATCGCCTACTCTTGCCGGCAGCACCGAATGAGTCGTGGAGCGGATTGCCAATGCAGGGAGACATCATCCTCGTCGGCGAGGAGCATCGACGCGCCGCCGGCATCATCATCGACCATCTGCTGGACGAGATTCGTGGACTGCCCCGCCGCTTCACGATGACCGTTGCAGGTGAATCGGGCAGCGGGAAGTCCGAGACGGGCCGGGCACTCGCCGACGCCCTCGCAGAACACGGTGTGGAGGCGGTGGTGCTCCAGCAGGACGACTACTACGTCCTTCCGCCGGCGTTCAACGATGGCGCGCGGCGAGCGAACCTGGCGTGGGTGGGCACCACGGAGGTGCGTCTCGACGTCCTTGACGCCCACCTCGAAGCGGCGCAGTCCGGTGACGCGGGGATCGTCAAGCCGCTCGTCATCTACGCGGAGAACCGCATCGACGAGGAGGAACTCTCCTACGAAGGAGTGCAGGTTGTGATCGCTGAGGGCGTGTACACGTCGCTGTGTGAACACGTGGACCGCAGAGTCTTCATCGACCGCAACCGGCTCGACACCATCGAGCACCGCATGAAGCGCGGCCGCGAGGAGTTCGACCCGTTCATCGAGAAGGTTCTCACAAGGGAACACGAGATCATCTCTCAACATCGCAACCGGGCCGACGTCATCATCACACGCGACTACGACGTCGAGTTCGTTCAGAGATGACCACAGATCACCACCCCGGGGTGAACGGCTACACGATCGGTGATACATCCTTCGTCGTCGGTCTCCGGCCCCAGGACGCCGTCGCGATGCCGCTGCGAAGTGTTCTCGAGTTGTTGACCAAGCGTTACGGCCACGTCGTCGGCCTGGCCCTGTCCGACCAGGCGGTGGATCTGGTTCGTCCACTCTCTGAGATCCCAGAGGCAGTTCGCTCGCCGCGGTCGACCGAGCCCGACTCGTCGTGGTTGAAGCGCACGAACACGGTCGGCGTCAACGTGCGCACGATCGGCGACTACGGGAACGTGGTCAAATACGCGCTGACGCTGCCTGCCGCGACGGACTCCGTGCACCTGCTGCCGGTGTGGGAGCCGGGAGTGGTCAAGAGCCTGTACGGGATCGCCTCGTGGAGCCTCAACACCGAGTTCTTCTCCGATGAGCTGTACGAGTACTCGCCGAACCTCGACACGATCGAGAAGCAGCTGCGGGCCACATCCAACTTGCTCCATGTGATGGGCAAGACCATCGGCATGGACGTCATCCCTCACACCGACCGCTTCTCGGAGCTCGCCCTGGGCACACCCGACCTCTTTGAATGGATGAAGATCAGGGACCGTCAGATCGTCGACCACTCCGACGGGCTCGTACGTACCGTCGAAGATGCCGTGTTCACCTGGCTCACCGAGCGGGGACCGGCATTGCGCGACAGCGGGTTGCCTGAGACCGTGGAGCAGTTGTTCCGCCTCGACGAGGACACGCGTCTCCGGTTGTTGTTCGGCGACAAAGGTGATCTCTTTGGGCGGGGCGGACGGCGAGTCGACCTCATCAAGTACCTGAAGTGGTTCGGCCTCGAACCGGTCCCCGCCACCATGGGCGTCCCGTTCCGCGGCATCGAGATCGACGCCGATCCGGCACATACCGTCGTTGACGATCACGGGATGGAATGGCCCGACTTCGTCATCTCCGAACCCGAATTCATGTCCCGAGTCTTCTCACCGCTCGCCCGATTCAAGCTCTACGAGAGGATCGACGACAACGCCCACTGGGAGATCGACTTCGACCGGCCACGGTCCGAGGTGTGGGACTACGTCTGCCACCACTACGCCGAGACTCAGCACGTCGGCAACTTCGACTTCATGCGGGGCGACATGTCGCACGTGCAGATGCGCCCCGACGGCGTGCCGGACGTGGTCGATGAGCACTACGACATCCTCGCCGCCGTGAAGACGCATATCCAGCGCTCCGCACCGGCTCCGTGGTTCGGCTACTTCGCCGAGACGTTCCTCCCGGCGCGCGACGTCTTCCAGTTCGGGGAGGAGCTCGACCACCTCGAGGCCTCGCTTGCGGACGCCACGCTCGGCGACCTGCAGTCCACCGTGGTCGGAGACCACGAGTACCTCCGTCGGTTCCGGCGATACCTCGACGACCTCGCGACTCGCCGGACCGCTCCTGCCTACACAGTGATGACAGCGGACAAGGACGACCCCCGGTTCGACGAGCTGTATCGAGCAGGCAATGAGGCGCGGCTGTTCACGGCGCTGTTCTTGCCGGATATGCCGTCGTATACCGCTCTCGGATTCGAGATCAGGGACGTGCACTGGGAGCCGGTGGAGAACGAGCACTACACGAAGTTGTTCGTCTTCCACGAAGAGGGCGATTCGAACACCTACCCGTCGAAAGCTCGCTTCGGCGACGAATTCATCTGGGGACAGAACAACGAACTCTTCGCCCGCATCACCGACCTACGGGTGTTCGCCGAGACGATCTTGCCCCTGATCGCGGACTCGACCACCGAGTGGCTCATCCCGCCCGATGCGACAACGCTGCGTGGCATCGCAGCGTGGACACAGGATCCGGCGACCATGCCTGGAGACACCGATCGATACGTGTTCGTCGTCAACTACGACCTCACCTCCGACTCGGGCTACTTCGGGATCCCCGCTCTCCCAGCCGACAGCGTGCTCACACCCGTGTTCTCGACGGGGGGCGACGAGCATCTGCACAGCGGAACCCTCCAGCACAGTGGCTTCTTCCACCGCCTCGAGAACCTGACCCCCGGGGAAGGCCGGGCATACCGCATCCATGTCCCCCCGGAGGAACGACGGGGGACGCGCCCTCGCTAGGGGCTCTCCTCGCCCCAAGGCTCAAGGACGCGGCCGCTGAGAGTCCATAGCGAGGGTGCAGGGGGGACGGTGAAGGATTCGGAGGAGCGGGTGAGATGTCCCACCGGTACCATCAGCCTGTTCACGCGACCCAAGAGGAGTGCCCCGTGCCGTCTGAAGCCGACTACCGCCTGCCCCGCACCGTTCTCCCGAGCCACTACGACCTCACGCTCACACCGGATCTCGCGGCGGCGACCTTCGGGGGACACGTCATCGTTGACATAGATGTCGTCGAACCGGTCTCCGAGGTCGTCCTCAACACGGCGGAGCTGACGCTCCACACGGCCGTCCTCTTCAACGAGGCCGGACAGCGGATCGAGGCCACGATCTCAACCGACGAGGAGAGCGAGCGGTCGACGCTGACGCTCACCACCACGATCGAGCCGGGTGCGTGGAAGCTCGACATCTCATTCGACGGGACGCTCAACGACGACCTGCGCGGTTTCTATCGCTCCGTCTACACGGACCCCGACGGCGACGAGAAGACGATCGCGACGACCCAGTTCGAAGCGACCGAGGCCCGCCGGGCGTTCCCCTGCTGGGACGAGCCCGATCTCAAGGCGACGTTCGGTGTCACGCTCATCGTCGATGACGGGCTCACCGCAATCTCGAACGGCGGGGAGGTCGACCGCACCGACGCCGGTGACGGCAAGGTCGCGGTGCGATTCGCCGACACGATGAAGATGTCGACGTACCTCGTCGCGTTCATCGTCGGTGAACTCGGCGTCACGGACACCATCGACGTCGACGGCGTCCCCCTCCGCATCGCCTTCCCGCCGGGGAAGGGCCACCTCACCGACTTCGCCATGGACGTCGCAGCCCATTCGCTTCGCTACTACGCCGAGTACTACGACATCCCGTACCCGGGCGACAAGATGGACAAGATCGCCATCCCCGACTTCGCGTGGGGCGCGATGGAGAACCTCGGCGCCGTCACGTATCGCGAGACGGCGCTGCTCGTCGACGTTCGGAAGGCCACGCAGAACGAGATGATGCGCGTCGCCGAAGTCATCGCCCACGAGATCGCGCACATGTGGTTCGGCGACCTCGTCACGATGAAGTGGTGGAACGGGATCTGGCTCAACGAGGCCTTCGCCACCTTCGCTTCGATGAAGTGCATCGACGCGTACCGGCCGGATTGGAAGGTGTGGCTCACCTTCGGCGGCGACCGGGTCCACTCGATGGAGACCGACGCGCTCGCCGCAACCCGATCGATCGAGTTCCCCGTTGCCTCACCGGAAGAGGCGAACGCCATGTTCGACTCGCTCACGTACGAGAAGGGCGCATCGATCCTCCGGATGCTCGAGCAGTACCTCGGAGAGCAAGCGTTCCGTCTCGGTGTCAGCAACTACCTCAAGGAGCACGCGTACGGCAACACCGACGGTGACGATCTCTGGTCGGCGCTCGCAGAGGCCTCCGGGGAGCCGGTGAAGGAGATCATGGACACGTGGATCTTCCAGGGCGGATTCCCGAGGATCTCCGTGGCCGGCGAGCCCGGGGCGTACACGCTCACCCAGGAGCACTTCCGCTACCTCGGTGAGGGCACCGAGACGTGGAAGGTCCCCGTGCTGTTCCGATCCTCGGAGGGTGAGCAGCGAATCCTCCTCTCCGACGAAAGCGTGACCGTGGACGCCGGTGACGACCTCGTCGTCAACGCCGGCGGTGACGGCTTCTACCGGGTCTCCTACTCCCCGGAGCTGCGCGCGGCTATTCGGGCGCGCCTCGACTCGCTGACGGGCGAGGAGCGCTACGCCACTGTCTCTGATGCGTTCGCGAACGTGCTCAAGGGTGGGGCCGAAGCCAGCGACTACCTCGCGCTCGTGGGGGGACTCGGCGAGGAAGCCGAGGTCGACGTGTGGCAGCGAGTCCTTGGTGGTCTTGGGGAACTCGACCGCATCGCGTCGTCCGATGTGCGCCCGGCGCTCCAGGGCTTCGTTCGTGACCTCGTAGAGGGCAAGTCCGAGGAGATGGGTTGGGATCCCGCCGACGGAGAGGACGACCGCAGCCGCAAGTTGCGGGGTGCCCTGATCGCGGCGCTCGGAAATCTCGGTGATGACCGGGAGACTCAGCGACGGGCACGCCTCGTCCACGAGGGCGTGCGGGCAGGGGAAGGCACCGTCGACGCTGAGGTGGCCGATGCCGCGCTGGCGGTGGTCGCCTCGAACGGCGAGTTCGCCGACTTCGAGCGATTCCTCGAGATGTCGGACGAGGCAGGGACGCCCCAGGAGGTCGTGAAGTACCTGCGGGCCGCGGCGCTCGTCCCGGATCGACAAGGCGCGGAGAAACTCTTCCACATGGTGCTCGACGGCGACGTTCGGCGTCAGGACGCGTTCTGGGTGATCGCGATCATGCTCGGTCACCGCGAGAACGGGCCGCAGGTGTGGAAGCTCATGAAGGAGCACTGGGACGATCTCCTCCAGCAGATGCCACCCTCGACGGGCCGGCGCATCCTCGACCTGGTCCCGAACCGATCCGAGCCGGCAGTCTCGGCGGACATCGAAGCGTGGCTCACCGACCATCCGATCAAGGGCGGCGAGAAGTACGCGGAGCAACAGATCGAGCTGATGAAGGTGCGGGTGGGCCTACGCGAGCGCGAATCAACCCGCCTCGCCGACACCCTCTAACACTCCATACCCAGGGTTGCAGTCCCCGTATACGGCGCCACCAGCCCGCGGAATGAGCAGCGACCACGAACCGAGGTTCGTGGTCGCTGCGCGAAGTAGGCTGGATCTCCGGGTCTGAGTCGTTCTGAGAGGAGCCTGGAGATGGCCGTGATCGTCGACGGATCACCGCTCACGATCGAAGACGTCGTCGCCATCGCCTACCAACGAGACACCGCCGAGGTCGGTCCCCGGCTCGCCGAGCGCATGGCGCCGGCGCGTGCCCTCGTCGAGCGGATCATCGACAACGACGAGGTTGCCTACGGGATCACCACCGGTTTCGGCGCCCTCTCGAACACGCGGATCCACGCCGACCAGGCCGTCGAGCTTCAGTACGACCTCGTTCGCAGCCACGCGTCCGGTGTCGGCGATCTCCTCGACCGGCCAACCGTGAGGGCGATGCTGCTCCTCCGCGCTCGCACCCTCTCCCAAGGGCACTCCGGTGTGCGCCCCGTGATTGTCGAGCGCCTCATCGAGTTCCTGAACCGCGACCTGCTTCCTGCAGTCCCGGATCGAGGCTCGGTCGGTGCTTCGGGCGACCTCGCGCCATTTGCCCACCTCGCGCTCCCGCTCATTGGGGAGGGGTTCTTCCATGTCGACGATGGCCGTGCCCCGGCCGGGGCGGTACTCGAGGCGTCGGGCATCGAGCCACTCGAGCTGGAGCCGAAGGAGGGACTGAGTCTTCTCAACGGGACCGAGGGGATGCTTGCCCAGGGCTGTTTGGCCGTCGACAGTGCTCGCCATCTTGCCGACGCCGCTGATGCGGCATGCGCCCTCTCGATCGAGGCGCTCATGGGCTCGAGCCGGCCGCTTGATCCCCGTATCCACGAACTGCGCCCGCATCCGGGCCAGGCGGCGTCCGCAGCGAACATCGCTCGGCTCCTCGAGGGATCGGGGATCGGGGCGAGTCATCGAGACGACTTCTCTCACAAGGTGCAGGACGCATACAGCCTCCGATGCGCTCCGCAGGTGCACGGATCGGTGCGAGACACGATCGACCACGCGGCGACTGTCTTCGAGCGGGAGCTCGGCGCGGTTGTCGACAATCCGATCATCTTCCCGGACACGGGCGAAGTCATCTCCGGTGGCAACTTCCACGGGCAGCCCCTTGCCATCGCTCTCGACTTCCTCGCCATAGCGATCACCGAGCTGGGCTCGATCTCGGAGCGCCGAACCGACCGCATCCTCGATCCTCAGCGGTCGTCGGGTCTCACGCCGTTCCTCGCGACACGCCCGGGCGTCGACTCGGGCTACATGCTCGCCCAGTACACCGCGGCCGCGCTCGTCGCCGAGAACCGGGTTCTGTCACATCCGGCGTCGGTTGAATCGATCCCGACGTCGGGTTCGCAGGAGGACCACGTTTCGATGGGCTGGGGAGCAGCCAGGAAGCTCATTGATGTTCTGAAGAACACGGCGAATGTCCTCGCCGTTGAGCTTGTGTGCGCCGCGCAGGGATGCGAACAGCGTGAGCCGCTGACGCCGGCGCCCGGAACAGCAGCGGTCCTCGCCGCGGTCCGCACCCAGGTTCCGCCGCTCGTCGAGGATCGACCGGTCGGGGTCGACATCGAGTCGGCTGCGTGGCTCATCGAGGAAGGTGCCATCAGCGCCGCTATGGGAGTGAGGTGACGATGTCCAGGATCATCAGGGCCCCGCGCGGGTCGGAGCGGTCGACGAAGGGCTGGCTTCAGGAGGCCGCTCTTCGGATGCTCATGAACAATCTCGACCCTGACGTCGCCGAGAATCCCGACGAGCTCGTCGTCTACGGCGGGCGTGGCAAGGCCGCTCGATCGTGGGAGGCCTTCGATGTCATCGTTCGCACGCTGCGCAGCCTCGAGAACGACGAAACGATGCTCGTCCAGTCCGGCAAGCCGGTTGGTGTGTTCCGCACACACGAGATGGCTCCGAGGGTCCTGATCGCGAACAGCCTCCTCGTCCCCGATTGGGCGAATTGGGAGACGTTCTGGGACCTCGAGGCGAAGGGCCTCATCATGTACGGCCAGATGACGGCCGGGTCGTGGATCTACATCGGGACGCAGGGGATCCTCCAGGGCACGTATCAGACCTTCGTTGCGATCGCCGAGCAGCGATTCGGAGGGACTCTCAAGGGGACGCTCACGCTCACCGCCGGCCTCGGCGGCATGGGAGGGGCGCAGCCGCTCGCGGTGACGATGAACGACGGCGTCGCCCTCTGCGTCGACGTCGATCCGGAGCGGATCGCTCGGCGAGTTGAGCATCGCTACCTCGACGAAGTCGCCGACTCGCTCGAAGACGCTGTTGATCGAGCACTGGCAGCGAAGGCCGAAGGGCGGGCGCTGTCGATCGGTCTCGAGGGCAACGCTGCCGACGTGTTCCCCGAGCTTCTCCGGCGCGGCGTCGACTTCGACATCGTCACCGATCAGACCTCGGCTCATGATCCGCTCAACGGCTACATCCCGAGGGGTTACACGCTTGCCGAAGCGATCGAGTTACGCACGAGCGATCCCGGCGCCTACATCGCGGCCGCACGCGAGTCCATGGCTGTGCATTGCGAGGCGATGGTTGGGTTCCAGGACGCCGGTGTCGAAGTGTTCGACTACGGGAACAACCTCCGTGGCGAAGCGAAGCTCGGCGGGTTCGAGAACGCATTCGCCTACCCGGGCTTCGTCCCCGCATACATCCGGGACCTCTTCTGCGAGGGGATGGGCCCGTTCCGCTGGGCCGCTCTCTCCGGCGAGCCGTCGGACATCAGAGCGACCGACAACGCGCTGCGTGCGCTCTTCCCCGAGAACCGTGCACTCCATCGATGGCTTCACATGGCAGAGGAGCGGGTCCAATTCCAGGGCCTGCCTGCGCGCATCCTGTGGCTCGGCTACGGGGAGCGGGACCGGGCGGGAGAGGCGTTCAACCAGCTCGTCGCAGCCGGCGAGGTGCAGGCGCCGATCGTCATCGGCCGCGATCACCTCGACTCGGGCTCAGTCGCATCCCCATACCGGGAGACCGAGGCGATGCGCGACGGTTCGGATGCCATCGCCGACTGGCCGATCCTCAATGCGCTCCTCAACACCGCGTCCGGTGCCGCATGGGTAGCAGTGCACCACGGCGGCGGTGTCGGGATCGGCAAGTCGATCCACGCCGGGGCACAGGTCGTCGCCGACGGAACCGCCGACGGCTCAGAGCGTCTCGCTCGCGTGCTCACGAACGACCCCGGTATGGGAGTCATCCGCCACGTCGACGCCGGGTACCCGATCGCCGAGGACGTCGCCCGGGAGCGTGGAGTCAGAATCCCGATGTGGGAAGAATGAGTCAACAGTCGACAGCCAACAGGTGCCAGGTTTCGCCTTCCCCACGCAGCCTCAATCCACGGTTTCTGGGGCGAGAGCGCACGCCACCCCACAACCCATGTCCCCCCGGACCGCAAGGGACGGGGGGACGCGCCCGAGCTGATGCTCGGGCGCAGGGGGGACGGTTCCATCTCCGGGTGACGCGCACCACAAGGGTTCCCGACCCACATCGAGTTCCCCCAAACCTGCACCGCCCCCC
>JBDLHX010000045.1:0-18065 GCA_039715165.1 Actinomycetota bacterium
GAGCATGACGCCATCCTCCTCCATCCCCTTCAGCGTCATCCCGGCTTCGCGCAGCAACTCGATGCGGGCTGCCTCGAAGTACTGGACGTAGACGGCGTGATTGACGTGGTGGTACGGGTCAAGTTCGTAGAACCGGACGCGAATTGGGAACCGATGAATCACGCCGCCAACCTACCCCAAACGCGTACCCAGGGTTGCAGTCCCCGTATGAGGCGCAGATAGCCCGCGGAATCGTGGAATGTTGTCGCGTCCGACGAACCGTGGGCTGGAGAGACACCTATAGGCCGCTGCGAGCCCTGGGTTCGTAGCGCGCTAGTGGAAGTCGTGCTGGCGCCAGGCTTCGTAGACGGCGATCGCTGCCGCGTTCGCCAAGTTCAGCGAGCGCCCTCCCTCGGCGATCGGGATGCGGACCCGCTCGGTCACCGCCGGGTGCTGGAGCACATCGGCCGGAAGGCCGTCGGACTCGCGACCGAACAGCAGCGCGTCACCGTCCTCGTACTCGATCGTCGTGTAGAGCTTCTCGGCGTGCTGGGTGAAAGCGAACACACGTGACGGCCGAACGGCACCGAGGAACGCCTCGAAGTCCTCATGAACCGTCACGTCGGCGTACTCCCGGTAGTCGAGGCCGGCGCGCCGCAGCCGGGCATCGTCGAGATCGAAGCCGAGGGGACGGATGAGGTGCAACCGGTTCCCGGTGTTCACACAGAGACGCATGAGGTTCCCCGTATTGGGGGCGATCTCTGGACGGTGGAGCACTACATGGAACAATGCGATCAGGCCTCCACCGCAAGCTCGTGGCTGGTAGCTCGCAGCTTGTAGCTCACTTCTCCCCTCGCACGGCCTTCTCGAGGAGCAGCATGAACGACAACGCCGGGTCCTTCGACTGGATCGTCTGTGCCGCCGACCAGTGCTCACCGAGCGTGCGGTGCATGAACCCGACGAGATCCCCGTGGAGCATCCACCCGTATTTCCCGTCGGTCTTCTGTGGTGGCCGCGCTCCAAAAGCCATGAGTCGCACCCGCAACCCCTCGGGATGATCGGCCTCGCCGTCCTCGAGCAGCTCACTGATCACACCGCCAATACGGTCCTGGGGAACGGCGCCGAATCGAGAGAGCGCCGCACGCAAAACCTTCGGGTCACGCGCCGACGCGTTGAGCTCAGCCCGCCCCTCCTTCACCTCGGCGATGATGAGATCCACCCGCTCCCGATCAATGTCCAGCGCCGGGTCGAGTGCGATGACCGGTCCCCCGACCGCCTCATCCGGTCGCCCCGCACCCGGGATGCGCAGTGCGAGGACATCGACGTCCGTGACCGTCCGGTAGTCGCCGTCCGCCATGAGTTCGAGCACGGGGTACTCGGTCACGGTGAAATACCCGTTCATGTAAAGGTATGACTGCACAAGAGCGACAGCGGTGTCCATGCGGGTCACACTAGATGAGTACCGACCGCGTCCATCGCGATACCTGTGTCAATCACCCGCTTGCGGCCTCGATCCTGAACCTCCCGCCCACGCGTGCAGCGACATCGGCGGTCAGGCGCTTGGCAGCTGGTCCTCGGTGAGATCGGCGTACTGCTCTCCAAGAGCGCGAGCAAACTTGGCGTGGATCCCTGACAGCCAGAGCCAGTCGCCGTCGATGTGGCCTCCCATGAGCCACAGACTCCCAGCTTCGTCGCTTACAGGAAGATCGACCGTGACCGTCTTTGTGGATACGAATCGTGAGATTACGAAGATGATCAACCCGAACACGAGCAGGAGGGGCCAGGCCCAATCGGAGCCGTAGGTCGTTGCTGCAAGCGTCTTGGTCCGTGTCCCTGTCGCTGGCTCGCCGGTCAAGACGCAAATCGGAGGGAAGTGTCCCTCCCTGGCATCGGAGAGTCGTACGGCTGCTCTTTGGCGCATGCCCAAAGGTTAGCGCTTGGCATCCGGCTGAAGATTCGACCGCTAAGACGTCTTCAGAGTCGCCTAGAGGTAGCTCTGAACGAGCGCGACAGCGGTATCCATGTGGCTCAGCCTATCGAATCAGCAGCCGGGTCAGACCGGCTGCCCGTACCCGTACTGGTCCCTTCGGCTGTATGCGCCGCCCCCGTAGCTGGTCACGTCGGCGAGCAGCGACAGGGCGATGAGCACCCAGTCGAAGTACTCGACGCCGCCCGGAGCGACGATGACGTAGGCGAGCGTCGTCCATGGGAGGAAGAGGAATCCGAGCAGCGGTATGAAGAAGTTCGAGTAGACGAACTTCCAGCGCAGCGGGTCCATGAGCCAATAGACGAGGATCGCGGCCCTCGGACCGATCATCATCAACACCACGGCCAGACAACACATACGAGTCCTCTCCCCTTTCGACCGAGCCACCCTACCGGAACCCACGGACCCGGGGCCGGATAGGCTTGGTCCGTCCACGCAAGGAGGCGACGGGTGGAGTTCAAAGAGGAACATCTCGCGTTCCGCAGGGTCATGCGTGAGTTCGCAGACGCGGAGATCGCACCACACACTCGCGAGTGGGATCGAACGAAGACCTTCCCCCTCGACGCGGTCAAGAAGATGGCCGACCTCGGCCTGTTCGGTCTCCCGTTCGAGGAGCGCTACGGCGGTTCGGAATCGGACTTCGCAACCCTGTGCATCGCCATCGAGGAACTCGCCCGCGTCGACCAGTCGATGGCGATCACGCTCGAGGCGGCCGTCGGCCTCGGCATCAACCCGATCGCCGAATTCGGCACCGAAGAACAGAAGGAGCGGTGGCTCCCGGACCTCATCGCGGGCCGAGCCCTCGCAGCGTTCGGGCTCACCGAGCCCGACGCCGGATCCGATGCCGGGGCGACACGCACGAAGGCCGACCTCATCGACAGCGAGTGGCACGTCAACGGCTCGAAGGCGTTCATCACGAACTCCGGGACCGACATCACCACCCTCGTGACCGTCACGGCCCGGACCGCCCCCGAGGAGATCTCGACGATCATCGTGCCGGTCGACACACCCGGTTTCGAAGTCGAGCCGCCGTACGAGAAGATGGGATGGCACGCCTCGGACACCCATGGTCTCCGCTTCGACGACTGCGTTGTGCCCGAGGAGAACCTCCTCGGTGAACGCGGCCAAGGCTTCCGCCAGTTCCTTCACACGCTCGACGACGGGCGCATAGCGATCGCAGCTCTCGCCGTCGGCGTGCTCCAATCGTGCCTCGAAGAGACGACCGCGTATGCGAAGGAACGGACGTCCTTCGGCCGGGCGATCGGCGCCTACCAGGCCGTTGCATTCAAGATCGCCGACATCGAGGTGATGGCCGAGGCGGCTCGTCTCCTCACCTACAAGGCCGCGTGGCTCAAGGACACCGGCCAGCCGTACAAGCACGCGGCAGCGAGGGCGAAGCTCTACGCCACAGAGGCGGCCGTCACCGCCACAAGAGAGGCGACGCAGATCTTTGGAGGCGCCGGGTTCCTCGACGACACGCTGGTCGCCCGTCACTACCGGGACGCGAAGGTCCTCGAGATCGGTGAGGGGACGAGCGAGATCCAGCGCCTCGTGATCGCCAGGGGCCTCGGCCTGCCGGTGCACTGACCATATGGCGAATGCTCTCTTCATCAGAGACGGCGACGTCTTCCATCCGACGGAGCTGACACGCAGCTTCTGGTCCGACGACGCGCAGCACGGCAGCCCACCGGCGGGCCTGCTGGGACGGGCGATCGAGAACACCCCAACGGTGATCCCGATGCAGGTGGTCCGGCTGACGATCGACCTGTTCCGAGAAGTCCCCGTCAATATGCCGCTCACCGTCGAGACGAACGTGGTGCGAGACGGTCGCCGCATCCAGGTCGTCGATGCCGCCATCGTTGCGGGAGAGCGCACCGTGGCGCGTGCCTCGGGCCTCAAGATCCGCACCACCGACGTCGCCCTGCCGAACAGGGAAACTCCATGGGACCCACCGCCCGGCCCGGAGGAATCGGAGCCGCTCGTCTGGAACAGCCACGGGTACGAGCCGACCGACCACATCCGGTTCCACACCCATGCCATCGAAGTTCGCACGATCGGCAACTCGTTCCTCACTCCCGGCGAGGGCCTCTCCTGGGTGCGCCTCACCGTGCCGCTCGTCGAGGGGGAAGAGACGACGCCGTACGCTCATACCGCGGCGCTCTCCGATGTCGGGAACGGGAATTCGATGGCGCTCGACGGCCGCGAGTGGCTCTACGTAAATCCTGACCTCAACGTGTCGCTCCACCGTTGCCCGCAGGGCGGCTGGCTCGGCCTCAGGTCGTTTGCTCACCAGCACCGAACCGGCATCGGACACGCCGACTCGCTCCTCTTCGACGAGGCAGGGCCGATCGGCCGAGTGGGTCAGTCCCAGATCCTCGAACCGAGGACCGACTCGCGAACGACGTAGGGGGCGAAGACACCGGGGTCCGGAGAGAAGCCGATCCCCGGCTCGTCCCAGGCCTCGGTACCTCTCCGATCGCCGCTGCCGACGCCCCTGGACAGATACCACGAGGCTTCCGCGACATCCGAATGCACCGCACCGGGCAGTGAGGCAACTGCTCGGGTGTGGGCTCGACCGATCTCGGTCTCAATGAGGCCGGACGCCTTGATGCGCAATCCCCCGGCGAGAGCAACGTCATGGATGGCGCGGGCAGCCGAGATGCCAACCCTCCCGGGCTTCACGACAACGATGTCACATGCCCCCGCCTCGATGGCACGAATCGCTGCATCCTCCGAGTCGATCGGCTCATCCAGCGCGACCGGAGCGACGATCTCGTCTCGCAATCGCGCGTGTGCTGGGAGGTCCGCGGCCCCGAAGGGCTGCTCGATGTAGGCGACGCCCAGGCCGTCGAGATCGAGCAAGGCGTCTCGTTCATCCCATGTGTACGACCCGTTCGCATCGACACCGACGCTGATGTCCGGCATCTCCTCGAGAAGAGCGGCGACACGTTCGATGTCGACTCCCGGACGTATCTTGAGCTTGGCTGCATCGGCACCGGTCTCTCCTACACGCTCGACCGGGTCCTCATCGAGACCGACCGCAATCGACATGGGAACCGGCCGCCGAGACCCATCGATCGCCTGCCAGAGGGGAATCGCCTTCTGCCGTGCGTCGAGATCGGCCTCGGCCTCGTCGATGGCCGCCGCAGCCGTCGGAGAGAGCACGCTGCCCCGTTCGAGTGTGGACCAGGCGTCTTCGACGGTATCCGGTGTGGCCCCCGGGTACGGCGCCGCCTCACCCCACCCACTGGTGGAACCATCGTTGATCTCCACGACGACCAAGCGCCGCTCCCGCACGTTCCCGGTTGCGGTGACGAACGGAGAGCGAAGCGGAATAGCGAGCTCCCACATGCGTCCTTCCATGCCGTCAGCGTAAACCGTCGGGGTATCGTTCAACACGCCGACAGCGATCCCCAGGCGACGAACCAGTGACGACACTTCGACCAAAACCGAACCTCTCCACGCTCGAGGAGATCGAGCAGCGAATCCTGTGGCTGGCCGTGCGGATGATCGACTACGCCAACCGCCGCGGCGAGACGGAGATCAAGGTCGGCGGGCACCAGGCTTCGTCGGCGTCGATGGCGTCGATCATGACGGCTCTCTGGTTCGGCCACATCAGCGGGGACGACAAGGTCGCGATCAAGCCGCACGCCTCACCGGTGTACCACGCCATCAAGTACCTCACCGGTGAACTCGACCGCTCCTACTTGACGAGGCTGCGGGAGTTCGGCGGCCTCCAGTCCTATCCGTCGCGAACGAAGGACCCCGACGTCGCCGACTTCTCGACCGGCTCGGTCGGTCTCGGCGCCGTCGCTCCCCTCTTCTCCGCCGCTGCCCGCCGGTACATCGATGCTCACATGGGCTCACGTCCGCCGGCGCGGTTCGTCGCCACCGTCGGCGATGCCGAACTCGACGAAGGCAACGTGTGGGAAGCGATCTCCGATCCTGCGCTGCAAGGGCTCGGGAACGTGATGCTGATTGTCGACCTGAACCGCCAGAGCCTCGACCGGGTCATCCCCGGCATCCAGGCACAGCGGCTCCAGCGCTTCTTCGAAGAGGCGGGATGGCACGTCGCTGAGGTCAAGTACGGACGGCGGCTGCAGGCTGCGTTCTCACGACCCGGCGGCGACGCACTCCGGCGACACATCGACGACATGCCGAACGAGCACTATCAAAGCCTCTTCGCCGTTGAGGGCGCGGAGCTTCGCTCCCGGTTCCTCGAGAACGCCGACCCCGTGCTGCGGCGATTCGTCGCCAGTGTCCCAGACGGCCAGTTCGGCAACCTCATCCGCAACCTCGGAGGACACGACATCGGTGCCCTCATCGACGCGTATCGAGAGGCCGATTCGGTGACGGATCGGCCGAGCGTGGTGTTCGCCTACACGGTGAAGGGACGCGGCCTCCCGCTCGCCGGTGATCCCATGAACCACTCGGCTCAGCTCTCGGCTTCACAGATCGACGATCTCCGCTCCTCGATGGGCCTCACCGTCGACTCCGAATGGGATCGGCTCGACCCGGGGAGCGAGGCCGGGCAACTCGTCGCAGCGGTTGGGGCGAGCATCAACAATGAGCCGCCCCCGCCGAGGCCCGTGATCGACATTCCGGCGTCGAGCGGGGCCGCTCAGAAGGCGAAGACGTCGACGCAGGAGGCGTTCGGCAGGGTCCTCGTGGAACTCGGCAAGAGCGAGGACGTCGCGAAGCGTCTCGTTACGGCCTCCCCGGACGTCGCAGTCTCCACGAATCTCGGCGGATGGATCAACGCCCATGGCGTGTTCTCCCCCACCTCGTCGACCGACTACTACGGGCCCGACCGGCTCCTCAAGTGGGCGCCGGGCCCCGACGGGCGCCACATCGAGCTCGGCATCTCGGAGATGAACCTCTTCCTCCTCCTCGGCCAGCTCGGTCTCGCCCACGAGCACCACGGCGAGATGTTGCTGCCGGTCGGGACCGTCTACGACCCGTTCGTGCTTCGCGGACTCGACGCCCTCATCTACTCCCTCTACAACGACAGCCGCTTCGTCGTGACGGGCACTCCGTCGGGCGTGACGCTCGCACCCGAGGGCGGGGCGCATCAATCCTCCATCACGCCATCGGTGGGTCTCGAGCTTCCGCGCATCATCGCCGTCGAGCCCGCATACGCGCAAGCCGTGGACTGGCTGCTGACCGACGCCCTTCGCTCCCTGGCGGATCCCGATGGGCTGAGCCGCTACCTGCGTCTCTCAACGAGGCCGATCAACCAGGATCCGTTCAGCGAAGCTCTGGAGCGGATCGGCGAGGAGCATCTGAGGAAGGACGTCCTCGCGGGCGGGTACCGCCTGAGCGAATCGGGTGACGGCGTCCCCCTCATCCTCGCCGCGTCCGGTCCGGTCATGCCAGAGGTGCTGGCGGCAGCCGAGATCCTCTCAGACGAGGGCGTCGGAGCGACCGTTGTGGACGTCACGAGCCAGGACCGCCTCTTCCGTCAATGGCACGGCGCGCTGCGCGAGAGCGCTCGCACAGCGACACGGTCCGAAGGCCCGGGCCACCTCGGGGCGCTCATCAGAGAGAGCGAACGCGAAGCGCCGATCGTGACCATCCACGATGCTTCCCCACACTCGCTGGCCTGGCTCGGCTCTGTGTTCGGTCAGCGCGTCGTCCCCATCGGCGTCGACCGCTTCGGCGAATCCGGCACGATCAACGATCTCTACGGAGCCATGGGATTCCTCCCCGACCAGATCGTGAACTCGGCGCTCGTCGCACTTCAGGCCTGAGCACCGCCCCCCAGGATTCTCGTCTCTCTTCCGCACCCATTACCACTATCGTCATAGTGCTAATCAGGTGAGAGGCGAGAGGGGCCATCTGCATGTCCGCATTTCTCGTGATGCTGCGCGAAGGCGTCGAGGCGGCCATCATCGTCGCGATCCTCGTCGGCTATCTCGATCGCCTCGGGCGCCGCTCCGACACCCGCTGGGTTTGGGGAGGCACGATCGCTGCGGTCCTCGTCTCCCTCGCTCTCGGCATCGTGCTCTGGAACACGGTCGGCAGCCTCGAAGGTACAGCCGAGGACGTGTCGGAGGGTGTGGTTGCAGCCGTGGCCGCCGGGCTCCTCACGTGGATGGTCTTCTGGCTCGGGCGTCAGGCCCGCTCTCTCAAGGCGCACCTCCACGGCCGGGTCGACACGGCGCTGGAAGCCGGCGGCGCGACAGCGCTCGCATTGATCGCATTCGTCGCGGTGCTGCGAGAGGGAGTCGAGTCGGCGCTCTTCATCATCTCGACAACCGTCGGCGCCGGCGCATCTGCCCCGCAACTCCTCGGCGGACTCCTCGGACTGACCGCGGCCGTCGTCATCGGCGTCCTCTTCTACGCGGGAAGCAGCGCCATCGACCTACGGGTGTTCTTCCGGGTCACCGGCGTGCTCATCATCCTCTTCGCCGCAGGCCTCGTCTCCAAGGCCGTTCATGAGTTCCAGGAAGTCGGCCTTCTCCCCACCGTGAACGAGCACGTCTGGGATCTCGGAGTCCTCGACCCGTCGACGAATCTCGTCGCGAAGTTTCTTGGGAGCCTCTTCGGGTGGACGCCCCATCCGTCGCTGCTCATGGCCCTCGCGTACACCGCGTACCTCATCCCGGTGCTTGTCGCATTCCTTCGTATGACCGCCACCAAGACTCCACGATCAGAGCCTGTTCGCGTCAACGTCGAGTAGCCCGACGTCAGACGGTCATTGCGAGTTGCCTCTCAGACCGGCGTGCAACCCACGCCACGAACGGAACGAGGGCAGCGCAGATGGCGAGTGCGATCAGGACCTCCGGGACGACATCGCTGAAGGTATGCCCAAAGATGGCAATGTCGTAGATCGGCTGGAGGAAGTAGTAGGTCGGGACCAGTTGAGGGATCCACTGAGGGAGCCCAGGGAACAGCGTGAAGATGACCGGCAGGAAGATGATGATGCCGCCGCCCTTGATCGCCGTGTACATGGTCGTGATGTCCTTCGCCCACAGGCCCAGGGCGAGGCCCATGAGCGTGAGCATCGCCGAGCCCACGAGCAGAACGACGATCATCGTTCCCGGCTGGCCCGCCAGGGCGTCGTTGAGCACCAGCGTCACGAAGCCGAGGATCACCGCCAGCACGACCGCAAATGCCCCCTTCCCGACCAGAACTTCCGACATTCGCGTCGGCGTTACCAGCACGGCATCGAGCGTGCGCTTCTCGCGTTCGTCGACCAGCGACGCGGCGGGCAGGAACATTGCGGCGATCATCACGGCATAGATGACCATCATCGGCAGGAATCGGTCGCTGATCGGCACATAGTCCTCATCCCCCACCGGAGTCACGACCACGGTGATCGGCGGGTCCGACCCTTCGAGACCTCTCACGAGGTCGAGCGTGGTCATCGCGAGGATGATCCGAGTTGAGGCGAGGCTCTCTCCGGACACGTAGAACTCGAATTCGGGTTGCTCACCGCCGGCAACCGCCGCGTCAAAGCCGTGGGGCAGCATCAGCCCGGCATCGAGGTCGTGCGCTTCGACATCCCTCATGAGCGTGTTCTCGTCCGGCACCACGGTCGTGTCGACCCCCTCGAGTTCGAGAGCGGCAACCGTCACCGCCGAGTCGCCTTCGTCGACGATCCCAAGGCGCGGCCTGGCGTCGAAGAGTGAGCCGAACACCGACGAAACGAGGAAGGTGATGATGAGCGGCATCGCTATGGCGAAGAACACCAGGGGAGACCGCGGTGAGAGCCTCAACTCCCTGGCCAGCACGTGCCACGAGCGTCGCAGGTTCACAGTGTCGCCACCCTTCGTCTCAGAATGAGCGCACCCGTAGCGAATGCCGCCAAGCCCCACGCAGCCAGGAGCAGGAGAACCGGCGCGATCTGGCTCCAACCGTCGCCATCGACCGTGACCCGGATGATCGCTTCGACGAGTCCGTACGTCGGGATGACCTTCACCCACCCCGGCGCCGAGCCCGGGAAGAGCGCCCCGAACGCCGGGATCATCAGCGGGATCATGAAGAGCATCGACACGAGCAGCGTCCCCATGAAGTCGCGGCCATACGACCCGGCGATCATGCCGAACCCGGTGACGACCACGGCTCCGAGAAGCAGAATCACAAGCACCGCCGGAGCGTTCACGGCGAACGCGCCGATCAGAAGACCGAGCAGCGCCACCTCCGAGAACGCCAAACCGACGCCGAAGATCCCCTTGGCCGCGAGGAAGTCCACGATCCGGACGGGCGTGGCGAGCACCGCCACGGCCGTCCGCTGCTGGACCTCGATCGCGACGAGCGACGACAGAGCGAACGTCTCGACCATCAGGACCATGATGAGGATCAGAGGCCGCATCTGCTGCTGTAGCGAGATCTGGTTCCCAGTCCGGTCGGTCCCAAGGACGATGGCTTCGGTAATCGGATCGACCGGGGGCGCTTCCCCGGCAATCCCGAAGGCGATCTCGCTCACCGCGCTCTCCATCAGGAGCTGAATCTCGGATGGGAGCCCTGCCGGAATCAAGAGACGAACCGTAGGTGCTTCCCCGGCGGCTACCGACTCGAGGAAGTCGGGCGGGAACGCGATGCCGGCGACGATGCCGTCCCGGCCCTCCTCCACCGCGGCCTGAAGCTCCTCCTCCGATGCGTAGATCTCGATGGCAAAGCCCGCCGAGCCGCCCTCGGTGACTCCGCCGACGTCCGTGGAGAGGATCGAGTTCGACACACCGAGCTTCACCGTCTCATCGACACTGTTCGGCAGGAACCAGAACACGGCCACATAAGCGACGAGCACGAGCAGCGTGATGAACACGAAGAACCGGTTCCGGGAGAACTCCCGGAGGTCCTTGAGGACGATCGCACCGATGCGCGATACGGTCATCCCCCAAGCCCCCGTCCGGCGAACTCGACGAAGATGTCTTCGAGCGTCGCCTCCTCGGTGTGGATCGTCATCAGGCCTTCGACTGAGACGGCGTCGCGGATGCGGTCTTCGGTTCCGGCTTCGTCGAGGGCGATCACCCGCTCATCGACCCCATCTCCCCGCCGTGTGCGGATCCGCACCGACCGTTGCCCATATTCGAGCTTCAGGTTGTCCGGAGTGTCGATGGTGAGGATCGTGCCCTGGTTGATGAACGCGACCCGGTCGCTGAGTGTGTCGGCCTCGTGCATGTCGTGGGTCGTCAGGAGCACGGCTGCGCCGCGCTCGGCCTCCTGTCGGATGAGGTCCCTGATCGCGATTGCGGAGACCGGGTCGAGGCCGTCGGTCGGCTCGTCGAGGAGGAGCACGTCGGGCGTGTTGATGAGCGCCCTGGCCATCATGAGGCGCTGGCGCATGCCTTTCGAATACTCGGAGACCCGGTCGTCGAGTCTGGTCGAGAGGCCGACCCGCTCGAGCAACGATTCCGGCTCGAATCCGTTGATGTCGAACAGCTTCGCAAAGAAGACGAGATTCTCACGGCCGGTCATCGACAGGTAGAGGTTCTTCTCCTCGAAGCAGACGCCGAGCCGGGCCTGTATCTCCTCACGTCGCCCCGCCATCTCCATGCCGAGGATCTCGACGCTCCCCTCCGCCGGACGGAGTTGCCCGGTGAGCATCTTGATCGTTGTCGACTTCCCGGCGCCGTTTGGGCCGAGGAAGCCGAGTATCTCACCGGGCGCGACGGAGAACGAGACGTCGTCGACGGCTACGACGTCGCCGTACGAGAACCGGATCCCATCAACGTCGATTGCCTTGGCGGTTGGGGTTACAGATGTAGTGCTCACGCTTCCATCATCGTCCCCGGGACAGAGGCCGTCCAGGTCCGTTCGACTCAGCCGCTCTTCCAACACCGGAGCGGCCTTCGTCCGGCTCCTATGCTCCCCAGACGAGGAAGAGGGAGAGACGATATGCCGCTAGGAAGCAACCGCCGTCAGAAGCGCAGGGAAGAGCGTCAGGACGAACGCCAGACGTTCGGACGCGGTGGCGACGCTGTCCGCTATCAGATGCGCCAGAAGATGGTCTCCATCGGCGACGACTTCTGGATCGAGAACAGCAACGGAGAGCGCGTTTTCAAGGTCGACGGCAAGGCCCTGCGAGTCCGCAAGACGCTCAAGTTCGAGGATGCGAACGGAGACGAACTGGCGAAGATCCAGGAACGCATCGCTCGGATCCGTGACACCATGAAGGTCGAGGGCCCCGACGGCTCGACGCTCGCCACGATCAAGAAGGCGATGATCACCCCCCTGCGCGAGCGCTACACGATCTCAACACCGGACGGCGAGCTCAAGATTCAAGGGAACATCGTGGACCACGAATACGAGATCGAGGCGGACGGTCACAAAGTGGCCGAGGTGTCGAAGAAGTGGTTCCGGGTTCGGGACACCTACGGCGTCGAGATCACCCAAGGGCAGAACGACATCGTGATCCTCGCCGCGACCGTGGCCGTCGACATGATCTCCCACCCAACCCGATAGGGCCGCTCTTCGAACTCTGCCCCCTCCGCTGTGCTCATCAACTCACTGTGGCGAGATGTGTGCGATGGCTCGTCCGGAGCGATCGAACACGTGGAACCGGCGGGTCCAGATCTCGATGCTCTCCCCCACGCTCGGCCCGTCTGCGCCGACCCGCATCGTGACCTCCTCACCATCGAGGTCGATGTGCGCGAATGCGTGGTCGCCGTGGTTCTCGACGAACGTAACGACACCTTGGAGTCCCGCTGTTGGGATCCTCTCCCAATGGTGGGGACGCACGCCGACCGTGACCGGCCCCCGAGTGGCTTGAGGCCCGATCGGCAGCGCTTCCGTCTTGAGGCGAACCTCATGCTCCCGTAGCTCCCCTCGAATGAGGGACATTGGCGGGGATCCGACGAACCCGGCCACGAATGTGTCGACCGGCCTTCGATAGACCTCGTCGGGAGGTCCGACCTGGCGGAGACGGCCGTCGTGGATCACGGCGATCCGGTCGGCGAGCGCCATCGCTTCTTCCTGATCGTTCGTGGCGTAGAGGGTGGTGACCCCGTATCCACGCTGGAGGAGAACGATCTCCTCTCGCATCATCCTGCGATTCGCTTCATCCATGCTGGCAAGCGGTTCGTCGAGGAGGAAGACCGATGGGCGACGAACGAGGGCCCGGGCGGCTTGCACGAGCTGCTGATGCCCCGCAGAGAGCTCCTTCGGGAACCGCTCGAGGAAACGATCGATCGCGAGCGTGCGCGTCTCGGCCAGCACCCGCTGGTCGATTTCGTCGCGGCCGACACGATGGACCTCGAGAGGAAATGCGACGTTCTTCCGGACGGACTTGTACGGGATGAGCGCGTTGTCCTGGAAGACCATCGCGATGTCCCGGCGAGCCGGGGAGAGATCCGTGACGTCGATGTCATCAAACCGCACTTCACCGCTCGCCACGGCGTCGAGACCGCCCACGGCGCGCAGGAGCGTCGACTTGCCGCTCCCGGACGGACCGATGACGACCAACAGCTCTTGGTCCTCGACCCGGAGCGTGATGTTGTCGAGGACGGTCACTTCGGAGAAGGCCACCGTCACACCGTCGAGCTGGATGCTCGTCATGCGTCAAGCGTACCGCCGCATCCGGGCGGCGTGCGACCGAAGTGAGTAAGTACTCACTCAGTGTTAGGGTCGGCCCGTGGACGCAGTACACCACCGCGCCAAGCCGCTCCCGCCCGACGATCGCCGCCGAGCCATCATCGATGCGGTCACCCCCCTCCTCCTCGAAAAGGGAACGGCGGTGACTTCGCGCGAGATGGCCGAAGCAGCAGGCATCGCCGAAGGAACCATCTTCCGAGTCTTCCCCGACAAGCGCTCGGTCATCATCGCTGCCATCAAGGCCACGATGGACCCGGAGCCAATCAGCGAAGCCCTCGGCGCCATCCCGACGGAGAACCCCCTCGAGCGGCAGCTCGAGGCGGCGGCCGACGTGCTGCTGGACCGCAGCGCCCGGGTCGCTGCGCTCATCGGCGCCCTCCGCACCGCCGGATCGACCGGGGGCAAGAAACCGGCCGGCGCACAACGGGTCGTCGCCGAATCGAATGCGGCGGTCCTCGACAGCCTCACCGAACTGTTTGACCGCCATGCCGACCGGCTGCGCGTGGCACCGGCCCGCGCGGCATTCGCCTTCCGGGGGTTCATCTTCGCCAACGCTCATCCGATGCTGACGGCGCAGGAACGTCCGGATGCCTCCGAGATCGTCGACCTGGTCCTGCGCGGCGTGCTCGATGCGGAGCATTCTTCCTGATGCTGATTCGCATCCTCCGCCGCTACCTCCTGCCGTATCGGCGCGAGATGGCGATCGTCGTGGCGTTGCAACTCGTCGCAACGATCGCCGCGCTCACCCTGCCGACCCTCAACGCCGACATCATCGACACCGGCGTCGTCCAGGGCGACACCGGCTACATCCTGAGGATGGGCGGGTGGATGCTGGCGGTGTCGCTCGTCCAGGTCCTGAGCACGATCATCGCCGTCTACTTCGGCGCCCGCACCGCCATGGCATTCGGACGCGACGTCCGGTCGGCGTTCTTCCGCCGGGTCATGACGTTCTCCAGCCGGGAGGTGGCACGCTTCGGCGCACCGACGCTCCTCACCCGCAACACGAACGACGTCCAGCAGGTTCAGATGGTCGTCCTCACCACCTTCACGATGCTCGTCACCGCACCGATCATGATGGTCGGCGGCGTCTTCATGGCCGTGCGTGAGGACGCCGGACTCTCCTGGCTGATCCTGGCGCTCGTCCCGATCCTCGCTCTCGTCATCTGGTTCATCCTGTCGCACATGATCCCCGGATTCCGGCTCATGCAGGGACGCCTCGACTCCGTCAACCAGGTCCTGCGAGAGCAGATCACCGGCATCCGGGTGATCCGGGCCTTCGTCAGGGAACCGTTCGAGACCGATCGCTTCGGCGGTGCGAACACCGACCTGACCGACGTGTCGATCTACGTCGGACGATGGATGGCCGCCATCTTCCCGTCTGTGATGCTCGTGATGAACCTGTCGAGCGTTGCTGTGCTGTGGTTCGGCGGCTTGCGGATCGACTCGGGAGCGATGCAGATCGGGTCCCTCACGGCGTTCCTCACCTACATCATCCAGATCCTCATGTCGGTGATGATGTCCACCATGATGTTCGTGCTCCTCCCCCGAGCCGCCGTCTCCGCCGACCGTCTCGGCGAAGTGCTCGAGACCGAATCGTCGGTGGTGCCGCCGGTCGACGGAGCGACCGAGCTCCCCGGTCACAGCATCGTCGAGTTCGATCACACCGGCTTCCACTACCCCGGCGCCGAACATCCCGTCTTGGGTGACATCGCGTTCACCGCACGGCGGGGCGAGACGACTGCCGTCATAGGCTCGACCGGGGCCGGAAAGACGACGCTCCTCAACCTCATTCCCCGCCTGTTCGACGCCACTGAGGGTCAGGTTCACGTCGACGGCGTCGCCGTGAGCGACATCGACCCGGAGGCTCTGTGGAACAAGATCGGGTTCGTGCCGCAGACGGTGTACCTCTTCTCCGGAACCGTTGCCTCGAACCTCCGGCACGGCAAACCCGATGCCACCGAGGATGAGATGTGGGAAGCGCTCGAGATCGCCCAAGCCCGGGACTTCGTCGAGGCGATGCCCGACGGGCTCGACTCCCCCATCGCGCAGGGCGGCACGAACGTGTCGGGCGGCCAGCGTCAGCGCCTCGCGATCGCGAGGGCGCTCATCCGCCGACCGGAGATCTACCTGTTCGACGACTCGTTCTCCGCCCTCGACGTCACCACCGACGCCCGGCTCCGGCACGCCCTGCAACCCGTGACCGCCGACGCCACCGTGATCATCGTGGCGCAACGGGTCGCCACGATCATGGACGCCGACCAGATCGTCGTCCTCGAAGACGGCGGCGTCGTCGGCCTCGGCACACACGACGAGCTGCTCGCGACCTGCGAGCCGTATCGAGAGATCGTCGACTCCCAACTGGGAGCAGAGGTGCCGTCATGAGCCGCCCACCGACGATGAAGAAGACCGAGCGGATCGAGATCCAGGGCGGCGGGCACGGCCGCGGCGGCCCGTTCGGCAGTGCCATGGTCGGCCAGAAGGCCATGCATTTCGGCCCGTCGCTCCGCCGCCTCGCCGGGCGCCTGCGGCCGGAGATGGCGAAGGTCATCGCGCTGTTCGCCGCCGGCGTCACCAGCGTCGCCCTCGCCTCGATCGGCCCGAAGGTGCTGGGTCGGGCGACCGACATCATCTTCTCCGGCGTCGTCGGCAAGCTCCTCCCCGAGGGCATGACGAAGGCGCAGGCGATCGATTCGTTGAGCGCGTCAGGGCGGGACCAGATCGCCGCCATGCTCGGCGGCGTCGACGCCGTCCCCGGTCAGGGCATCGACTTCACCGCCCTCCGCCACATTCTCCTCATCGTTCTCGGCATCTACATCGCGTCGTCCCTCTTCCAGTTCCTACAGGCTTACCTGATCAACGACGTCGTCCAGCACACGATGCTGCGACTCCGCTCGGAGGTCGAGGGCAAGATCAACGGGCTGCCGCTGCGCTACTTCGACAGGGTGCCGCGCGGCGAACTGCTCAGCCGGGTGACGAACGACATCGACAACGTCGCGCAGAGCATGCAGCAGACGATGAGCCAGCTCCTCAACTCGCTGCTCACCGTCGTGTTCGTCTTCGGGATGATGCTGTGGATCTCATGGTCGCTGGCGTTGATCGCCCTCGTCACGATCCCGCTGACCATCCTGGTCGCGGCGATCGTGATGCGGCGATCCCAGTCGAAGTTCATCGACCAGTGGCGCCGGACCGGCAATGTCAACGCTCAGGTCGAGGAGGCATTCACCGGGCACACCCTCGTGAAGGTCTTCGGCCGTCAGAACGAAGTACAGGAAGCGTTCGACGACGAGAACGAGGAGCTGTTCCGCGCC
Organism: Actinomycetota bacterium; assembly: GCA_039715165.1. Lineage (GTDB taxonomy): Bacteria > Actinomycetota > Acidimicrobiia > Spongiisociales > UBA5794 > JAHEEL01. The sequence continues at coordinate 16,813 of JBDLHX010000045.1, forward strand.
AGCTTCGGCGCCCAGTTCCTCTCCGGGCTGATCATGCCGATCGCGATGTTCATCGGGAACCTCAACTATGTGATCATCGCCGTGCTCGGCGGCCTTCGCGTCGCGAGCGGAACGATGAGCCTGGGAGACGTGCAGGCGTTCATCCAGTACTCCCGCCAGTTCACCCGGCCGATCACGCAGATCGCGTCGATGGTCAACCTCCTCCAGTCGGGTGTCGCGTCGATCGAGCGCGTGTTCGAATTGCTCGACGCAGAGGACGAGCCGCCCGACACCGGCCTCACCGAGCCGTCGAAGGTCACCCACGGAACGGTGGCGTTCGAGGACGTGTCGTTCCGGTACGTCGACGACCAGCCCCTGATCGACCATGTGAACTTCACCGTCGATCCCGGGCACACGGTGGCGATCGTCGGACCGACCGGCGCCGGCAAGACGACGCTCGTCAACCTCGTCATGCGGTTCTACGAACTCGACGCCGGGCGGATCACGCTCGACAGCGTCGACATCGCGACGATGCGCCGCGCCGATCTCCGGTCGCAGACCGGCATGGTGCTCCAGGACACCTGGCTGTTCGAGGGGACGATCCGCGACAACATCCGCTACGGCCGCCTCGACGCGACCGACGAAGAGGTCCTCGAAGCGGCACGGGCCACCTACGTCGACCGGTTCGTCGGTGCCCTCCCCAACGGCTACGACACGACCATCGACAACGAGGGCGGGACGGTCAGCGCGGGTGAGAAGCAGCTCATCACGATCGCCCGGGCATTCCTCGCCGACCCGGCGCTCCTCATCCTCGACGAGGCGACGAGCTCGGTCGATACCCGCACCGAGTCACTCGTGCAGCACGCCATGTCGGCGCTGCGGGCCGACCGGACGAGCTTCGTCATCGCCCACCGGCTCTCGACGATCCGCGACGCCGACCTGATCCTCGTCATGGAAGACGGCCGCATCGTCGAGCAGGGGAACCACACCGAGCTCCTCGAACTCGGCGGCGCCTACGCCCGCCTCTACGAGTCCCAATTCATCGGCCCCGACGTGGAACTCAACGAAGTAGCCGTGTCTGCCGAACTCCCGGACGGCGAGCCGGGAATGCCCACCTAGTCCGCGATGTCGGCGACCGTTGCCTCGGTCAGCGTGATCAGATCACCGGGCGCGATCTCGACCTGCAGTCCCCGCTGCCCGGCGGAGACGAACACGGTGTCGAGAAGCTCCACGGTTTCGTCGACGAAGAAGGGCATCCGGCGCCGCTGACCGAA
>JBDLHX010000046.1:0-17779 GCA_039715165.1 Actinomycetota bacterium
CCGGGAACGCTGCAGCCACCGCAGCGGTCGTCGCTTCCTGGTCGGCGACATCGAAGTTGATCTCGCCGGATCCAGCGTACGGCTCATACGCGGCGCGGAGTTCGGAGAGCGGTCGCCCGTCCTCAGAGAGGACCTGGAGGAGCACGAGCATGGCGAGAATCCCCGAGTCGGCGCGGTAGTTGTCCCGGAAGTAGTAGTGACCGGAGTGCTCACCTCCGAATACGGCGCCGGTCTCCTTCATCACCTGTTTGATGAATGAGTGCCCCACCCGGGTTCGGACGGGGACGCCGCCTGCCGCCGTCACCCGCTCCGGCACGGCCTTCGAGCAGATGAGGTTGTAGACGATCGAGGCTCCGGGCTCCCGCTTCAGGAACCAGTCGGCGATGATCGCGGTCGTGGTGCTTCCGGGCAGCGGCACGCCCCGGTCGTCGATGAAGAACGCACGGTCGGCGTCGCCGTCGAACGCGACGCCGAGGTCGGGGTGCTCGGCTTCCATGAGAGCGAGAAGGTCCTCGAGGTTCTCCGGACGCAGCGGATCTGCCGGGTGGTTCGGGAACGTCCCGTCCGGCTCGAGGTAGAGACCGAGGAGATGGGCGGGCAGACGACCGAACACGGTTGGGATCGCAACACCGGCCATGCCGTTCCCACCGTCGGCTGCAACGGTCAGCTCGGAGAACGCGGCGACGTCTACGACGCTGAAGAGATGATCGACGTACCCGGCGAGGACATCAACCCCTTCGACGTGCCCCGGCGTTTCAGCTCGCGGGCGCCCCTCCGTTGCGATGCTCTTGATATCGGTGAGCCCCGTGTCCTCACCGACCGGAGCAGCGCCGGGAAGGCAGAACTTCAGGCCGTTGTACTCGGGCGGGTTGTGGGACGCCGTTACGACGACGCCGGGCAGGTTCATCGAGCCCGATGCGTAGTAGAGCGCGTCGGTCGTGATTTCGCCGATGTCGACGACATCCACGCCGGAGCCCGTGATCCCTTCGATGAGAGCGGCGGCGATCGCCGGAGACGACGTGCGGCAGTCCCGCCCCACGGTGATCCGGTCGGCACCGGTGAAGTGGGCGAATCCACACCCGATCCGTCTCGCGGTCTCCTCGTCGATCTGGGACGGGTAGAGGCCACGCACGTCGTACGCCTTGAAGATGGTGTCGAGGTCCATGGCGCCGATTGTACGGTCACGCGGGTTTGGGGGAACAGTCCACGGCTCGTGTCCCTCGACCGTTCCTGAACGCGACGTTTCGGCAGAACGTGTGGATGCGACCGCAGACGTCAGGCGACGCTGTTCTCTTGCTCCTCGATGGCCTTGCCGAACACGATGTCGCGGTACGACGCAAATTTCGGCAGGAGGATCACGAGCGCCGTGACGAGGTAGACGCCATTTGCGGCGAGCTTCGTGAGCGGTCCGAACCAGGTCTCCGCACCCCACATGGCGCCTGCCGTCCCCGCCCACGCGGCGAGATTCACGAGGTAGAAGTGCATCGTCTCACGGCCCGAGACCTTCCCGTCCTTCAGATCGAACGTCCAGGATCGGTTGAGGAGGTACGACATGAACGTCGTGAGAGCGAACGCAACGCTCACGGCGAGCACCGACCACCAACCGATCCAGAGGAGGATGTTGAACAGCGTGAACGACACGATCGTGTTCGCGATGCCGACGAGCCCGACCTTGACGAACTGGCTGAACGCCTCTCTTGTCAGGAAGCTGGCCAGGTAGCGCTTCATCCGGCGTCCTCCGGCTGGGCGAGCTTGCGGCGTCGGTACACATAGGTCGCGAGACCGACGAACACCATGAGGGTGAGGGCCATACCGAAGTTCTCGGCAGACGTGTTCTTGAACTCAAGCACGACGTGCTCACTCGTGGGAACGACGATCATGAGCGACGGCGCCGCCCGATACGGACCCTCTGCCCCCTCAGCGGCCCAGTTGGGGAAGTACGACACCTTGACGAGATGAGGCACGCCGATCGCGGTCGTCGTGAACTCGATCCGGTGATCGTCTTGAACGATGTTGCTCACGAACCCGGTGGCCGGATACGGCACCACGCTGCGGAGACGATCGTCGACATCGTCGACCCGGACCCATTCGTCCGGGCCGTCCTCCACGAGCCAGTGATCGAGGTGATTGATGTCGTCGTACCACTCGAGAGAGGGCTCCAGGAAGTCCCCACCGCCGCTCCACACGGCCGGCTCCACGGTCGCAACGTCAACGAGCTCGGCGTGAGGCATGGCGAAGATCGTCCACGGTCCGGCGATTCCGATCTCTTCGAGACCGGCAAGCCCCGCCTCTTCCGCTGCCTTCTCGGTGAAGCTCACGAGATAGGCGACGTCGTACACCGCAAGGTGCTCGATGGCCCGCTCCACGTTGAGGCCGCGATAGTCGATGCCGCGAACAGGGTTCGAAGGACGCTCGCTCACCTCGGACGCATTGAGGAAGTGGAACGGCGTGGAGAGAGACGACTCGAAGACGAGGCCCTCCATCGACGGATGGCCCTCGCTCCAGTAGGGGAACAGCATCAGAGCCATCGGCGTCCCATACTTGTTCATGTCGCTGTTCACCTCCCACATCACCCTGCCGGGCGGCAGCTCGTCGACGGCTTCCAGGAGCGTTCGATACTCGCCGTAGTCGGCCTTGCCTTCGTAGCCCTCGAAGTTCCACTTGACCCAACCGGGGACGTCGTGGATCGAGAAGATGGTCGCCACGAACACGATGAGGCCGGCACCAAGCACGCCCCACACCATCACCGGCCAACGCCGAGGGAGCCGGCGCGAGAGCTCATAGGCGGCGAGCCCGAGAGCGAGGCCGGCGAAGACGTACACACCGAAGTACCAGTACGGGAGCAGACGGGCGTTGTAGAGGATCGTGATGCCCATCTTCGGGAGCAGGAAGTAGCCGGCCAGCGGACCCAGGGTGAGCCAGGTGAGCACCGTGACGTCATCACGGCGAAGCATCGTCCAGATCATGCCGACGAGAGCGACGGCGAGAACCGGGATGAGTTCGCCGGGGAGCGGAGACCCGGGGTTGGAATCCCCGATGATGTGCTTCACCGGCGCCCACCCCATGTCCGTCGTCATGCCCTGGAGGACGCGAATCCCGAGCGGGAGCGCCCAAAAGGCGCTGATTGCGAAGCCGACGATCCACGACGACACAACGGTGCGGGGCCCGTTCCGCTTGAACAGAAGGGACGCCGAGACGACAACGACGACGATCGTCGTGACGATGTGAGTGAGCGCCGTCAACGCGAGGACGATGCCGGCCCACGGGGTGAAGCGTCGCCCGAGCCTCGTGTCTCTCGCCACGAGACCGAGGTACACAATCGACAGGGCAAACGACCATGAGAAGGAGAACTCGCCGGCGAGCGTCGACTTGATGTTGGCCCCGAAGATCGAGAAGCTCTCCATGAACACGTACATCGAGCCGGTGAGCGCTGCCAGGGCCGAGATCGGGCGGGAGAATCCGAGGAGACGCACGAAGACGTACGTGGCGGCCGGCAGCGCTACGAGGCCGACGACCGTGACGAGTTTGAAGGCGACGCCGTAGGGCAGCAGGATGTCGAGCAGGACGGTCACGAGAGCGGGGATGGGGAAGTAGAAGTAGAGCGCGGGGAAGCCGGCGTACCAGCTGTTCGACCAGCCGAAGAGGCGTCCCGACGGCAGGAGCACGTCGCGCAGGACCTGTGGGATCAGGACGTGTGCGCCCATGTCCCCTCCGGTCGGCGTATTCGCTGCGAGGATCTGCGGGAACCGGATGAGTGGGCCCGATCCGATCACGCCGAGGAATCCGGACATGATGAGGATGATGAGCAGGGTCGGAGCGCCGACGAGAACGGCGATCACCCAGGTCGGCACTCGTCGGTCGGCGGGATCCTCGAGAGGGCGTGGATCGAGATCGGGAACCGTGGGCGCGATCGGGGGTGTCACGGTGTGAAGGCTAGAACACGACGGTCCGAAGCGGACTACTGCTCCCGGCGGGCGACATCGACGAGTGCGTCGAGTTCGAGCTGCTCGCCGTCACGATCCCACCACTTCGACTCGCACCGATGACACGAGCAGAACACGACCTCGGAGCCGTCCGGGAGCGTGAGCTCGATCTGAATCACCGAGTTGTCGCCGCATGTCGCGCAGCGAAGGCTGCTGTTCTCGGTCTGGGTTCCCATGGGCGACAGCGTAGCCCATCGTCGGTAGCCAGGATCGGGAAGTTCAGAACAGAGAGACAGTGCCCGGGCGCGATGTCCGGGTCTCTCTACTCTTGTCTGGCTACTTGCTCTCTACTTCTCTGCTGCTTCTGGGACGTCTTCCATCTTGCCGAGGTAACGGGATCGGCGCCGCCCGTCCTCAGTCCAGTAGGCGTACCAATAGGGACCGTGGGGACAGCGCGTGCAGCTGTCCTTGCCACAGCGCACCATCTGCTTGCGGAGCTTGACTTCAGGACCCGAGCCGGGGAGATCGACGCCCCTGCCTTCGAGACGGGCCTTTGCCAGGATGTAGAGGCGCCGCAACTCGTGCTCGTCCATCTCCCGGACCGCCTCGAGCACGTCTCGGTCGATCGACATCCTGCCCCCTAACCCTGCACGTGTCCGAAGAGCGTCGGTTGCGAACGGCGGTCGTGGAGAACCCAGCCGACCGGCGGTTTCAAACGATCGGCATGCGCCGTGCAAAGCGGGTACCGGGTTCCCGCGTCGATCACTCCGCCCCGGTCGACGAGCCACGCCTCGCGTCGGTCGTACGCGTAGCTGAGACACGAGGTCGACAATGAGGAGCAGCGAACACAGTTCATCGGGTCGCGAAGTTAGAGCCGACCACGACTCGGACCAAGCATTTCGACAATGGTCTCATGATCCGGCCCCGTCGGGCACCGCGACGAGAACGATGCGGCCTTCCGCAGTCATCCGATACCGATGCCGCCGATGAACGCCACGCCCTGGGGTCCGGCGATCGACACAGCAACCGAGACCGGCACGGTGGCGTCGATGATGACCGCGGAGTTGCCCGTCTCCGAGAGCGGGGCGATCGGGATCTCTGCGTACCGGCCCGGCTGTATGAGCACCTTCTCGACACGATTGGACGAGACGCCGAGGGGTTCCACCGTCACGGTGGCATCGTCGCCGGTCGAATTGAGCACCCAGATCGACGTCTCGGCACCGGGAACGATTCCAAGACCCGGCACGAGCCACCGCTCACGCGGGTCCGTGGTGCCGGGCATTGCAGCAAGCCCCGTGAAGGTGGGCGGCGCGGGTGTCTCGTCGGTGGTGTCGTCACCGGTTGTCGTCGTCTCTCCGACGGTCGTCGTCGTCTCCTCGTCGGCTCCGTCGTCCGGGCTCTCGTCCTCGGGGAGGATCGCTCCGACCTTCGGGAAGGCCCCCGGCGGCCCAGCCTGAATGAGTGCGCCGATGGGCGCATTCGAGCGGACGCGCACGGCGAAGGGCGGTTCGGCGAGATCGGCGAGGTGTATACGGGTCGGTTCGAGTGGGGAGACGATTCGCCCGTCCGCGTCGAGGATCGGCCCGTCCGACGTGAACAGATCGATCGAGACCGTGGCGCCGACGCTGCCCGTGTTGGAGAGCACGAGCGTCGGCTCGAGACCCGGAAGGCTCGTCACGGGGAAGTCCCACGTCGTCGACTGTCCGGTAGCCGGCCAGGACGCTTCGTCCGTCCCGTCGTTGAGCACGAACGCCGGGATCACGATTCCGCTCTCCGTCCGGATGGTCAATGTCACGATGTCGAGGAATGGGATCAGCCTCGACAGGTCCTCCGTCACCCACGAACGCCCGGGCACGTCACGGTTCTCGAAGCCCGAGAGTGTCGATCGGCCGAACTCGGAGATCGCCTCGACCGTCACCTTCGCGGGCTCGGCAAATGGGTTGAAGAGCTGGAGTTCGAGGGTGAAGCCCTCTGCCGTGATCCCGCCTGCGAGGTGCCATTCCTTTGGCACCGACACGACGCACCGATCGCCGGTGAGCATCTCCTCCGACCATGTTGCGGTTGTGGCCACAGCGGGACCGTCATCGAACTCGACGATGCCGGGCTGGGTCCCTCGGCGGGCGATGTCGCCCTCATCGATGCTTCGTGCCCCGGGGCCGCGGAGACGGACATCCGAGACTGCAGGATCCTCGGTCGGGTTCGGATTCGGGAGGGTGATGATCGCGTCCACGTCGACGACCGCAGCGAGATTGAACGCCGAGTCGCGCAGCGCCCCGGCGGCGGCCCACGGGCAGTACCAGGCACTCGGGTCCCCTGTTGCTCCGTCGATCTCGGACAACGGGATCTCGAAATCCGGTGGCCGATCCTCGACCGGAGGAACCTGGGACACGGCAAGCACACCGACAACGACGGCGATGATGACGGCAATCGCTCTTCTCATCCGAAACGCCTTCCGGCCCACGCCGCTCCAACGAGAAGGATCATCCAGCCGGCGGCAACGATCGCGAGCGAGCGCCGATCACCGATCGGGTCGAACCCGACCCAACCGGCGGAGGCAGACGCCTTGTTCGCCCAGCTCACCTGTTCCCACTCGCCGGGTCCCCAACGCGCATTCGCATTGTCGCGAATCTCGAGACCTGTTCCGAACTCCGGCTTTCCTTCGTAGCCGGTCCCGGTGCGCGTCCACTCGGTCCCGCTGTCACTCACGGCACGCACGGCATGATCGGCTTCGTTCTCGAACGTTGTGTTGGCGAGCCCCCCTCCGAGCGGCACGAGATCGAGCTGCCCGGCGAAGACGTTCCTCCACGCTTCGGCGAACGTGTCGCGTTCACCATCCGAGAGGATGACGATCCACCGAATGCCATACGGGGCGAGCAATCCGCCGGCTCGATTGGTCTCCCCTTCGATGATGCTCTGGAGCGTGCCGGCGAATGCTTCATCACCTGATAGCGGCTCGTGCAGGTACGTCTCCCAGGATGCCGGCATCGGCGCTGAGACGAGCCGGTAGGCCGCCCCTGCGATGATCCGATTGTCACCGGGCAACTCGCCCGGGGCACCGACGACGAGGATCCGCGAAGCACTCGGGTCGCCGGGCCGAGCGGCGGTGAACGCGAACGCCCCGCGGTACTCATCGGCCGGGTAGCCGGCTCTGCCTCCTGGAAGCGTGACCGCAACCGTGGCAACGAGGAACACGGCCGCTGCCACCGAAACGCCGGCGACGATGCGCCGCCATCCACCGATCTCTCGGACGCGGGTGATCGCCTCGAACGTGGCACCGACGATGAGAGCGAGACCGATCGCCACGAGAGTACGACCTGCGGATCCAACTTCCCGCCCTGCGCCGAGTCCGAACGAACGTGCAAGAAATGCCCCAATTGCCACGACGATCGCTCCCCACCCCGCCAGAAGGGCGAGCCGGTGCGGCGCGGCGATGAGCGTGAGCGCCGCTGCAACGGCTGCGGCGGTTCCGGTCACGGTCGGGATGACCCAGAAGGCGTCGCCGCTCGTGGCGAATTGTTCGAGGTCCGCGATAGTGAGCCACGGAAGCAGAACCGGGATCGCGAGTACGGCCCCGAGGACCGACACGAGCACGGCGCGCCAGGCCGTGGCATCGGTCAGGTTGAGCAGAGCCCAGAGGAGAAGAAGGCTCGCCGGAACGAGTACGCCGAGGGGCGACAACACGGCGATGAACCCGAGGAGGGCCGCGACGGCCAAGACCCGTCCGATTCTCCCGAGCCACGAGCCGGCCATCGGGGCAAGGGCGAACCGCATCGTCCAGGGAATGAATGCAAGGGCGGCGGCCCAGCCGACCGCCGTGTCCTGAGCGACGGCTTGGGCGCCGGCACCGGCAACGAGGACGACCCCGGCCAGCGTTCCGGCGACGGCTCGCACGCCCCACGTGCGCAGGAGGCGAACCGTTCCCCAGATACCCATCAACCACGATCCGGCCACGAGCGCAAACTCCGCGAACCGGCGATCGTCAAAGAGGATCACCTGGACGAGTCCGGCGAATCCGATGAATGGGCGCAGCGGCTCGATCGATCCGAGCCCCGCAGGGTTCCATCCCCCGGCATAGGCGGACATCGCCGCAGGGCCGGACTCGCTGAAGGGGAGGCTGTAGCCGACTGCCGGCAGGCCGACCGCCCAAATGCTGCGCGTGGCTATGAACACGAAGGCGAACGCCACAATGCCGACGACGAACGATGGACGGCGAAGCTCCTCGCCGAGCGCTTCGACCGACAGGCGGTCCTCACCGGGGAGCCGGTCGCGAACGGCCTCCGAGAGCTCGGTGAAGACCTTCTTCAGCGCAACGGAACCGCCGATCTGATATCGGAAGAGTTCGCCGTCGCCCACGACCCGGCCTCTCCGTGCGGAGCGGCGCTCCCGGATCGTGCCGGGGAGCTTCGCGAGGTTCCAGAGCCACGCCCTGAGCCAGTGGAAAAACCGCCAGCGTCCCAGAAAGAGGGAGAGGAAGGACTGGGCGAGCCCGGAGAGGAAGGCGAGCGGCAATGCCCACGCGAGCGTGATCGGCCCATAGACCTTGATCATCGCCCGGATTCGACCTGCACGTTCCCGCCACCGATCGATGGATGCGGAGTCGTCGGATGCAAGGACCTCGGACGAAGGGACGACGACGACGCGTGCACCGCGCATCCGGGCGCGCTGGCAGAAGTCGACCGATCCCGAGAGCCGGGGCATTGCAGGATCTGGTCCCCCGAGCCCACGGGCGAGGTCGGCTCTCACGAGCGTGGAGTGACCGCCGACGGCTGCAACGTCTCTCACGACGTCGTACTGGCCCTGGTCTCGTTCGTCCTCGTCGAAGCCCGTGTAGGGGGTCTCGAAGACGTCGGTAGCGAATCCTGCGGACAGCAACCGGTCCGGATTGGCGACGTCGAGGATCTTCGAGCCTGCGATGGCGGCGTCGAGCCGCGCCGACTCTCTCACGAGCGCTCCGAGAGCGTCGGGCCGTGGCTGTGTGCCTTCGGTGACGAACCAGAGGTATGACGCATCTCTCGAAGCGTCGAGGACGGCGCCGGTCGAAGCGGTCCACTCAACCTCGAACGCGGTCGCGGCGTGTCGGGCGTTCGCGTCTCCCCCGACCACGATGATCCGCAGCGTTTCGTAGACTTGCGAGCGGACTGCTGCGATGGTGTCGGAGAGATCGGTACCGCGTCGGCCAAGGATCGCGACCGCGACGGATGCTGGGGGTGTGCCCTCAGGAGGAATCATGAGCGATGACATTCAAGGACCGAACTCGCCATATTCCAACCCTATCGCCGTTCTGCTCGCCGGCGGAGTAGGCGGAGCACGAGCAGCGAAGGCTCTCACGGCAGCGTTCCCCGGCGATCGACTCGCCGTGATCGGCAACATCGGCGACGACGAGCGCGTGTACGGGACCCACGTCTCCGCCGATCTCGACACGGTCGTCTACACGCTCGCCGGCATCGAGGGACCCCACGGATGGGGCGTTGCCGGTGACACATTCGCTGCAATGGATCGTCTCTCCGAACTCGGTGTGGACACGGCGTTCAGGCTCGGGGATCGCGATCTCGCGACGTGCCTGCTGCGAACCGAGATGCTCGCCTCTGGGAAGACGATCTCGGAGGCGACGGCGGCCATCCGCAAGGGACTCGGGGTCGACACCGTCGTGCTCCCCGCCTCGGATGACCCCGTGCGCACGAAGATCCGAGTCGCCGACGGCTCCTGGCTCGACTTCCAGGACTACTTCGTAGTGCGCGGGCATCGCGATCGCGTCGTCGACGTCGAGTATGCGGGCGCCGAGCATGCCGCCCCGGCCCCGGGTGTCATCGAAGCGATCCGGGGAGCAGAACTCGTCATCATCGCCCCCTCGAATCCGCACCTGTCGATCTACCCGATCCTCGCCGTTCCCGGTGTGCGTAAGGCGATCTCCGACAAGGCGAGAGTGATCGCTGTGAGCCCGCTCTTCGGTGGGCAGGCGCTCAAGGGCCCCGCTCATGAGGTGATGGCGTCGCTCGGCCTCCCACCAGGGACGGATGGCATCGTCGCGGCGTACGACGGACTCATCACCGATCTCGTCATCGACGCCGGTGACGCAGCCGACATCGGCAAACTCCCGAGGCCGGTCCTCGGGCATGCGACCGATACGAGAATGCGAACTGCCGACGAAGGACACCGCTTCTCTGCCTGGTTCCAGGAGACGTTCACATGAGCATCGAGATCATCCCGGTCCGCGGCATTCCCGACGTTGCTCCGGGAGATGATCTCTCATCGATGATCGGTGATGCACTCGATGCATCCGGCATCGTTCTCGCCGATCGCGACATCCTCGTCGTCACCCACAAGATCGTCTCGAAGGCTGAGGGAAGAATCGAAGCCGCGCCGACTGATCAGGACTACCGCGAACTCGTCGATCGAGAGGCTCGTTCGGTTCTCCGCAGGCGAGGCGATCTCGTGATCGCTCAGACCGAGCACGGGTTCATCTGCGCCAACGCAGGCGTCGACCGCTCGAATGTCGAAGACGGTCGGGCGGTTCTCCTCCCCGTCGATCCCGACCGATCCGCGCATCGCATCCGCATGCGACTCGAACAGACGGCCGGGGTGTCGATCGCCGTCGTCGTCACCGACACATTCGGCCGACCGTGGCGGCGCGGGCTCGTCGACGTCGCGATCGGCGTCTCAGGTCTGCCCGCAATCCTCGACCTGCGAGGACAACCGGACACCCACGGGCGAGTCATGGAGGCGGCCGAGATCGCGATCGTGGACGAGATCGCCGCCGCGGCGGACCTCGCGATGGGCAAGACGGATGGCATCCCGGCCGCGATTGTTCGCGGACTCGACCTGACGGGTGATGGCCGCGCCACCGACCTCGTGAGACCCCCGGAAGAAGATCTGTTCCGATGAGTCACGAGTTGCGAATCGCGAGACACGAGATGTCGCAGGGCGCCTCTCTCCGACGACCTGGAACCCAGGACTCGGGACTCACCTGTGCCTGAGCTTCCCGAAATCGAGGCCTACCTCCACGCTCTGCGGCCTCGCATCGTCGGAAGGAATCTCGTCGGTGTGCGCGTCCAGAGCTTCTCGGTGTTGCGCACCTACGACCCTCCGATCGAGGCCGTCGCCGGCCGCACCGTGACCGGCGCAGATCGTCTCGGCAAACGGATCGTGCTCCACGTCGACGACGACCTGCACCTCGTGATCCACCTCATGGTGGCGGGACGGCTCACTTGGAAGCCGCCCGGCGCCGCATTGCCGAAGCGCCACGGCCTCGCGGCGTTCGACTTCGACGAGGGATCCCTCCTGCTCACTGAGGCGGGGACGAAACGGAGAGCGTCGATCCACGTCGTCGACGATGACGGCCTCGTCGCCCTCGATCCCGGCGGGGCCGAGGTCGATACGCTCGACATCGACGAGTTCGCCGAACGGCTCGGTCGGGAACGCCACACGCTGAAGCGCACGCTCACCGACCCTTCCCTCTTCTCCGGCATCGGCGGGGCTCTTGCCGACGAGATCCTCTGGACCGCGAAGCTCTCACCGACGCAGATGAGTACCAATCTCGATCGGGAAGCGATCACCCGGCTTCGCGACGCGGCACAGTCGACCCTCACCCGGTGGACGAACATCCGCATCGCCGAGACCGGCGACGCGTTCCCCACGAAGGTGACCGCCTTCCATCCCGACATGGCCGTCCACGGCAAGTTCGGCGAACCGTGCCCGCAGTGCGGAGTACCGGTGCAGCGAATCGTCAGTGACAAGCGCGAGACGAACTACTGCCCGGGATGCCAGACCGAAGGCCGCATCCTTGCGGACCGAGCCCTCTCGCGGATCCTCAAGGATGACCGGCCTAAACGCATCGCTGACCTGGTCGACGAGTGACAGGTAGCGGGCGGTTACGAAGTACTGACTACTGCCTTCTGAACCAGTCGATCGTCTGGGCGAGGCCGTCGTCGAGGCTCGTCCACGGCTCCCAGCCGAGCGCCGCTTGCGCCGCCGATGCATCAAGACAGGAGCGGCGCTGCTCTCCTGCTCGGGCGGCACCGTGGTTCGGCCTGGTCGACGACCCGGCGATTCGCGCCATCTTGGCGTACAGGTCGACGACGCTCGTCTCCATACCGGTTCCGATATTGAGGTAGACACCTCCACCCATGAGCCCGGCGCGCCAACAGGCGTCGGTGACGTCCTCGACGAAGACGTAGTCGCGCGTCTGCATCCCGTCGCCGTAGATAGTCGGTATGCGCCCCGCGAGGAGATCGCCGGAGAAGATGGCGACGACGCCCGCCTCCCCCGCCGGGTCCTGTCCCGGTCCGTACACGTTGGCGAAACCGAGGGACACGTAGTCGAGGCCGTACGCCCGCTTGAAATAGTCGAGGTAGTCGTCGACGACCTTCTTCGAGACGCCGTAGGGCGAGTCGGGCTTCCTCGTGATCCGCTCGGGGGTCGGGATCGTGTCGGTGTCTCCGAACGTCGCTCCGCCCGATGATGCAAACACGACACGATCGGCGCCCGCGTCGCGGGCGGCGAGCAGCACGTTGATCGTGCCGAGCACGTTGATCGACGCATCGTTGACGGGATCGGCGACAGAGACGCGAACGTCGATCTGCGCGGCCAAGTGGAACACGACCTGCGGAGCGAAACCGATGAAGACATCGCGCAACTCGGGCGCCCGAACATCGATCTGGTGGAAGTGGACGTGGCCGCGCTCCCGGGCACCGGCGAGACGCGAGAGCATCCCGGTCGACAGATCGTCGACGACGAGCACCTCGGTGCCTTCATCGACGAGCCGCTCCACGAGGTTCGCTCCGATGAATCCGGCACCGCCGGTCACAACCGCTTTGGTCAAACTCATTACTCCTCCGGATCGCTCGGGAGCGTAGCGGGGTCGTTCACGCGCACTTCGCCGCTGGTGACGGCAACAACCTCCTCGCCCGTGTCGACGAGCAGCGATCCCTCGTCCGAGACGCCGATCGCCGTTCCCGACCCGCCCCGGTACGTCACGAACCTGCCGACGGTGACACACGATTGCCGGTACTCGTCGAGGCCCCAGTCGTCGGGGTGAAGGGAGAGGCGTTCGAGCAGGTGATCGGCCCAGGTGCGCGCGAGGCCGATGGCATCGACCGACCGCGCTCCGTGGTCCGAGAGGGCGGTTGCTCCCTCCATCGGCTCACGCCATGCGAGATTCACACCGCATCCGACCACGACCACATCTCCGAACGATTCGGCGAGGAGACCGCCGGCCTTCTTCTCCCCAACCATGAGATCGTTCGGCCAACGGAGGCCGACGGTGACCCCTGAGAGATCCTCGATCGCCGACCGTGCCGCCAGGCCCGCGACGAGCGGAATGAGGCTCCTGCTCTCGATCGGCCACAGTGGCTCGAGGGCGAGGGATGCAAACATGGCGAGATCGGGCTCTCTCCACATCCTCCCCATGCGGCCTCTCCCGGCCGTTTGGTGATGAGCGACCACGAGAACCGCGGAGGTCTCGTCGAAACGCTCACGCGCCTCATCCTGCGTGGACCCGGTCGTGTCGAGTTCGACAACTGCGTATCGTGTAGCCAAACATCCACCTCGATGGTCAGATTCTGAGCCTACCGGGAGAGCCGTGAGCACCGAAGACCGCATCAAGAAGCTGCGAATGCTGCGCGAGAAAGCCCTCGCCCCTGCGAATCAGCGTGCGATCGATCGGCAACATGACCTCGGCAAGCTCACGGCGAGGGAACGCATTGAGCTGCTCCTCGACGAGGGCTCGTTCCAGGAACTCGACATGTTCGTGCAGCACCAGGCGACCGGCTTCGGAATCGAGAACCATCGCCCACCCGGCGACGCAGTGATCACCGGCTACGGCACCGTCGATGGACGGACCGTGTTCGTGTTCGCGGAGGACTTCACCGCATACGGCGGCAGCCTGGGCGAGGCCGTTGCGGACAAGGTCTGCAAGGTCATGGATCTCGCCATGGACAACGGTGCCCCGCTCGTCGGTATCAAGGACTCCGGCGGCGCGAGGATCCAAGAGGGCGTCGCCTCGCTCCACGGCTACGGGCGCATCTTTGAGCGCAACGTGCGGGCATCGGGAGTCATCCCGCAGATCTCGGTCATCATGGGACCGTGCGCCGGCGGTGCCGTCTACTCCCCCGCTATCACCGACTTCGTGTATCAGGTCGAGGAAACGTCGCACCTGTTCATCACCGGGCCGGAGGTCATCAAGACCGTCACCGGTGAGGACGTCACAATGGAGGAACTCGGCGGGGCGCACGCCCACGCCACTCGCTCCGGCGTCACCCACTTCGTCGTGTCGGACGATCGCGAGGCAATGGAGGAGGTCCGCTACCTCCTGTCCTTCCTGCCGCAGAACAACATGGAGGTTGCGCCGTTCTTCACACCGGTCGACCGCCCCGAGCGCATGGACGAGGCCCTCACCACGATCATTCCGGACTCACCCAACCAGCCGTACGACATGGTCGACGTCGTCGAGGCGGTCGTCGACGACGGGGAGTTCTATCAAGTCCACGAGCACTTCGCGCCGAACCTCATCGTCGGCTTCGCGAGGATCGACGGCTACACCGTCGGCATCGTCGGCAACCAACCTGCGGCGCTCGCAGGGACGCTCGACATCGACGCCTCGTCGAAGGGCGCCCGCTTCGTGAGGTTCTGCGACGCTTTCAACATCCCGCTCGTCACGTTCGTCGACGTGCCGGGCTTCCTCCCCGGCGTCGGGCAGGAGCACAACGGGATCATCCGCCATGGCGCGAAGCTTCTCTACGCCTTCTCCGAGGCAACCGTGCCGAGAGTCACGGTGATCACCCGCAAGGCGTACGGCGGTGCTTTCCTCGTCATGAATGCTCGCGCGGTACGCGCCGACATCGCATTCGCGTGGCCCACGGCCGAGATCGCGGTCATGGGGGCGCAGGGCGCGGTCAACGTCATCCACCGCAAGGAGTTGCGAGCATCGGACGACGCGGAGGCGGAACGCCAGCGTCTCATCGATGAGTACGAGGATCGCTTCGCCAACCCGTGGGTGGCGGCCGAGCGAGGCTACGTCGACGACGTGATCGAGGCGCGAGAGACGAGGCCGCGCCTGATCAAGGCTCTCTCGATGCTGCGGAACAAGAGAGAGGCCATGCCGCCGAGGAAGCACGGCAACATCCCGTTGTAGACGCAGAAACCGGACAGATTGACGGCGGCGAGCGTCACCTGGGATCGTGCGCGGGTCATGGCTTGCAGCTCCACTGTTGCCATGCGTTGTCCCCGTTGGCCAACGAGTAGTCGACGAGCCACGCCGCTGAAGCGATGTTCGCTTCTGCAGCGAACGCGGAGGAACCTTCGAACCCGGCTTCGGCAGATGCGATCGACCACGTTCGCCTGAGGAATTGGAACAGCCCGGAGGCGCTGCTTCTTCTGCTCTTGGCATCCGGATCGCCCTCGGATTCACAGGTCATCACCGAGAGCGCTTCATCAACCCGGTCCAGGGGGAAATACTCCTCGACGAGCGGACGCCAGCGCTCCACGTTCGGTTCGAAGGTCTGTTGCCGGCTGCTCAAGAGCGCCGCCATCACCTCCGATTCGACTTGTGCCATTCGATCCTCGGTCTCGAACGCAGTTGTCCGATAGTGCGCAACCTTGGCGAGCGCCTGCTTCGCCTGCGGATCGACGGAGCCCATGAGAGCGAGCACACTGTCGTAGACCACTTCAACGTCCGGTGAGCCGAGCACACCGCTGCGCTCCCCGGCCTCCGAGAGGGCGAGAACCGTACCGATGATGGCATCGAGCACGACGTCCGCATCGGAGTGATTGAGATCACCATGACGGGCGATGAGGTCAACGACGCCGCCACGCAGGGCGAGATCGGCGGTCTCGGACGCGCGATCGGCGATCGTGGACATCGTGTCAACGCGCTCGAGCATCTCCCCCTTGGTCGGCGCATCCGCGCGCGCGGGAGCCGCCGGGATCGTGATGAGCACGAGCGCGACGAACAGCGAAGTGAGAAGGCGGGGATACCGCATGGGGAGACCCATGAGCAATGTCAGGCTAGGAGGGGGGTTTGGTTATCGACGCCTTTCGTAACCCGGAGGCTGAGGTCGTAGTCGGATGTGCGACGACCGGATCGTTCCTGCCTCGACGTTTCTAGGATGCCCGTTGTGAAATCTGTTCTCATCGCCAATCGGGGCGAGATCGCGGTTCGTGTGGTTCGTGCCGCGAACGACCTCGGCCTCCGCACCATCGCCATTTACTCGGAACTCGACCGCGACGCTGTGCACGTCGACCTCGCAGACGAGGCGTGGAACGTGGGCCCTGCGCCGTCGGCCGAGTCCTACCTCAACATCGATCGCATCCTCGAGATCGCCCGTGAGTCGGAGGCCGATGCCGTCCACCCGGGCTACGGATTCCTCGCAGAGAACGCCGGCTTCGCCCGGGCCGTCGTCGATGCCGGCCTCATCTGGGTTGGTCCTCCGCCCGAGGCGATCGCCACGATGGGCGACAAGATCGCATCTCGTGTCGCCGCTGCGAGCGCGGGCGTCTCCGCCGTGCCGGGCACGACCGAACCCGTCGTCGATGTGTCGGAAGTGCGGGCCTTCTCCGAGGAACACGGCTTCCCGATCGCCATCAAGGCGGCCCATGGGGGCGGCGGCAAGGGCCTCAAGGTTGTTCGAAGAGCCGAGGATCTCGACTCCGCGTTCGAGGGTGCAGCACGAGAGGCCGAGGCGTGGTTCGCGAATCCCGAGGTCTACGTCGAGCGCTATCTCGATCAGCCGCGGCACATCGAGGCGCAGGTCATCTTCGACACCCACGGAAACGGCGTCTTCGTCGGGGAGCGCGACTGCTCGCTCCAGCGCCGCCACCAGAAGCTCGTCGAGGAGACCCCCGCCCCCGGCTTCACCGACGAACAGCGCGCCGAACTCGAGCGCTCCGCCCTCGCTATCGCCCGTGCCGCCGGGTACGTCAGCGCCGGCACCGTCGAGTTTCTCCTGGACACGAACGGTGATCTGTTCTTCCTCGAGATGAACACGAGAATCCAGGTCGAGCACACGGTCACCGAGGAGGCCACTGGGCTCGATCTCGTGACCGAACAGCTCAGGGTTGCTGCTGGAGAGGAACTGTCGTTCGACCGGGCCGAGTCGAGAGGCCATGCGATCGAGTTCCGGATCAACGCCGAGGATCCGGCCGGAGGGTTCCTTCCCACGCCCGGCAAGCTGTCGACGTATCGCGAGCCTGCCGGCCCGGGAATCCGTGTCGACAGCGGCGTGCGACAGGGCGCGAGGATCTCGCAGTACTACGACAACCTCATCGCGAAGCTCATCGTCAAGGGACGCGACCGGGACGAGGCCATTCGCCGTTCGAAGCGAGCGCTCACCGAGTTCGCTATCGCGGGTGTCGAGACGACCATCCCGGCCCACCTTCGCATCCTCGACAACGCCGACTTCAACCAGGGCAATGTCCACACGCGTCTCGTTGAAGACGAAATGGACTTCGCCGACATCGCCAAGGGTGCCTCACCGGCGGTTCCCGAAGATGAGGAACTCCAGGAACGCTCGATCACGGTCGAGGTCGGCGGGCGCCGGTTCGAGGTCAAGTACTGGTCACAGGTGATCGCCTCAACCGGGTCCGGCCAGCGCCCCGCTCCGAGGCGGAAGGCCCCGAAGCTCGGGCGCCAGCAGCCCGCAGGTGCGGAAGAGGGGCTTGTCACCGCTCCGATGCAGGGCACCATCGTCAAGGTGCACCACTCGGCAGGCGACTCCGTGCGTGAAGGTGAACCGGTCTGTGTCCTCGAGGCGATGAAGATGGAGAACGAGATCAAGGCCCCGGCCGACGGCGAGATCGTGGACCTGCGGGTTCAGCCGGGTGACACGGTCACCGCGGGCGCCGTGTTGATGATCGTCAAGTAG
>JBDLHX010000047.1:0-17176 GCA_039715165.1 Actinomycetota bacterium
GGAGAGATGGAGGGCGACGAGATCGTCGCTCGCTACCAGCGCGGCTGACACCGAGACCCGATCCTCCTGGCCCCGACGGACTACCCACATATCCTGACGCCCGCTCGCTATCGCCATCCGTCGACAGACTCACGCCGTGCCGATAGCGAGCCTCGCCACGCAAGTGCGAGCATCCGAGTAGCCCCTCCACATCGGCACCTACTCGCTGGCAACATCGAGAGGCTCATGGCGGTCGCTACGAGACTGCCGACGCATCACCAGAACACCGCCGACATCAGGCTGTCACACCCTCCGTGTAGGTTCCGGACCATGCCCGTCGCACGAATCACGATCACAGCAGTCTCGGATGAAGGCGACAGCGTGATCGTGTGGGGCACTCCCGAACAGGGCCCCGGGGACGAACCCATCGCCTTCGTCTTCCACACGAAGGAGGAACGGTCGGACGTCGAGCTCGCGGAACGAGCCAGTCGGCTCGCCCGCGGAACGGAGATCGTCATCGACTACATCCCGGTGGTCGACGGCTGGAATCGTGCAAGAGGGCTGTCCTCTCCGCAGCGACCCTCGCAAGAGTGTCGATGACGGCTGATTCGGACGTCGAGGTCAGCGGGGACCCCGCCACAAATCCCAATCCTCGGCTCTTGGCGTTCCGTTCTCGAATACCATCGCGTGTCGATGGCACCACCTGAGGACATAAGGATGCGCGGTTTCCGGGAGCGCTCCTCTGTGGAAGATGCCCTCGCCGCCGCGCTCGATGGCATCGAACCGCTTCCTCCAGAGCCGGTACCGGTGACGGAAGCAGCAGGGCGGGTCCTCGCAGAAGACGTCGTCAGCTCGGTGAACGTCCCGCCGTTTCGCCGGGCCACCATGGACGGTTACGCGGTCGTCGCCGAAGACACCTACGGCGCATCCGCCTACAACCCTCTCCCCTTGCGTGTTGTCGGCTCGTCGATGCCCGGTGCGACACCCGCCGAAGCCGTCGAGCCCGGCACGTGTGTTCGCATCATGACCGGCGCCCCCCTACCCGACGGCGCCGACGCGGTGCTCAAGGCAGAGGACACGAGCGGCTCCGGGGCCGTAATCGAGGCCCGAGCGCCGGTTCCCAACGGCCGGAACGTCGGCCGCGTCGGAGAGGACGTCTCAATCGGTGACCACGTGCTCGAAACCGGACGACAGCTCCTCCCCCAGGACGTCGGACTCCTCGCTGCGATCGGCCATGATCCCGTCCAGGTCGTGCGGAGGCCCGTCGTTCGCATCGTTGTGTCCGGCGACGAACTCCTTCCCCCGGGAGCGAGCCCGGACGGGCAGCGCATCGTTGACTCGAACTCGCCGATGCTCACCGCTCTCGTCGAACGAGACGGCGGCATCCCGGAGATCCTTCGCCTACCGGATCAGCGAGAGGCAATGGAAGAGGCTCTCTCCCGGCCCGGCGCAAACGTGATCGTGACCGCGGGTGCCGCCTCGGTCGGGTCCGAGGACCGGGTCCCCGTGATCGTCGGCGAGCTCGGTGACCTCTTCATCCATGGAATCACGATGCGACCATCGGCGCCGACCGGCATCGGGACGGTCGAAGAGGCCCGGGTACTGATCCTCCCCGGCAATCCCGTCTCGTGCCTCGCTGCCTACGATCTCTTCGCCGGACCGGTCGTTCGCCGCCTCGCTGGAGGAACCACCGACTCTCCGTACCGCACGATCACCGGAACCCTCACACGCCGTCTCGCTTCGCAGGTCGGGCGCACCGACTACGCCCGCGTCATCATCGACGGAGATGAAGTCGTGCCGGTCGCGATCACGGGGTCGTCTGTTCTCTCCTCCGTCACCAGGGCATCGGGATTCGTGCTCATCCCCGTCGCCTCCGAGGGATACGCGGAAGGCACCGAGGTCACGGTCCACTGCTACCAAGGAGACTGCTGACTGTGAAGCAGCGCCAGTTCCTCACCGTCGTCGAAGAGACGGACGCACATCGGGCGTTCGACGGTGCCTGCGCACACCTCACACCGCGGCGCGAGACCATCCCACTCTCGGATGCCCGCGGGCGGGTCCTCGCTTCCGACATCGTCGCCCGCGTCGACGTGCCGGGCTTCGATCGCAGCAATGTCGACGGTTACGCCGTTCGCGCCGCCGACACATACGGTGCTGAAGAACTCGAGCCGGTGAGCCTGGACGTCGCAGAGATCAGCCTCGCCGCCGGAGATATCCCTCCCGAGGACTTCGAGACCCCGGCTGGAACGGCAGTCCCGATCGCAACCGGCGGCGTCGTACCGCGGGGAACCGACGCCGTCGTGATGGTCGAGCACACGGAGATCTCCGACAGACGCGTCGCCATCGGCCGGTCGGTCGCCCCGGGGACCGACGTCACGTTCGCAGGATCAGACATCGGTCGCGGCGACACGGTGCTCCGCAAGGGATCGACCTTGACCTCGCGCGACACAGCCGTCCTCGCCGCCGTCGGTACCGATGATGTCGAAGTCATCGCCCGCCCCCGCGTCGCCATCTTGTCGACCGGCGATGAACTGGTCTCCCCCGGCGGTGCGCTCACCACCGGTCAGGTGTACGACTCGAACCAGCCGATGCTCCTCGATGCGGTCGCCGAGCTCGGCTGTGAGGGCGTCCCCGCCGGCATCGCTCCGGATAATCTCGACGCCGTCGAATCGATCCTCGAAAGCCTCCTCACCGGCCCGGAAGCCGTCGACGTAATCCTGCTCTCGGGCGGGACGTCGAAAGGCGAGGGTGACGTCAACTCCGCCGCCGTCGAGCGCCTCGCCGATCGCCTCCCGAACTCGCCCGGCATCGTCGTGCACGGGGTCGCTCTGAAGCCGGGCAAGCCGATCCTGCTCTCCGTCGTCGGCGGCAAGCCGGTCGTCGTGCTCCCCGGCTTCCCCACATCGGCCGTCTTCACCTTCCACGAATTCGTCGCGCCCCTCCTACGGAGGCTCTCCGGGCTCCCGGCCGATGCCGTCAACACCGTTCAGGCCATCGCCCCGATGCGGATCACGTCGGTCCCCGGTAGGACCGAGTACTCCCTCGTCGACCTCGTCGAGGGCGACGGCGATCTTGCCGCCTATCCCCTCGGTGCGGGGTCGGGGAGCGTCACGGCGTTCGGCCGTGCCGACGGCTTCATCCGCACCCCCGCAGCCACCGAGTACGTCGAGGCCGGGGCACCCGTGACGGTTCGGCTCCTCGACGCGAAGACCCGAACACCGGACCTCCTTGTGATCGGGAGCCACTGCGTCGGACTCGACTACTTGGTCGGTCTCCTCACCGACGAAGGCTTCCGCGTCAAGGCAATCCCCGTCGGTTCGACGGCCGGTCTCGCCGCCCTTGCCCGAGGGGAAGGCGACGTTGCGGGAACGCATCTCCTCGACCCCGATACGGGGCGCTACAACGAGTCATTCGTCTCGGGGGGTGTTCGCCTCGTCGACGGCTACGACCGCCGCCAGGGCATCGTGTTCCGGAGCGACGATGCTGGGCTCGTCGATCTCGAAGGCAACGCGCTCATCGACGCGCTCCGCACCGGGAAGCACCGGATGGTCAACCGCAACCCTGGGAGCGGAACGCGAATCCTCATTGATGACCTCCTCGACGGAAGTCGCCCGCCGGGCTACCTCCATCAGGTGAAGACGCACAACGGTGCGGCCGCGGCGGTGGAGCAGGGCCGTGCCGACTGGGGAGTCACCCTCGACACTGTCGCGGCGGGTGCCAACCTCGAGTTCCGCTTCGTCGCGAACGAGCGCTACGACTTCGCCGTGCGCGAGGACCGTTGGGACCGCCCGGCCGTTGCCGCTCTGCGGCGACTCCTCTCCGACGAGCAGGTTCGCTCGGATCTCGCCGAGATCGGGTTCAGGTAGGGGGAGTCTGTCCACCGGTTCCGTCGCCGAACGTAATGCCCGTCGCGTCCTCGGGATCCGAGACCGGTGCCTCGTCAACCACGGTCTCGTCGAGGATCGTCGGGGCACCCGGTGCGATGAACACCGGTTTGCCGACGAGCGTCCTCTCTTCGCCTCGCTTCTGGAACCACCAGAGCAGGCCCGCGCCCAGCAGGACGGCCCCGATCGAGATCCAGCCGTTCCTGCTGAGACCGAGCAGACGGAACGCCGTGTCGGTACGGAGGAGCTCCAAGAGGAATCTTCCCGTTCCGTACACCATGAGATAGAGAGCAATCGACGAGCCCTTCGCGAGCTTCCCGCGGCGTTCGAGCCAGAGGATGATCCCGACCGTGACGAACACGTTCCACAGCGACTCGTAGAGGAACGTCGGGTGGAAGGTTGCGAACTCGGCGTATTCGGACGGCCGGTGCGACGGTGCGATCTCGACGGCCCACGGCAGCGTGGACGGTGTGCCGAACAGCTCCTGATTGAAGTAGTTGCCCCACCTTCCGATCGCTTGGGCAAGGGGGATGCCGACGGCGGCTGCGTCCGCGAATCCGAGGGCGTCACCGCCGTGACGGCGCATGAGGACGATCGCGGTGATTGCCCCTGCCGTGAGCCCCCCGTAGAGCGCAAGCCCGCCTTCCCAGATGAAGAGAACCGCCCACGGGCGCCCCTCGAACGTGTGGAGGTGGGTAGCGGCGTAGCCGGCGCGGGCGCCCAGGAAGCCGAGCGCGACCGTCCAGATCGCGACCCGTTCGACGAGCTCACCGCTCCCTCCGAAGCGTTCGTAGCGGCGCTTCGCCACGACGACGGCAACGATGACGCCGATGGCGATGAGGATGCCGTAGAAGTGGATCGTCAGTGGGCCAAGCTCAATGACGTTCCGTGACGGCGAAGGGAACGAGGCGAAGACGAGGTTCATCCGTACCGCTCTTTGAACTCCTTGAACGCCTCCCAGGCCTCAGGCCCGTACACGGAGGCAGGTCCGCCGCCCATCTGGATCGTGACGCCGATGGCCTCGGCCATCTCCTCGTAGGTCGCGCCCTTGCGAGCGGCGCCGCGTGCGTGACTGGCGATACAGCCCTTGCAGCCGGTCGCAATCGCTATCGCGGTGGCCATGAGCTCCTTCGTCGCCGCCGGGAGCGCGCCGTCTTTGTAGACCGCCCGGTACGTGGTCGCGAAGCCTTCGTAGACCTCGGGGAGCTGCTCGCGCAGCTCGACCGTGGGCGGGCCGATCTTCTTGATCTCGTCTTGATACTGCCCCATGGCACCTCCTGGTCGGCGCAATGCTACGGGGTTCAAACCTGTGACGGCTGCGGGAATTCCCGGTTTGTGTACGCTGCGCGAGTAGCTGAATAGGCAAGGAGTCATCGTGGGCAGCAAGGAAATCGCGCGGCAGACCTTTGACGTCGTCGAACATGAGCTGCGGGATCTCTCCCGATGGATGTACGACCATCCCGAGATCGCCTTCGAGGAGTTCGAGACCTCGGCAAAACTCGCCGGATTCCTGGCAGAGAAGGGCTTCGACGTTGAGTACCCCGCCTACGGGCTCGACACGGCGTTCACCGCTCGCGTCGGGACCGAGGGACCGGAGGTCGTGATCTGCTGCGAGATCGACGCACTCCCCGAGGTCGGTCATGCGTGCGGCCACAACGTCATCGCCACGTCGGCGATCGGTGCCGGGATCGCCATGAAGTCGCTCGTCGACGACCTTGGGATCCGCGTGACCGTCCTCGGAACCCCCGCCGAAGAGGCCTATGGCGGCAAGATCGATCTCATCGAAGCCGGGGCATTCTCCGATGCCGCTGCTGCGATGATGGTCCACCCGGCGAACGACGATGTCGTCGACAAGAACTTCCTCGCCGTCACCCAGGTCGATGTCGAATTCCACGGCAAGGAGTCCCACGCCGCGTTCAAACCCCAGGTCGGCTTGAACGCTCTCGACGCGGCGGTGCAGGCGTACGTGAACATCTCGACGCTGCGTCAGGCGTTGTACCCCACTGACAAGATCCACGGCGTCATCACGTACGGCGGCGGCGTTCCGAATGTCATCCCGGCGTTCACCTCGATGTCCTGGTACGTGCGAGCACTGACGAAAGAACGCCTCGACGAGCTGTACGCCAGAGTCATTGCCGCATTCGAAGGAGCGGCGCTCGCGACCGGGTGTTCCTACGAGGTCAAGCCGCTCGGCCACCCGTACACGGACATGCTCGTCGATCCCGCAATGGCCGACATCTACGCCGAGAACTCCGAGGCGCTCGGACGGCACATGCATCGCATGACGGAGTACGACCCGGCGATGACGGGCTCGACGGACATGGCGAACGTGTCGTACGAGGTGCCGACGATCCATCCGATGCTCGACATCAAAGCGACGCCCTACGTGAACCACCAAAAGGAGTTCGCCGCCCACACGCTGACACCGTCGGGTGAAGCAGCGATCCGCGACGGCGCTCTGGCCATGGCGTGGACGATCATCGACCTGGCAGAAGGTGACCGCTGGGAGGATCTCGGCCGCGCACTGCCGTAGTGCTCCACGAACCCAGGGCTCGCAGCGGCCTATGAGTGTCTCTACAACCTTGGGTTCGTAGCGGCGTCAGTCGTCGGAATCCATCCGGGCGCCCTCGGTCAAGTATCTCTGGAGCGTTGGGCCGACCGCAGCGGCGAGATCGTCGATCGGCGCCGACACGAGCTCGGGCACACCGACGATGTGCCGGGCGAACAGCACACCGAGAAGATGCGATGCCATGAGGGCCACCCGCTCTCGGGCATCGGGCAGGTCGATCAGCGCAGCGATCGGTTCGATCATCGCTCGATCGATGAACTCCCGGAGCATTGCCGCCGCCGACTCGTTGGTGGCCGCGGCCCGCATCAATGACACGGCGGGCGAGTCGTCAGCAGCAAGCATGCTGAGAGCGAAGTGAGCAACCCGTTCCCCCACGTCGTCGACGCTTCCGCTTCCGAGCACGCCGGCGATGTCGGATGGGTTGATGGGCAGTTCGTGAGCGGCGACGAACAGCTGCTCTTTGCTGCCGAAGTAATGGGCGATGAGAGCAACGTCAACACCGGCCGTCGCTGCGATCCGACGAAGCGTCGCGCCTTCATAGCCGCTCTCGGCAAACGTTGATCTCGCTGCATCCAGGATCTCCGCACGGGTGACGGCGGAATCCCCCGGACGACGGCCGGTCCTCGTCATCTCTGTACCACCGCTCTCAGACCGTGGTCTCGGATCCGCTCTCGATCGCCGCAGCGGAGCGACTCATCCGCTTCCTGCGGTTGACAACGCGGAACGTGTAGAGATATGCACCGGTCAGTGCCAAGAAGAGGATGAGGATCGATTGACCGGCTTCCCAGGCCGGTATGTCCTTCATGATTTTCCCGTTCCCTGAGAGTCGCAACGCCGCCGAGATCGGCACGATGACAAACATCGGGATCGCAATCCACCGATGCCATCTCCTCGTTCGCTGGGCCCACTTCTTCATGTGCGTCTCCTCGATTCGGCGACCCTACAATTCATCACGTGTTGAATTATAGCCGACTGCCGTCGAACCGTGGGCCGGCCAGACACCTATAGGCCGCTGCGAGCCCTGGGTTCGTGGGCACCGTCGGGCGGCGGTCGCCTATCGTCGAGGTGTGACGACTGAAGCAGCGACAACCGGGACTGACTGGTATCGCCTCGACGTCGACGGGACGCTCGAGCAACTCGACGCGACGCGAGACGGCCTCGCCGATGCTGAAGCGGCACGCCGCCTCGCAACGCACGGCCCAAACGAGCTCGAAGACCGTGGCGGACGCACTCCGCTCCAGATCTTCCTCTCCCAGTTCAGGGATCTCTTCACGCTCATCCTCATCGCCGCCGCGGGGGTCTCGATCTTCCTGGGCGACTGGATCGAGGCCGTCGCCATCCTGGCGATCATCATCCTCAACGCCGTCATGGGCTTCGTTCAGGAGAAGAAGGCCGAAGAGGCCATGGCCGCGCTGAAGCGGATGTCGGTGCCGGAAGTCACCGTCATCAGATCGGGCGATCCGGTCGTCATCTCATCGGCGGACATCGTCCCCGGCGATATCCTCGCCCTCGAGACCGGGAACATCGTCCCTGCCGACGGCCGCCTCGTCGACGCCGTGAACCTCGAGATCGAGGAAGCGGCGCTCACCGGCGAGTCCGTACCCGTCGGCAAGGATTCCGACACCGTCTACGGGCGGACCGTTCCCGTCGCCGACCGGCTGAACGTCGTGTATCGCGGGACCACCGTCACGAGAGGCAGAGGCGTCGTCGCCGTGACCGACACCGGCATGCGCACCGAGCTTGGACGCATCGCCGAGATGCTCCAGGCCGTTGTCGAAGAACGCACGCCACTCCAGAAGCGGCTCGACCATCTGGCAAAGGTTCTCGCCGTCGTCGCTCTCGCGATCGTCGCCCTGCTCTTCGTCATCGGCATCGCCAAGGGCGAGAGCGTCGAGGTGATGCTCCTCACCGCCGTGAGCCTCGCCGTCGCAGCGATTCCCGAGGCGATGCCGGCAGTCGTGACGATCGCCCTGTCGCTCGGCGCTCAGCGCATGCTGCGGCGCAAGGCGCTCATTCGGCGACTCCCCGCCGTAGAGACGCTCGGCTCGGTCTCGGTGATCTGCAGCGACAAGACGGGCACGCTCACCCAGAACCGAATGGCGGTCACCGTGCTCGACCTCGCCGACGATCACGTCGTCCTCGCCGGCGAAGCATCCGGACCGTTCACGATCACCGAGCAGGGGGCCGACGAGATCGCTCAGGGTCTCGAGGCCGCGCTCGCGACCGGTGCGCTCTGCAACGACGCAACACTCACCGCGACGGAGCAAGGCAACCGGTCCGTCGGTGACCCGACCGAGACCGCGCTCGTCCTCGCCGCCGTCGAACTCGGCATTGCCAAACCCGATCTCGAGGTTCTGTTCCCTCGCGTGGACGAGGTGCCGTTCGATTCGACGCGCAAGCGGATGACGACGATCCACTCGGTCCCCGACGACCTCCCGGGCTGGGTCGACGGCATCGCCACCGTCTTCGAACCCGGCACAGTGGCAGCATCTTTCATGAAGGGGGCCGTCGAACGAGTTCTCGAATGCTCCACCGCAGTGCTCGTGGCGGGAAGTGTCGCGCCCATGACCGAGGAGTGGGACCGACGGATCATCGAACAAGCCGAGTCACTCGCCGCCGAGGGGACACGCGTCCTCGCCGCGGCTGCCCGTGGTTGGCAGGCCACACCCTCGGGCGACGCAGCCGAAGAGGGGCTCGTCCTCATCGGCCTCTTCGGGCTCATTGACCCGCCGCGACCCGAAGTGGCGGAAGCCGTGGCGACGGCGAAGGCCGCCGGCATCAGCACCGTGATGATCACTGGGGACCACCCGCTCACTGCCCGGCACATCGCAACGGAGATCGGGATCGACGGCGAGGACTTCCTCACCGGCGCAGATCTCGACCGGCTCAGCGAGACGGAACTCCTCGCCGCGATCGAGGACACCTCGGTCTTCGCCAGGGTCTCCCCCGAACACAAGCTGCGACTCATCGGGGCGTATCGAGAGGGTGGCACACCGACCGCCATGACGGGCGACGGCGTCAACGACGCTCCCGCGCTCAAACTGGCCGACATCGGCGTCGCGATGGGTATCACCGGCACGGACGTCTCGAAAGAAGCGGCCGACATGGTGCTCCTCGACGACAACTTCGCCACGATCGTCGCTGCGGTCGAAGAGGGCCGCGTCATCTACGACAACATCCGCAAGTTCATCAAGTACCTGCTCACGTGCAACGCATCCGAACTGGCCGTGATGATCATCGGCCCGTTCCTGGGCCTGCCGATTCCTCTCCTCCCGCTCCAGATCCTTTGGATGAACCTCGTCACCGACGGTCTCCCCGCGCTGGCGCTCGGCATCGAACCGGCGGAGGAGGACGTGATGAATCGGCCTCCGAGAGTCGCGAGCGAGACGATCTTCGGAGGCGGAGTAGTGCACTACATCGGCGGCTTCGGCTCGCTCCTGGCGGCGGTGTCCCTGCTCGTCGGATGGTGGGCGTGGAACGTCGACGACCCGGGCGCTCAGACGATGCTCTTCACGACGCTCATCTTCGGTCAGCTCGCGCTCGCCCTCGAGGTGCGCAGCGAGCGGCGTTCGCTGTTCTCGATCGGGCTGCTGTCGAATCGGGCCATGCTGATCGCCGTGGCGATCGGCGTCACCGCCCACTTCGCCCTCGTCTACGTGCCATTCCTCCAGGGGATCTTCGACACGGTGGCGCTCGGGCCCCGGGATCTGCTCATCTCGCTCGCAGCAGCGGCGGCGATCCTGGCGGCTGCGGAGGGCTGGAAGTGGAATGCACGCAGGCGTCCCGTGCCTCAGTAGTCGATTGTCGGTGAGAATCGCTGCTCACATCTGGACAGGCACTCTTGCAACGTACCCATTAGTCGGGTAATATGCACCATCTAATGGGTAGATCTTCGGGCTCGCCGCTCCTGCCGCTGTTCCGTTCCAAGGCTCTTGTAGCGATCCTCGAACAGTTGTACGTTGTCGGTGCGGGGGAAGACCGCTCGATCTCCGACATCGCCCGATCGGCGGACTTGCCCTACACAACTACCCAAAGGGAGATCAACCGATTGATGAATGCCGGTCTCGTCACCACACGAGCGGTCGGACGAAGCCGCCTTGTCACCGTTGCAAGAGACCATGCAGCCACCCAACCCATCCGCACTCTCATGATGCTGACCGTAGGGCCACGCCACCGCATTGCCAGAGCGATCGACGGCCTCGACGGGGTCCACCGGGCCTTCATTCACGGGTCGTGGGCCGACCGCTACCTCGGCAACTGGGGCGAGCCGCCCGCCGATATCGATGTTCTGGTCATCGGAGGCGTCGACCAACAGGAGCTCTACGACCGGCTCCAGCCGGTCGAGATGGCGTTGGGTATCCAGGTGAACCCAATCGTCGTTTCACTACAGGACTGGGAGGCCGCTGATTCAGGGTTCCTGAAGTCGGTTGCAGCCGGACCTCTCATTCCAGTCGACGAGGACGAGCCCTCGTGAGACGACCGTGGCCTCGATTGAGGATCTGCTTGCTGCGAGGAGGCTCGAAGCGGTACGACCGGACTCCGCGGCGGCGCAGGCCTTCCTGGATGATGCCCGGACGCATCTCGAGAATGCCTCGCTCATTCTGGAGCGGGACGACACAAATGGGGCCTACGCCCTCGGCTACGACGCTGCACGCAAGGCAGCGACTGCCCACATGCGGCTGTCTGGATTCCGGCTCCGCAACCGACCGCGAGCTCATCAGGCCGTGGTCGACTACGCAAGAGCGATGCTCGACGATCCCACCACTGGTGAGGCGCTTGCGAACCTCGACCGAATCCGACGGACACGCCACGCAAGCGAGAACCGGGCCGGACACATCGATGCCGCGCAGGCTGCGGAGGACATACGGCTGATCGGCATCATCGTCGATGCAGTCAGAGGTGCACTCGCGGAGTACAGAGACGGGGAGTGACGACCGACAGCGGCCGCCCCAACAACACACGCTCCGGCCCGGTCTCAGTCCTCGTCAGCCTTCAGGCGTTCGACGTACCGATCCCGCGCCTCGATCATGGACCGACGCTTCGTCGAGTGCAGCAGCTTGGGATCACCGAGGACTTCGACACGCGTCCGGTAGGGATCGAATCCGACGGCTCTCCTCATCGTCTCGGCTCGTTGCGAGACCGACCCCTGCTTGATCCCAAACCATGCCATGAGATCCTTGACATAGATCTTCCAGAACAGGTCGTTCGCTTTCCCAATCCACCACAACAGGGCGGCCGCGGCGTAGTCGGACCGTGCCTTGCGACGGAAGATCTGTGGATCGCCGGCAGCCACGCGGGCGAGCAGACGGCGGGCGATCGTCCTGTACTCGACGTCGAGGAGTTCATCACTGCATCGGTCCACCAAACCGAGCACTTCGCCGACACGTTCGTGGATGTCCTCCGGGATACCCGACCAATCGAATGCTTCGTCCGGCAGCGGGGCATCGCTCAGGCTGTCGAGCACATCCCGGCCGCCGGCTTGCTCAGCGAAGACGGAGAGCATGTACTCCTCGATCGGCCCGTCCAGCAGGGGATCGATCCCCAACCCGCCGGAAGGCGCCCGGGACAGGCCGAACGGACCACTACGATCCGCGACCGCCCGCCGGTATTCGGCCTCCCAGTGATCCATTGCATGGAGCGTCTCGATCGTCAGGTGCTCGGGGATCCCACGTTCGTCGTGCGCATACCGTACGAGGGCCTGCGCGGCCTCCGGCATCCCCTGCATGTAGGCGGCGTCACCCAGGATCTTGCGGGGGAACCAATCGACGAACAGGATCTCGATCGACACGGGACTCCACCTGAGTGGATCACCCGGCCCGTAGTCACATGCGAACCAGATCAGCATGTCGATGATGTCGCGCGCATCCTCGTCATCGGCGAGCGGAGAGCCGGAGGGCGAGTCGAAGAAGTCCCGGGCGAGCCCGCGTCGCTCGGCCTCCGTCCAACTCGGCCGCTCGAATCCGACACCGCCGACGGGAAGCCGCCGGGTGACGAACTCGACGAGGCTGCGACAACCGGGCCAGGTCTGGGAAACGAACGGTGGGTAGGTCCGTTCACCCATTTCGATGGCCTGTTCGATTCGAGCTCTTGCGTCTGCGGGGTCAATCACGGTGACGGTCGAATCGGCGTCGGCGTTCTCGAGGTAGGCACTGCGGATGCTGGCGAGGCTCTCGACGGCAGGGAATGCGTCCTTGACGGCGGTTCCCATGTTGTGGTCGATGTACACAAGGATCGTCACCACTCGACCTGATGGCCACCGCGCCTCGACAGCGACGTTCTCTCCGTCGCCGAGGATGTGGGCCATCTCAATTGACTCGCCAATCTCGATGCTCCCCATCTCGGGAATCCAATCCGGGAGCCGCCAGCGCCGTCGCTCCAGCTCGCTATGGATCTCTGCGGCCGTTGCTACATCCGAGAGCAAGGCAAGGAAGGCATGGAGGAGCGCCGTTGTCTCCTTGCTGTCGAAGTCGAGGAGCGATGCAAGGAAGTCGTCCCGAGAGGAGTCGGGATCACCTCCTCCGACGACGGCATCCAAGGGACGCGGAGTCGAGATCTCGAGAATCTGGCTCGCCATCATCAGGAGGTCGATCGGATGGCCTGATGTCATTGCCAACCGAACATCCTCCAGCAGCTGGGGCTCACCGACCGGGGAGTGGCGTCGATGTCGGCGGCGCCGTCGAGGAGTGTTGCTCATGGTGTCAATCTACTGGGGAGTCGATCGACGCCTGTCGCCTGCATACACTCCACCGATGCCGGATCCAGGCACATCGCTCCCGCTCAGAGGCTTCGACTCGGTCATCTTTGACTGCGACAGCACGCTGAGCACGATCGAGGGCATCGACGAACTCGCCCGGCTCAAGGACTACTCGGAGGAAGTCGCCGCACTCACCGAAGCCGCTATGACGGGCGATGTCCCCCTCGAGAGCGTCTACGGCCGCAGACTCGCGATGCTGACGCCCACCGAGAGCGAGGTCGCCGCACTCGCGGATCTCTACCGCAGCAATGTCGTCACCGACGCTCGTGAGGTTATCCGGGCGCTGCGTGCCGCCGAAAAGGACGTCTTCATCGTGTCCGGCGGGTTCCTCTGCGCTGTGCGCCCCTTCGGTGAGTGGCTCGGGGTTTCGGCCGACAACATCCGGGCCGTACCCGTCGAGGAAGCCGCCAACTCCCCACTCGCGAGGTCGGATGGGAAGCCGCTCATCATCGGACAACTGCTTCAGGGTCGTCCCGGCCGTTCGGCGCTCGTGGGCGACGGCGCGAGCGACCTCGAGGCACGCGACGTCGTCGACCTCTTCATCGGGTACACCGGCGTCGTCGAACGACAACGCGTCGTCGACGAGTCGGATGTGCTTGTCACCGGTGAGTCGCTCGCTCCGGTGCTCGGACTCGTCCTGACCGAAGCCGAGCAGACGGCCCTGTTGGATTCAGAACATGCAATCGTGGTGAGAGGGAGCCGTGCAAGGATCGAGGCCGGCGAACTCATCATCAAGAGAGGTGACCGTCCATGACCTACCGAGTGCTCGTGACCGACGTTCTGTCCCCGGATGCGGTCCAGCTCCTCGAGGCGCACCCGGGCTTCGACTTCGACGTCATCAAGGGCCTGAGCCCCGACGAGCTTGCCGAGACGATCCCCGGCTATGACGGGCTCATCGTTCGCAGCAGCGCCCGAGCGACGGCCGAAGTGATCGCGGCAGGTGACAAGCTCAAGGTCATCGGTCGAGCCGGGACCGGCGTCGACAACATCGACATGCAAGCGGCGAACGAACGTGGCGTCGTCGTGATGAACACGCCCGGTGCCAACACGGTCGCGACCGCAGAGCACACGATGGCCCTCCTCCTCGCCCTCTGCCGCAACGTGCCGCAGGCGGATGCGAGCCTCAAGAGCGGCAAGTGGGAACGGAGCCGGTTCAAGGGCATCGAGATGCGCGCGAAGACGATCGGAATCGTCGGCCTCGGCCGCGTCGGACGTCGGATCGCCCGCCGTTGCCGGGCGTTCGGTATGGACGTCATCGCCTACGACCCGTATATGAGCGACGAGCGCGTCGCGTCGATGAGGATCGAACGTGTGTCGCTCGACGAACTGCTCGAGCGCTCGGACTTCATCACGTTGCACGCCGCCCTCACACCGGACACAAAAAGCCTCATCGACAGAGAGACTCTCGCCAAAGCAAAGCCCGGGGTGAGGATCATCAACGCCGCACGGGGAGGCCTGATCGACGAGGACGCCCTCGCCGAAGCGCTCCGCGACGGCACGGTCGCCGGCGCCGCACTCGATGTGCTCACCCAAGAGCCGCCGGACCCGAACAACCCGCTGCTCCACATGGACAACGTCGTCGTGACACCGCATCTCGCCGCCAGCACGAGCGAGTCCCAGCGGCAGGTTGGCATCCAGATCGTGAGCCAGATGATCGACGCGTTGCTCGGAACCGACTTCCGTAACGCCCTCAACATGCCGGTTGTCGACGGCCGGGTGCTCGAGGAGCTTCACCCCTACTTCGACATGGCCGAGCGGCTCGGAAGCCTTCAGACGCAGCTCGCCGAAGGGCCGATCACGAAGGTCGAGATCACGGTCGAGGGCGACGACATCGACG
The DNA here is from genome assembly GCA_039715165.1 of Actinomycetota bacterium. Taxonomy (GTDB): domain Bacteria; phylum Actinomycetota; class Acidimicrobiia; order Spongiisociales; family UBA5794; genus JAHEEL01. The sequence continues at coordinate 15,024 of JBDLHX010000047.1, forward strand.
AGTACAGCAGGCCGATCTCGATCGCGATCCTCAAGGGGATGCTCGAGCCGGTGGTAACGGAGACCGTGAACTACGTCAACGCGCCGCACGTGGCGGAGGAGCGGGGCATCGCCGTCGCACACATCAGCGGCCTCCACACGACGGACTATCCGAACATCATCTCCTGCCGGGTCGAGTGGGCCGGAGGGCGTCGCACGATCGCTGCCACGTTGTTCAGCCACAACGAACCTCGCGTGGTCGAGGTCGATGGCTACCGGATCGACGTCGTTCCGGACGGAACGATCCTCGTTGCAGTGAGCCATGACGAGCCGGGGTTCATTGGGAAGGTCGGAACGCTGCTGGGCGAACTCGGCATCAACATCGCGACGTGGCGGACCGGCCGCACCGCTCCGGGCGGACGGGCACTGTCATTCATCAGCGTCGACTCAGACGTGCCGGCCGAAGCGATGGAGGCACTGGCTGCCACAGACCCGATCGAGAGCATCACCCAGATCCGCCTCTGACCGTTCTTGCGTAACTATCGGCAGCGGGCAAGGCCACTATCTACGCAAGAACGGATTGGGATTGGAAGGTCTCCATGAATTCGCTCAGGGCTTCGACGCCTTCGAGCGGCATCGCGTTGTAGATCGACGCCCGACACCCGCCGACGCTCCGGTGCCCCTTCAATCCGGAGAGACCGCGCTCGGCGGCCCCGTCGAGGAAACGCGGCTCGAGGGCTGGGTCGGCAATCCGGAACACGACGTTCATCCGCGATCGGCTCGCCACGTCGATCGGGCTGAGGTAGAAACCGTCGCTCTCGTCGATCGTCCGGTAGATGAGGCCGGACTTCTCTGCAGCGGCCGTCTCCATCGCGGGGACGCCTCCCCGGTTCCTCATCCAGCGCAACACCTTCTCCATCACGTAGATCGGGAACACGGGCGGCGTGTTGTACAGCGAACCCTTCTCGACATGAGCGGAGTACCGGAAGTAGGCGGCAAGGTCTTGCTCAGCGTTGTCGAGAATGCTGCGCCTGACGATGACGAGGGCCAGTCCCGCTGGAGCGAGGTTCTTCTGCACGCCCCCGTAGACGAGGTCGAACCGGTCCCACGGGATCGGTCGGCTCATGAAATCCGATGACATGTCAGCGATGAGGGGCACGCCCGTCTCGGGCCACTCCCTGAACTGGATGCCGCCGATGGTCTCATTGCTCGTGAGGTGGAGGTAGCGGGTGCCGCCGCGGATCTCTATCTCCTCTGGCCCCGGAACGCGGGAGTAGCCGTCGTCCTCACCGCTCCACGCCGTATAGGCGTCGCCGTGGTGGGCTGCGTCCCCGATCGCCTTCGAGGCCCATGCACCGGTATCCACGTAGGCGCCGAGCGCCCCCTCGGTGAGCAGGTTCATCGGGACCATGCCGAACTGCATCGTCGCTCCACCCTGGATGAAGAGAACGTCGAACTCGTCCGGAATGCCGAACAGTTCGCGAACGAGGGTGAGTGCGCTGCGATGCACCTCGTCGTAGTCCGGGGACCGGTGGCTCATCTCGACGATCGACATGCCGGAGCCGCGATAGTCGACGATCTCGTCCCGGACCTCCTCGAGGACTTCGAGCGGCAGTGTGGAGGGTCCCGCTGAGAAGTTGAAGATGCGCACAGGCGCACCGTAGTCCGTCAGCGACTTCGGACCCCGCTCAGAGGATCTGGGACAGGAACAGCTTCGTGCGGTCGTGCTGCGGGTTGGTGAAGAAGTGCTCCGGGGTGCCCTCTTCGACGATGGTGCCGTAGTCGAAGAACAGCACCCGATCCGCGACCTCTTTGGCGAACCCCATCTCGTGGGTGACCACAATCATCGTCATCCCGGACAGGGCGAGTTCCTTCATCACGTCCAGGACCTCTTTGATCATCTCCGGGTCGAGAGCGGACGTCGGCTCGTCGAACAGCATGATCTTCGGCTCCATCGCCAGAGACCGTGCGATCGCCACACGCTGCTGCTGGCCGCCAGAGAGCTGCCCCGGATACTTGTTCGCCTGCTCCGGGATACCCACACGCTCGAGGAGTTCCATCCCCGTCTGCTCTGCATCCGCCTTCGGGAGCTTGCGCACCCACTGCGGGGCGAGCGTGATGTTGTCCAACACAGTGAGATGCGGGAACAGGTTGAATTGCTGGAACACCATCCCG